>JBIPMY010000036.1:0-22251 GCA_044376335.1 Bryobacter sp.
GCTGTTTGATGCGGTTATAGAAGTAGGTGGCACTGAGGCGGATCTTGGACTGCAGCATGTACTGATCGATGCCGAAATCGTAGGTGTTGTAGCGATCTGGCAAGAGGGTAGGGTCGCCATAAGGGGTGAAGATAACTGCGCCGGTGGCGGGTACGTTGGAGAAGCCGGCGCCGAAGCGTTCGTAGAGGGCAGGGGCGCGATAGGCGTTGCCCAGGTGGGCGCGGATTTTGGTGCCGGATTCGGGGATGAGGTAGGCGAGGGAGAGGTCGCCGGTCCAAGCGGTGGGGGGGCTCGGGAGATCCCGGTTGTAGTTGTTGGCGGTGCCCTGGATAGCAAATTCAGGGCGCTTTAGATTGAAGCTCTGAACGCGGCCGGAGGCAGAGACGAGGAGGCGGTCGCGGAATAGAGAGAACTGATTCTGGATGAAGGCGGCGTTGGCCGTTTGACGAACTTTGCCGTCCACCAGGATGGTGCGGGGGGCAGGAAGACCGTTGTTCTGACGGTCGTTGAAGAACTCTTTTTCGAATTCATAGCCTACAGAGACCTGATAGATTTTTGAAACTCGGATTCCTGCCCGAAGGTCGATGTTATCGATAAATCCCCCGGGGTTGGTGAGGGTGGAGGCCGCTGGCTGGAAGCCACCGCCACCGGGACCGTTGCGGAAAATGCGATTGGTATTGAGGCGCTGGTAGGCAGCCTGCAGGTTGATGTTGTTGCCGATGTCGTGCTGAAGCTTGACGGCGGTGGTGAAGAAGGTGGAAGAGCGACGGCTGTCGGTATCGTCGCGGCCTGGGACGTAAGTCGCGTTGCCGTAATTTACCGGTAGGTTCCTGTTGAGGTTTTGGACCTGATCGAGGGGGAGCGGAATGGCGGGAATGATATCGGAAGTGCCGAAATTGGCGGCGGGGATGCCGCCTGTACCCGGAGTGACGTTGGACTGGAGGAAGTCTTTTGCACCGTAGAAGCGGCCGGTGAGGCGGGTCTTGGGGGTGAAGTCGTAACGGACGAAGGCCTGCCCGCCATTGGAGCGATTGGCATCGTTGCCGTCCACTCCGTTCATGACATTGAGGTGGGTGAAGCCAGCGCTGTAGAGAAGCTTGTTGTTCATAAAGGCGCCGCCGATGGTGGCGCGACCGCGCATGAAGCCAAGGCCACCGCCTTCGGCCTGGATCATGCCGTGGGTGGGGCCGCCGCCGTCATCGGAGACGATGTTGATAGCTCCGCCTACGGCAGAGGTGCCATAAAGAGAGGAGCCGGAGCCGCGGAGGACTTCGACTTGCTTGGCGTTGACAAAGGTCATGTTAGCGACGAAGGAGCTGGCGTCGCCCTGGGTCGTAGTGGGGTCGCGGAAGCGCATGCCGTCGATCAAGACGGCTGAGGCGTCGGGGCGGAGGCCGCGCATGCGGATCTGGGTGAGTGCGCCGGGGCCGCCGAGCTGTCGAATCTGCACGCCGGGGACTGAGCGAACGATTTCTGCGAGGTTGTTTTCGTTGCGGTTGTTGATTTCTTCGGCAGAGATGACGCTGATGGCCTTGGTGGTTTGATCGATGGTTTGGGCGCCGTCACTGGCGGTAACAATCACTGTTTGGGCGAGGCCGCCGATGGCAAGCTTGAAGTCTTCATCCTTGGGGGTGCCTGTTTTTTCAATCGTGATCTGGCGGGAGGCAAGGCTGAAGGCTTCTGATTCTACTTCCAGGATGTAAGTACCGCTGGGGATGCTTGAGAACTTGTAGGTACCGCTGGCTTCTGAGACCGTGCTTGCAATGATTGCGCCGCCTGCGGCATGGAGGCTGAGGCGGGCGTTGGATACGGGTGCGGATTGCGGGTCGGTAATCTTGCCCTGGAGGACAGCTTGAGCGAAGGAGGGAAGGGAGAAAATTCCGATTGCAATCAAGGTTCGGAGCAAGAGACTGGGAGCCATTAGCAATAGCTTATGGTTGGATCGAGCTCAAACCCAACAGATTCTTACTAGCGGGTGAAAATGAGCGGTGAGCGGGACAAAATAGAAGGTTTTGAAGTTGTTTGGGTCATCGCAAACGTTGCCTGGATCGGATGGCTATGTCCGTTGATCGGCGATTTTCGCCCGTTCATTGGATTAGTGCAACTTACATAATTTAGCGTGACTATACTCATAGAGACACAAATCTCATGCCTGCCATTTACGACATCACCGTCAAGCTTTTTTACCAACTTTCGAACTTCTTCTTCTGGCCTGTGGCGATCAGTTTGATCGTACTTTTTGTCTGGTCTCTGATTGAATTGGGTCGGCTGGCTTACAACGTTTTCCAACGTCGCGGAGATGAAGCTACAAATCTTGAGGCGTTGGGATCTGCGCTAGACGCGGATTTTCGACGAAATCGCTATAGCGATGGCAAATTGAATGGGGTCAAGTTGTCGATCGGCCTTCTGGGATTCTGGCAGCGACTCGAGAAGCGACGCGGGACGCTGGAAACCGCAAAAAACTTTGAGATGCTGCTGGATCAGGCTTTGCGGGAAGAAGAATCGCAAACGACGGCAAGGCTCGATTTCTCACGTGCGCTGGTGCGGCTTGGGCCGATGCTTGGCTTGGCGGGGACGATTATCCCTTTGGGGCCGGCGCTGCAATCGTTGTTGACTGGCGATATGGCGGGAATGGTGAACCACCTGGTGGTGGGCTTTGGAGCGGTAGTGTGCGGGCTGGTGATGTCGGGGATTGCTTACGCGATTACGCTGGTGCGGGAGCGATGGGCAAGGGCTGACGTAGAAGCCATGGAGAATCTGTGTGAGCTTTTGATGCAGGCAAGGAGCAGCAATGCGAGCATTCCGGCGTAAGGATCGATCAAAGTCGCGTTTCACAAGCATCCACCGCGAGGACCCTTTGTCGGGTGTGGCGAATTTGTTTGACGCTTCAATTGTGTTTGCGGTGGGCTTGATGGTGGCGCTGGTGCAGGCGTTTAGCATGGCTCAGATTCTCGACCCGAACTCGGAGTTCACGATCGTCAAGCGTGACACGCGAACGGGTGAGATGGAAATCATCGAGAAGAGCAAGAAGGAAGTGAAAGTGAAGAAGATGACTCCGGAGAAGAAGTCGGGGTCTGGGACGCGACTGGGAGTCGCATATCAATTGCCGGATGGAAGCGTTGTTTATGTACCTGAAGCGAATCAGTAGTCTTGTTGTATTGTTTGCGGGATTGATGGCTGGGGCAGACCCGGTGAAGATCCTGATTGTGTCTGGTGGCGGGCAGGTGATTCAGGAAGCCAAGACAGCGTTTGACAAGCAGTATGGGGCGGGGCTGATTGAGGTGCAGACGGCGGCTGGGGAACCGACGGCAGAGCAGATGGCGTGGGCGCGGATCAGTTTCTACTTTCACCCTGAAGACAGCATGATGCAGCGGCTGACGCCGCAGGCGGACAAGGCGGCCAAGCGCGGTGCAGCCTTTGTGGTTTCGCCCACGATGTTTCTTCCGAGGCAATGGGTTTATAAGCAGAGCACGAAGCTGGCTGAAGAGGTGGAGCGGTATTGGCAGTTTGGTGGGTTGGAGAACATTACGCCAATGCTGGCGCTGCTCTATCAAAGTGGCGGGGGCGTGAAGAAGCTGAAGTTTTCGGCACCAGTCTCGCAGGCTTCGAGTGGCATCTATCATCCGAAGACGCGCAAAGAGTTTAAGAATCTATCGGAGTATCTGGGTTGGTATGAGACGAGCGGGCTTTACAAGAAGGGCGCACCGCTGGTTGGAATTGGCTTCTTCAATACCAACATCAAGCAACAGGATCTGGCTCATATCGATGCCTTGATTGCTGAGCTGGAGCGAAACAAAATTGGTGCGGTGCCTGCCTTTGGCTGGCCTTTCAACACGTTGAACCCGTATTTCACGGTGGATGGCAAGTCGCCGTTGCGATTGATTTACGCTCTCAATCTGGGTGTGCTTAAGCCGGACGATACGAAGTGGCTGGAGAGCCATGGGGTTCATGCGATGAACCTGCAGGTGACGCGGCAGAATTATGCCGAATGGTCGAAGGGGTTGCGTGGTTTGATGCCGGACAAGGTGCCGAGCCAGATCTCGACGCCAGAACGGGCAGCGACGGCCGAGCCGATTCTGTTTGCCTCGACCGAGACACGTGCCGATGGGACCAGTTATGTCGCGCCGATTCGGGAGCGGGTGGAGATGACGGTGAAACGTAGTCTGCGGTGGATTGCACTGCAGGACAAACCGAACGCTGAGAAGAAGATTGTATTCGTTTACTACAACAACCCGCCGGGCAAGGGAAATCTGGGGGCTTCGTATTTGCAAGTGTTGCCGACGATGTCGACATTGCTTGAGCGGTTGCGCAAGTCTGACTATGTGACGGGCGATACACGGCCGAGTGACCGGGATTTGATTCGGATGCTGGAGCGCTCCGGGCGGAACGTTGAGACCTGGGCCCCGGGTGAGCTGGATGCGATGCTCGAAAAAGGCGGAATGGTGTTGTACGCGGTGGAAGACTACAAGCGGCACTTTGCACAGTTGCCGGTTGAGTTTCGCAACATGATCACGAAAGAGTACGGCCCGCCGGAGAAGACCGAGATGCTGCGGATCAAGACGAGTGAAGGGAAGCATTTTTTTGTGATCCCGGGGGCTCGTTACGGGAACGTGTTTATGGGCGTGCAGCCGCTACGTGCCACCTTTGACCGGATCATCGACACAACACACGATACGACGGTGCCGGTGCCGCATTCCTATGTGGCTGCCTACATGTGGTACCGCCATGTGTTCAAGGCCGATGCCATTGTTCACATTGGGCGTCATGGGACGCTCGAGTGGCTGCCGGGCAAGCAGGTGGCGCAGGCGGGATGGGATCACTCGGAGGCGATGCTTGGGGATATCCCGAACCCGTATTACTACATCATGGACGGAGACGGCGAGTCGTTGCAGGCGATGCGGCGGAGTGCGGCGGTGATGATTAGCCACCTGACACCGCTGATCTTGGGTGGTGGGATGCGCGAGGAGTTGCGACCGTTGAATCAGGCGCTGGAGCAGTTGCGCGAGAAGCAGGATACGCAGGCGACACTGGCCGATCAATACTGGCAGACGGTGAAGGCCGAGGCGATCAAGCTGAAGCTGGATACTCAGTTGCGTTTGAATTTGAACGATCCGGATATTCGCGAGTCTCAGGCGAAGCTGATGAAGTTTGTAGGTGAGGTGCTGGATGGGCCGATTCCGGCTGGGATCCATTCACTGGGGGTGTTGCCGTCGGAGGCTGTGCAGAAGGAGGCGCTGGGGGAGTTCATCAAGTTTGGTTTTCAGGAGACAGAAATCCCGAAGATTCGCGCCGAATTGCCGAAGTGGGCTGAAGCAGTGTTTGAGGGCCGCGAGCCTGTGCTGGAGGGTAAGTACGAGCCTAAACTACGGGACAAGATCTTTACCCAGATAGCATCGGGTAAACCGTGGATTACGAACTTGCGATTGTCAGCGACGCGCGAGGTGGATGCCATTGTTGAGGTGTTGCGCGGGCGGTATTTGCCGTCGAGCCCGCTGGGAGAGCCATTGCGTGTTCCTGCCGGCTTGCCTACGGGGCGCAAACAGTTTGGCTTTGACCCGACGCTGATTCCGACCAAGGAAGCGTGGGCTCTGGGGCGGCAGATGGCTGATGAGACGCTGGCTCGGTTTCGCAAGGAGAAGGGTGGCTTCCCGGACAAGGTTTCGATGATGCTCTGGTACGGCGAGACGGATTCGCATCACGGGGCAATGGAATCGATGGCGCTGCATCTGATGGGTATTGAGCTGCAATGGAATGCGCGCAATCAGGTAGACAACATCCGGCTGGTGCCAGACAAAGAGATGAAACACCCGCGAGTGAATGTGGTGTTCAACATCAGTGGTATTTACCGGGACGGATTTGGTGACAAGATCAATTTGCTGGACCGCGCTTCAAGGCTGGCGGCTTCGGCTGGGGATAACGCGATTTCGCGTCATGACAAGGAAGTGACCAAGGCGCTGATCGCTCAGGGTGTCGATAAGAAGCAGGCGGAACGGATTGCAAGGGCGCGAGTGTTTGGCAACAAGCCGGGGTCTTATTCGATCGGGGTGGACCGAATGGTGGAGTCGAGCAGGGATGCAGGGAACGATGCTGGGCTCGCGAATCTGTATCTGCACTACATGAACTCGGCTTTCAGCGAAGAGACCTGGGGCGAGGAAGTGCCCAAGGGCCTTGAAGAGCATTTGAAGGGCAACCAGTCTGTGTTGTTCAGCCGTACGAGCAATCTCTACGGCGTGCTCGACAACGATGATACCTACAGTTATGCCGGTGGCATGAGTGCCGCAACGAAGTTTGTGAACGGTGACAAGGCTCCTGAGTTTTACATTCATAACTTGCGCAAGCCGGGCGCTGAGAACATGGTGGACCTGAAGACCTTTCTTGCCACAGAGATGAATCAGCGTTTGTGGAACCCGAAGTGGATTGAGCATATGAAGGGGTCTGGCTATGCGGGGGCGCGTGAGATGTTTCGCGAGGTTGAGCATCTTTATGGATTCCAGGCGACAACAAAGGAATCGATGGAGGGTAGCTTCTGGCAGAACACTTTTGATGTTTATGTTGCGGATAAGCACGGGATGGAACTGGAGAAGTTCTTTGAGAAAGAGAACCCGCATGCACGACAGAATCAACTGGCGCGGATGCTGGAAGTGGATCGGCAGGGGTCTTACAAGTTCAATGAGCAGGACAAGGCGACGCTGGTTCGTGAGTATGTGAAGAGTGTGGCGAAGAACGGAGTGGCCTGTTCTGCCAATACCTGCGGCAATCAGAAATTGCAGCAGCATGTGGCGGCGAGTGCGGCGCTTGTTTCCGGGCTTGGCAATATGGAGTTGAAGCAGTTTGGACAAGTGCTGGCCAAGGCGACGCGGTGGGCACCGAATGTGATGGCAGCTGCGCCTGCGGCCGTGCGTGAGGGGATGAAAGAAGCGCAGAAGTCGGCAGTGCGGCCACCAGCGCCAGTCGTAAGGCCGCCTGCGCCGCGTCCGGCGTCGAAACCGGATGTGACCGGTTTTGCGATCAAAGAAACTGTGATGAAGCTGGCGAAAGAAAGCGCTGGTGGCGGCTTGCCTGTGGAGTGGGGCTGGTTGCTCGTTTTGGGTGTACTGCTCACGATCGGGGCAGGATTTGAAGCAAGAAAAGGACAAGTGTCGTGATGATTTCTTCTCTCATTTTTGCGGCTCTGCTGGCTCAGCAGAACCCGGTGAATGTGCTGGTGGAGGCACCGAACTTTAGTGCGGCCCGAAACGGGCGGCAGATTGTGGTGACGCTCAAGGGTGCGCACAACGTCGTGTCGACCTCAGGCAGGACTGGGGGCATGAGCAACAAGGTGACGCACCTGGTGAATCACCAGAGCATGGAAGCCAAGATGCACATGGAGCGGCACAACCTGATTGCAAAGATGAGCGAAGAAGAGTATCACGACCTGATTACGAAAGATCTGGGGCTGAACCCGCTGACGACGGCGATGATGGGCACGGCGGCGAACATGAATTATCTGGGTCGTAGGACGCAGGAGTTTCGCGGTTTGCGTGTGGATGCGTTTGTGACTGCTGGAGTTGAAGGGAATGCAACCCGGCCTGGAGACCCGGCCATGTGGTTTGAGGGTGAGAAGGGGATGGAATACATCAAGCCGATGTCGGGGACGATCAATACAATTCTGATCATCAACCAGCCACTGACAGCGGCTGCACAGGAGCGGGCGGTAGTGACGATGACAGAGGCGAAGAGCGCGGCGCTGAGTGAGCTTGCGATCGGGAGCCGTTATTCAACAGGATTGTCTACTGGCACGGGGACCGATCAATTTATCATCGCCAGCCTGGTGAAGGACGATGTGCGGCAATTGCGCTGGAGCGGCACGCATACCAAGCTGGGGGAGTTGATCGGGCTTGCAGTGAAGGAAGCGACGATCGAGGCGTTGCGATGGCAGAACGGGATGGAGCGGTCGCACACGCGCAGCATCGTGCACGCGCTTGGCCGTTATGGATTGACCGAGGAGAAGTTGCTGGAGCGCCTGAAGAAGGCAATGCCGGAGGAGAGCTTTAAGTTTTTGATCGAGAACAAGATGGCAGTGTTGTGGGAGCCACGTTTGTCGGCAACTGCGTTTGCTTATGCCAGTGTGCTGGACCGGTTGCAGTATGGCACCTTGCCTGAAGAAGGGGCCGGGGAGACGCTGCGGGATCAGGCGGCAAGCGTGGGAGTGGCGATCTCAGGGCAGCCAAATCAATGGCCGATGTTCTGGGGAAAGATCAATGTAGCTGGTAAGGATCGAACAGCTCCGTTTGTCGAAGGGTTGGCTCTGGGATGGCAGGCGCGGTGGGCCAATAGCCCAAGCCCGAAGTAGTTGAGATAGGATTGGGCGACTATGCGCTTAATTCTATTGTTGGTGTTTGCTGCGGCTGCGTATTCGCAGGACTGGGTGGAGCTTTTTAATGGCAAGAATCTGGATGGGTGGGTGGTGAAGATTGCCGGGCATGAGTTGGGTGATAACTACGGCGATACGTTCAGGGTGCGGGACGGGGCGATTGTGGTTTCTTATGACAAGTACAAGGAGTTTGGCGCGAGGTTTTCACACTTGTTCTATAAGCAGAAGTTCTCGCATTACCGGCTGGCCATGGAGTACCGAATTGTGGGGGAGCAGATGAAAGATGCTCCTGCTTACGCGAAGCTCAACAGCGGAGTGATGGTGCATTCGCAGTCGCCGGAATCGATCTTGAAGGATCAGGACTGGCCGATCTCTGTCGAGGCTCAGTTCTTGAGCAATGAGGGAGAGATGAAGCGGCCGACGATGAATGTCTGCACGCCAGGGACGGAGATCTTTATGAATGGCGCGATGGTGAAGGCGCACTGCACGAATTCGACGTCGAAGATTTTTCGTGGGGAAGGGTGGGTGAAGGTAGAGGTGGAGGTTTTGGGTTCTAAGCGGGTTCGCCATTTTGTCGAGGGGGAGCAGGTATTGCAGTATGAGAACCCGCAAATTGGCGGCGGGGTGGCGAACCGGTTTGACCCGGCGGTGAAGGTGGATGGGAAGCTGCTGAGTGAAGGCTATATCGGCTTGCAGAGCGAGAGTCATCCGGTGGAGTTTCGCAATCTACGTTTGCTGCAGTTGAAGGGGTGTATGAACCCGAAGGCGCGGAACTTCAAGAAGCAGTATGTAGAGCCGGATGAGGCGGCTTGTGTGTTTGGGCGGTAATTAGCGCCCGAAGACTTCTTTGAGCAGCGGGGTGATGCGGGCGGCAGGGTTGGTGCGGATCTGCTTTTCTTCTTCAGCTACCAGCAGGAAGATGCCGTCGACTGCTTTGGTTGTGACGTAGCCTTCGATATCGATCGAGTCGGTTCGCATGAAGGGGATTTGCTTGAAGCGGGCGGTCATGTCGTTGAAGGCCTTCATGGCGCCAACGGCCTGCATGGATTCCGATATCGGCGGGCGGAAGGCTGTGACCAGTTTGTCGCTGGTGGTTTTGCGGAAGAAGTCTGTTGCTGCGGTGTCGCCTCCTCGCAAAAGTTGCAGCGCATCGGTGATGGTCATCTGCTTGAGGGCTCCGAGAAAGATGTCTTTCGCGGCTGGGGCGGCTTTCTCGGCTGCGCGGTTCATGCCGAGTACGAAGTCATCAATGAGCTTGCCTGCGCCGACCAGGCGGAGGCCTTTCTCGACAGGCCTGAGTTTTTCGGGCAGCAGGATTTTGATAAGTGCACTCGCGAAGAAGCCGTCGGGCCTTGATGCGAGGCCTACGGCGTTGGTGAGGCCGATCGAGAGCGCTTCTTTGATGCCGAGGCCGTTCTTATCGCTGCCTGGCTTGGGCTTGAGCTTGCCGAAGATGTCTTTGAACTGCGCTTCGAGCGGGAGGCAGGCACACAGAAGAAGTTGCGCTCGACGTGTCGTCATGGTTTTCATTGCATGCCACCTTTTTTTGACGGGCTCTGGAGGCTTTGGTGGAGCTGTCGCTCGCGGGCGGCGAGGGTTGGCTTGGACAAGCGGTCGTAGACGCGGGCGAGACGGTAGTGGGGCTCGGGCACTTTGGGGTTGAGCTGGATGGCGCGCTCGTAGGCTTGTGCGGCAGCGGGGAAGTCACGCTCTCGCTCGAGGAGCTGGCCAAGTTCAAAGGGGAATTCCCAGACGGCTTTATCGCGGCGGATGGCGTCCAGCAGATAAGGCTTTACTTCGATGTCGGGGGCTCCGGAGGCGTGAAGCGCGCGGGCGACGACGAAGGGTGCGAAGCCATTGGTGGATTCCAGCTTGAGCCAGGCTTGAGATGCAGTGAGAAGGGCGGGGACGCGATCGGGAAGCTGGTCGATCATGCGGGCGAGGAAGATGTAAGGCTGAGCTGCGGAGGGGGCAAGCTCGATGACACGGAAGAAGCTGAGCCCGGCTTCGGGGAAGCGGCGCTGGGTGTAGAGGGCGACGCCGTAGGCGAGTTCGATCTGGGGACTTTTGTCGAAGGTTATTCTTGCGCTTTCAAGAAAGCTGGCTGCATCGTTGAAGCGGGCCAGGCGCAGCAGGGCCTGGCCGAAGGCGGCGTGGGTGGGCTCGTCGTAGGGGAGGAGCTTTATGAGGGCCTGGTAGTGGGTAATGGCTTCGTCTGGTTTGCCGGTGGCCTCGTAGGCGCGGGCGAGCAGCAGGCGGAGTTCCGGACGATCGTTTGAGGCTAGAGCCCTTATGCCGTAGGCGATGGCCTGAGGGTGGTCTGGCAGCTCCGCATAAAGCATTGCTGCGCGGAGGCTGGCGGCGGAGTCTGCTTCTTTTGATTCAGAGTAGCGGCCTTCCCAGAGGGCAGCGAGTTTGCGCTGGTTGGTGGCAGCGAAGTAGAGGGCGAGATTGTGTTGGGCGGAAGGGTTTGAGGCCCCGAGTTGTTCTGCCTGCCGGGCGGCGGTAGCGGCGCGTTGGGGGAGCTTGAGTTGGTGGTAGACACGGGCCAGCAGGGCGGCAGAGGAAGCAGATGGGGGTTGGGTTTCGAGCTGGGTGCGGGCTTCTACCAGACGACCGGCATCGAAGGCGGATTGGGCGGTTGCGATTTGGTCGATGGCAAAAAAGAACATGTGGAAATAGAAAAGGCCGCTTCGCTCAGATTACTGCATTGCTGGGCGAAGCGGCCTTTTTAGAGACTGCTCAGTTTAGAACATGAAGCGAAGCGCGAACTGCGTGCGACGCTGTGAGCCTTCCTGAGTGCCGAAGATACGGCCGAAGTTGGGATCACCCTGAATGCGATTCGGTGCGCCGAACTGGGGCGTGTTGGCGAGGTTGAAGGCTTCTGCGCGGAGTTGCATCTGGAAGCGTTCGGTGAAACGGATGCCCTTGAACATCGAGAGGTCGATGTTGGCCTGGCCGGGGAGGTTGTTGCTCTGAAGGCCAAGGTTGCCAGGGGTGCCTGGAGTGGGGCGGGCGACGGCAGAGGTATCAAACCACTGATCGACGGTGCGGCCACTGGAAGGTGCATTGTTCGGGTTTCTGCCGGAAACAAGATCCGGGGTGCAGTTGCCGAAGCTTCCTACGCACTGGTTGGTGCCGATGGTGTAAGGTGCGCCAGTACGGAAGGTGAGGATGCTGTTGAGCTGCCAGTTGCCAAGGATGGCGTTGCCAACCTTGTTCTGGATGTCGAGCGACTTGCCCTTGCCCATGGGGAGGTCATAAAGCACGGAGCCCGTGAAGTTATGACGGATGTCCCAGGCGGCGCTGGCATATGCGGCAGAGAAGTTGCGGGGGTCTTTCGGGCCATTGCCGGCAGAACCGCTGAGGGGGGTGCCGGAAGTGGCTAGAGCGTGGCCCCATGTGTAGGCAACGAGGTACTGCAGACCCTTGGCGTAGCGCTTCTCCCACTTGGCGGTAAGACCGGCGTAGCGGCCAAAGCCGAAGGTGCCAGTGTAGTTGACGCCACCGATGTTGGGTACCGTGCGGCGGACGTTGGCTTCAATGTTCGGACGCGGATCGTTAAACGGCGCGTTTGGATCAGAGAAGTGCAACTGGTGTGCCTGGTGGTTGCCGACATAGGCGAGTTCGAAGGCGTTGCCGCCACGGAATTCCTTCTGCAGTGAGAAGTTCCACTTGTGCACGAGCGGGTTGCGGAAGTTCTGCGCGACAGACCGGAAGTTGACCGGAGCGTTGAGCGAGAAGATGTTGATCGGGAAGCCAGCCGTAACGCCAGAGTTGGCGTTGAAGAAGGGGTTGGGCTCGAAGGTGGTGACATTCGAAGGACGCACCAGGGTGGTGGTCTGATTGAACGGTACGCCTTCGCCGCGGTTGGGGTTGCCACCCTGATTTTCTTCACCACCGTAGAAGATGCCGTAGCCAGCGCGGATCACCATGCCAAAGTTCTGGTATGCGAAACCGATGCGAGGAGCAATGCTGGTTTTGTCCCACGGAATCAGGTACTGATCGACTTCACCACGAGAGACTTTGACGTTGGCAAAGTCACGGGAGAAGTTGGGAGGCAGTGGTGCGTCCTGATCTTTACCCTTGGGGATGAAGAGGGTCATTCTGTCGAAATCAAAGTTGGCCTGACGTCCGAACTGTTCGCCGATGGGGGAGAAGAGTTCGTATCGCACGCCGTAGTTGATAGTGAGCTTATTGTTGACCTTCCAGTCGTCCTGGGCAAACACGGCAAATGCCTGACGGGTGGAAGAGATAAAGTTCGTCGTAGACATCTGGCCCTGTGAGACACGCCCGATCAGGAACGAAGCGTAGCCGTCGCCGGTGAGGTTGGACAGCGCGTCGGTGCCGTTGGGGAAAGAGGTCTCGGTACGGTTGAAGGTCCAGTTACCGTGCGGGCTGGGGAATTGGAAGAAGGGGAACTGGATGGGGCGGAATTCGCCACCAAGCTTGATGGAGTGGGTGCCCTTCTGGATCGCGACGTTCTGGATGAAGTCCCAAACGTTGTTGTATTCCTTCGAGGGGAGCCAGTCGGAGGCTCCGAAGCCGGAATAGCGATCGATGTTGGTGGAGGGCAGACCGCCGTTGAGCGGGCCGGTAGGATTGTAGCCGCCGATTCCGAAGGCCTTGAACTGATCGGTGTTGGGATCAGCCTGAGTACGCGAGGTGACAAGGCGGGTGAAGGCGATGCGGGATTCGGTAACCAGGGTGGGCGACCAGATCCGGGTGTAGCTAAGCATGGCGTTACGAGCGAGGGTCTCTTCGAGGTTTGAGGCGAAGTAGGTGCCGTCGAGTGCGCCAGGAAGCGGTTGGCCGTTCACCTGATTGCGCTCTGACCAGGAGACACTTCCGAAGATGCTGTCCTTGTCGGAGATCCGGTGGTCGCCACGGATGTCAAACTGCTTGACGGTGGCGGTACCAGACGTGGTGGTGAAGTAGTTGTTGAGCGGGATACCGGGGCCCACGTTTACGTTGGGAGCGGGGAAGAGTGCAGCAATCTTTGAGGCAGCGGGATCGAGGCGCGAGGCCGGGATGATGTTGCCAGGGAAGGGCTGACGTACAAGGCCGCTGCTTCCGTTGGGGTAAACGCCGGTTGCCTGGGTGGCAGGGTCATAGATGGCGCCTTCGCGAGCGGACACGCCCAGACCATTGTTGATTGAGCGATTGACGTTGAGAAGTTCGGAGAAATTACCACCGCGCATCGCCATGCTGGGGATGCTGAAGAAGGCCGAAGTGCCGAGGCCGGGGACTGCGCCGCCGGTGGAACGGATTTCGGTCTGTTGGTAATCGGCAAACCAGAAAGTGCGGTTTTTGATCACCGGGCCACCGATGGCTGCGCCGAACTGATTCTGCTTGAAGGGGCCGCGACGTACATTGTTGCGGTTGTTTTCCCATCGGTTGGCATTGGCTTTGTCGTTCTGCAGGTATTCAAATACGGCACCATGAATCTCGTTGGTACCGCTCTTGATGGTGACGTTGACGACGCCACCGGCACCACGGCCGTACTCTGCGTTGTAGCCGTTGGTCATGACGCGCATTTCGCCGATGGCATCCACCGAGGGGCCGATGACGAAGGAGGTCTGGTTGAGAAAGTCGATTACGTTGACGTTGTTGTCCACACCATTGAGGAGGAAGTTGTTCTGGCCATTGGAGCGCACGCCGTTGGCTGAGAAGCCACCGCCTGTGGCGTCGCGGGCACCGGGTTCGTTAGGTACGACACCGGGGGAAAGGCGGGCGAGATAGGCAAAGTTGCGTGTGCCGCCGAGGGGAAGTTCTGAAACCTGCTTGGCGTCAACGCTGGCACCGATGATGGTGGATTCCGTTTGCAGGACGGCAGCTTCGCCGGTGACTTCGATATTGGTTGAGACTTCGCCAACCTGGAGTTGGAAGTCGATGCCGGTACGGTCGCCTGCGGTGAGCAGGATGGAGCGACGGGTAGATTTCTTGAATCCGGCTACCTCGACGGTGACGGTGTAGGTGCCGGGCTTGAGCGCAGGGCGGGCATATTCGCCGCCAGCGTTTGTGGTGAGGTCATACCTCAGGCCGGTAGCATCTTCAAGGATGCTGACTTTGGCATTCGGAATGCCGGATCCGGATGGATCGGAAATGGTTCCCACCAGAGTGGCAAGGTCACGTTGCGCGAAGGCACTGAGACACAAGACAAGGGTGGCTATGGATAAACGCAACAAGGCGATATAGTTCATACAGTGAAAAGACTCCCTCAGGGATAGACTGGGGTGAAATCTATCACTAATAGATTTATATTACAAGGGGATAAACTTTCATAATCACATGAAGAAAAGGTTGTGGACAGCTTTTGTGCTGCTTATTGTTTCTGCCTTAGCTGCAGAGCAAGCCTTTTATTTTGTAGATGTTGCGGGTGATCTTGGGATTAGCGCGATTAATACTTTTGGAGGAATCGAGCAGAAAGATTTCATTCTTGAAACTACGGGAAATGGAGTGGCCATCCTGGATCTGGACGGGGATGAGCTGGAGGACGTGCTGCTGCTGAATGGTACACGCACCCAACCCGTGCAGGCGCTGCCCTCGCTTTATCGCAATCTGGGGGGTGGGAAGTTTGAACTGAGCAAGGCTAGCGGTTTTGATCTTGAAGGCTGGGCACAGGGCGTTTGCGGGGGCGACTTTGATAACGACGGGCGGACGGATCTGCTAGTGACCTACTATGGCCACAACCGTATGTACCGCAATGCCGGCAGCGGGCGATTCGAGGATGTCACCTCGAAGGTGGGGCTTCCGGTGACGGGCACTCGCTTTGGATCGGGATGCACGTTTATCGACTATGACCGGGATGGTCGGCTGGATTTGTTTGTGTCCAATTATGTGCAGCTCGATCTGGCAAAAACGCCGAAGCCCGGTAGTGGCGAGTATTGTGTCTGGAAAGAGATCCCTGTGATGTGTGGGCCGCGGGGCTTGCCGTTGGGGATGAACGTGCTTTATCACCAGGATGCGGACGGGCGTTTTCGTGATGTCTCGGCAGCAGCCGGGATTCTAAAGCCAGGCGGAAGGTATGCGCTGCAGGCCGTCAGTGCGGATTTTGATAATGATGGCTGGCCGGATTTGTATGTGGCTTGCGATATGACGCCGAGCTTGCTGTTTCGCAACCGGGGCAACGGCACTTTTGAGGAGCGTGGGGAAGAAGCTGGTGTCGCGTTTAATGTAGATGGGCGCCTGCAGGCCGGGATGGGTGTGGCGGTGGCCGATACCAACAACGATGGGTTTCTCGATATCGCAAAGACGAATTTCTCGGGGGATCTGATTTCGTTGTTTCAGAACGAGGATGGGAAGTTCTTCAACGACGTTGCTGGGCCGGCGAGGCTGGGTGTGAAGCAATTGCTGGGCTGGGGCATTGTATTTAGCGATTGGGATGAGGATGGCTGGAAGGACTTGATGACGGTGAATGGCCATGTTTATCCGGAAGTGGAGCGGGCCAAGGTGGGGGATCAGTACCGTCAAATGACGCTTGCCTTCCGGAATCTAGGCAACGGCAAGTTTGAAGAACTTGGTAGCAGCGGGGGGCCGGGCCTTGCTGTGGCGCGCGCTTCGCGTGGCCTGGCGGCGGGGGACCTCGATGGGGATGGGCGGCCTGAGTTGGTGATTTTGAATATGAACGATAAGCCGTCGGTGTTGAAGAACAGTGCGGCGGGCGGAAAGTTTCTGAACCTGCGGTTGCGTGGAGTGAAGGGGAACCGGTCTGCGATTGGGGCGCGGGTGACGGTGGAGAGTGGCGGACGCAAACAGATCGATGAGGTGATGAGCGGGAGCAGCTTTTATTCGCAGAACTCATTTACGCTACATTTTGGATTAGGCGCGAGTGCGAAGGCTGAGCGGGTGGTAGTGCGCTGGCCGGGTGGCAAGACGGAGATTTGGCAAGGGCTGGCGGCCGGGCAGAAGTGTGTGTTGACCGAAGGCCAAGCTGCGGCGCGCTGTCAGGGGTATTGATGAATCGAAGGTCTGTTTTGAAGTGGGGCGGCATCGCAGCAGTGGCTGCGGTGGCCGATGTTGTTGTGATTGAGCCGCGCTGGTTGAGCGTTGAGCAGAAACGGATTTCGATCTTTGGCGGCAAGTTTCAGCAGCCCGTGAGGCTGGTGCAGTTGAGTGACCTGCATTTCTCGTGGTGTGTTGGGGAAGCATTGATTCGCCGTTCGATCCGCGAAGCATTGGAACAGAGGCCGGATCTGGTTTGTCTCACCGGGGATTTTGTCACCGGGGCGAGCGAGGTGGATATGGCCGTGCTTGCCGATATGCTGGGGGAGCTGAGCCGGCGAGTGCCTACGTATGCGGTGAAGGGGAATCACGATGGGGGATCGTGGGCGCGCAGCTATATGGGGGAAACCGACGAGACGCGCGTGGATGAGGCGCTGCAAAAGGCTGGCGTCGCGCTGATGAAGAATCGTGCGGAGTTAGTACGGCTCAAGGGCGGGGAATTCTGGCTGGCTGGCGTCGGGGATTTGTGGAGTGAGGATGTGAATGCTTACAGCACCTTCAAGCCGATTCCTCCAGGGGAGCGGGTGGTGCTGATGGCGCATAATCCCGACACAAAAGACATGCTGCGGCGCGAGAGCTGGGATCTGATGCTGAGCGGCCACACGCATGGGGCGCAGAATTCGATTCCTGGATTGCACGAGCGATTTGCCCCGGTGCGGGATAAGCGCTTTGTCGATGGACTGGTTCGCTGGGAAGAAGCAGAGCGATGGATTCACGTGAATCGCGGGGTAGGGAATTTGATGGGGGTGAGGGTGGTGTGCCGGCCCGAGGTTAGCGTTTTGGAGCTGGTTTAGCGCGCAGGTGAAGCGTGCCGAAGTTGTTGAGCTGGGTGCGGGTTTTGGCTCCGCCCGAGAACCAGTCTTCGTGATGGAAGTTCCCGAAGTTACCGGTGCCGGATTCCGGGGTGTCGAGATCTCCGAGGGCGATGTTGATGCCGACTTCGCGGTCGCCCATCGCGGGGGCCCAGAACTTGCCGGGTTCTACTTCAACGCAAGGGTTGAAGGCGATAGACCATTCGATGAAGTAGCCTTTGCGGTTGGGCTTGACGCTGGTGGCGGCGATCATGGCTTTGCTGTCGATCCAGCTGGAGTAAGTGGCGAAGGCCTTGGCGTCGCGGCGGGGCTCGCCTTCGAGAAGGCCACCTTTGCCCAGGCCACCGAGGCGGCTCTTGGTGAGATTGACCACCATCTGCCAGGAGCGACCGTTGCCTTCAACCGATTCGTCTCCCTCGAAGGTGTTGGTTGCGTTGAGCAGGATTTCCATCTCGTCTCCAAACCAGGGGAAGGCTTCGCGCGAGGGCTTCCCGTCGACGTATTCGTGGGCCTTGGGGTTTTCTTTGGGAAGCCAGCGGGGGGTGTCGATGCCGTAGAGGAGATCGTCGTCAATCTCGAAGGCGAAGTAGAGGCGCTGGCCGTCGTGCTTCACCCAGCCTTTGAGGTTGAGGTCTTTGGGGTCTGTTGTGGGTGAGAAGGTGTGGGCCCAATCTAGGACGCCGGTGATGGGCGTGGCGTCAGACCATTCGCCAGGGGAGAGCTTGCCGTCGATTTTGGGAGTTTTGCCGGGGAAGGCGTCGAGGGATTTCCTGGGCTGCGCGGGGAGCGTGGCAGCGAAGAGGAGCAGGATGGGAAGGGCGCGGATCAGCGCTTTTTCCTTCCGGGGGCTGGTGCTGAAGAAGTGTAGGGCATGCCGAGGGCTTTGAGTTCGTCCTTGGCCAGGACTGCCTGGGCCGAGGATGGGGCCTTTTTGATGAGGTTACGAAGTTCGTTCACGGCTGCGGTGCGCTGGCCGGACTTGGCGAGGGCACGGCCTTTTTCGAGTTGAGCGTCGAGGGCCTTGGGGTAGTCAGGATATTTTTCGAGTACGGTGTCGAGCGCTTTGACGGCGTCGTCAAAGCGGTTCAGGCTCATGTATACGAGGCCGAGGTTGAACTGTGCGTTGGGGGCGTAGCTCTCGTTGGGGAAGAATTTCAGATAGTCTTCGAATTGCTTGGCTGCGAAATCGAGTTGGCCACCGTTGCGGGCGGTGAGGGCGGCAGTGTAGAGGCTTTCGCTGGTAATGCCTGCGGGGGGCCCGCTGGGAGCGGCAGGAGCGGGGGCAGGGGGTGGGGCAGAAATGGTAGTTACTGCGTTTTTGACATCGCTCAACTGGGTCTGGAGCTTCTTGATCAGTTCTCCAACTTCAGAAACGGATTCCTTCAAGAGGGCGAACTCGGTGGTCATCTGGTCCACTTTGGTGTTGACGCCGGCCACGGGTGCCTGAAGGGAGGTTTGCTGTTCTTTGAGCTTGTCGCCGAGGGTCTTATCAAGGATGGCGAGCGAGGTATTGGACTTGTTGGCAGTATCGAGGGATTGCTGGACGAGGACGTTGAGGGCGGCAAACTTCTCGTCCATCGCACTCTTCATGCTGCGCACTTCGTTCTGAAGCAGCGCGACGTCGCGCTGGATTTCCAGGATTTTGTCTTTTTGAGCAAAGACAGGTACAGAAAGAACGGAGGCGAGCGTGAAGAGCGCGAGTGGACGCATAGTTTCCCTTAGTGTGATTTAGTTGGCGCTGAAGTGGGCGCGACGGTTCTTCTGATAGCAGCTTTCGTTTGCTTCAGAACAGGTCGGCTTTTCATTGCCGTAGCTGATGACCTTGAGCTTGTCGGCGGGTACGCCGAGGTTGACCAGGAAATCTTTCGTCGAGGTGGAGCGGCGGTCGCCGAGGCCGAGGTTGTATTCGGCAGAGCCGCGTTCGTCGCAATGACCTTCAATGGTGACAATGCCATTGGGGTGGGCGGCGAAGATTTGCTTGAGGGCTTCCGCGTCCTTGGTAAGGATGCTGCGGGTGTCGTCGCGAACGTCAGACTTGTCGTAATCGAAGTAGACGTCCTGGAGCAGACTGCTCACCATTTCTGAGAGGCTCTTGGTAACGGCACGAGGAGTTTCAACGCGAGGCGGCGGAGGAGGTGCAGAAACGCTAAGGGTGACGCTGCGTTCTGTGGTGCCACCGGGGCCGGTGGCGGTGAGGCGGTAGGTGGTTGTAGAAGCGGGGCTAACCGAGCGACTGCCGGAGCTTTGCACCGTACCGATGCCTGCGATGCTAACGGAATCTGCGTTTTCTACAGCCCAGCTAAGGGTGGCGCTTTGGCCGGCCGTGATTGAGGTGGGCTCGACAGAGAAGGAGCGGATGGCCGGGGCGGGCTTGGCTACCGGTGCAGCAGCAACCGGCGGTGGTGGTGGTGGCGGGGTGGCGGCTGGGGCCTTCTTCTTACAGCCGACCGCAAAGAGAGACAGGGATAGTGCGAGCAGCGCGACGCTCAGATTTTTACGCGACATGTATTGTAAAACCTCCAAAGTTCAACAGGCAGCAATTGAGACTTCTAAAGCAAAAGACAACAAAAACTAGTGAGACCAGACAGGCATCTCGTTACGGCCCACCGTTGTAAGGGGCCGCAATTGGGTTCCGTCGGCAAGCATGGTCCAGATTTGGGGAGAGCCGCTGCGGGTTGAACAGAACGCAATATGCAAGCCATCCGGACCCCAGACAGGGTTCTGATTGCGGCCTGCGCCATGCGTCAACTGTGTCAATTCGCGTTTCGCGACATCCATCATGAATATATTAAAATTTCCCGGCTCAAAACCACGTGTCCATGAAAAAGCGATAATTTTGCCATTCGGATTCCACGAGGGATTGGCCGCTTGCCCCGTACCGTCGGTGAGCCTTTCAATGTCTGACCCACTAATATTCATTCTATAGACTTGTGCGGGCCCGGATCTACCTGAAACGAAAACAACTTCGGAAGAATTTTGCGGATTTACCTTCGGTTCGGTCTCGACAGCCCTTGCGGTGGTGATTCTGGTGAGGTTCGAGCCGTCGGCATTTGCGCTGAAAATGTTCTGGTAACCGCCACCGATTTTGGTGGCCAGGAGGATTAACTTTCCGTCAGGAGTGAAGTCTGGGGAGGCTACGATGCTGGAGACGGGGTTGACGAAGGTGAGGCGGCGGGCGGAGTCTGCCGTCATTACGGTAATCCCTGGATTGCCCTGGAGGAAGCTCGTAAAGGCGAGTTTGGAATTGTCCCGACTCAAGGACGGCGTGGTGCAGATGCTGTTGTAGCGGGTGACGGGCTTCTGATTTGAGCCGTCATAATCCATCGACCAGATCTCTTTTGCGCCGCTTCGGTTGGAGACGAAGTAGATCTTGGAGCCGAGCAGGGATTTGGCGCCGAACTTGGCCAGGATGTCGGCGGCGAATTCGCGGGCGATTTTCTTTGTGCCGGCTTCGTCGATCGTGCCGAAATAAACTTTGCCGAACATTTGGGCGTTGGTGAGGTCTGCCTGATTGACGTCGTAGAGCCAACCGAAGAGAACCAACTGATTGTTCTGGATTGCCGTGTAACCCATGGCCAGATAGTTGGCTTTGACGACGGGCCCGGACCAATCGGTAAGCCAGGGGCCTGCGCTGCGGCCTCCAACCGGGGCTTTCCAGTCATTGGGTTGTTGTGGAACCTGGAGAGGGTAAAAGCTCTTGGGGGCCATCTTGAAGAGCCCGGCGCTGGAGATTTCGTCAAAGAGGGTGAGATTGAAGATCTGCATCCAGGGCTGGGCATCGCCTGAGCCCCGAAAGTCCGGGACGGCAATCGTTGGCTGTTGGCCGCCAGAGATGCGGCTGATAATATCGGCACTCTGCTGGCCAAATGCAACCGGGGCCAGACAGGTGAGCAGTGCGGAGCGTCGATTCATTGTGTGGAGTTACCTCTTGAGTTCAAACCAGAATTCTATGTTCGCAGAGTTACGTTCAAAGCCTGCCGGAAGAGGTGGCATTGGGTTGGAATCGTAGATCGCGCGTTGGGCAGATTGATCGAGTGCGTAGTTACCGGAGGATTGGACAATCTTGATGTTCGATATGTTTCCATCCTTTGCGATGGTGAAGGTGAGAATCGCTGCAGGCGCGGTACGCAGGCGCGAATCGACGTCTTTGGTGCTCCAGCGTTGGGAGACTCGCTCGCGGATCAGTTTCTCGTACCAGCCGAAACGGTTGCCGAAGGGGGAGGAGGCGCTGGTGCCCACTCCGCCCGAACCCGGAACGCCGATCATCGGCGAAACGGCGGCCTGACCAAGAGTAGATGTCACTTGATTCGGTACAAGGGGATCTTCGCGGTACTTCTGATTTGAGGCGACTACTTCCTGCTTCGTCTTCTTGTCGCGCTTCTTGAGCGGGATCGCGTCGGGGTCTTCACGCTTTTCGGCCGGTTTCTTTTGCGTTTTCTCGGGCGGTGCGACCAATGATTCGGTATCGTTGGCAACGCGATTGACGCGGCCTTCGCGTCTTGGGATGGGGATTTGCGAGACGGCGGAGACGCCGGCGGAAGCGCCGAGGGAAGTGGGGTCACCGAATTTGTCGCGCACGAGGTTGTTCCAGTACTGGTAGCCAACCAGGAAGGCAATCACCCCGGCGTGGAGTAGAACCGAGTTGCGGAAGCCGTTCGGCTTAGCGGCGGCGTGGGTTGCTGTCATCGGTTTGGGTGACGAGGCGAACGCCAATCTTGGCATCAGTCAATTCAGCGACCACCTTGGCAATGGGGTCGTAGGTAGTGGCTTTGTCGGCGCGAATGTAGACGAGGTTCTCTTTGGCCTTCTTGTTGGCCTTTACGGTGGCTGCGAGTTCGTTAATGTTGACGGGCTTGTCGTTGAAGTAAAGCTCGCCGGTCTTGGTGATGTTCACCACATTGAGATCCTGGCCGGAGGCTTTTTCCGTCTTCACCTTGGGCACTTCGATCTCAAGGCCAAACTGCATCGCTTGCGCGGTGAGCATGAA
This sequence comes from Bryobacter sp., assembly GCA_044376335.1. Classification (GTDB taxonomy): domain Bacteria; phylum Acidobacteriota; class Terriglobia; order Bryobacterales; family Bryobacteraceae; genus Bryobacter. The sequence goes on from JBIPMY010000036.1 coordinate 22,157, forward strand.
GATGATCAGCAGCACGAGTACGACGTCTACCAGCGGGACGACGTTCATCTCCGATAGCGTAGTGCCGCCGTAGCGGCGGTTGCGACGGGAGCCGG
>JBIPMY010000037.1:0-22197 GCA_044376335.1 Bryobacter sp.
CGCCAGCACTGCATAAACAGGGCTCTCGATCTCGCCGGCCAGATCGGCCGTCACATAGGTCACCGGCATCAGATTCTTGTGATAAATGCTGCGAGCCTCTCGCGTCGCAACCACCGTCGTCAGTTCAGCAATCGGCACCATCTCCCCACCAGAACCCGCAACTCGCATCTGCCGGATCCGCTCCAGGTCCATACGGTCCTGCTTGGCCAGCCGCAGCGCAATCGGTACAGGCTCCTGCTCCTTCTCCTGATGCAGAATCCCGGCACTCTGCCCCATCGTCGCCATCCGGATACTATCGGCAATCGCGCTCTCGCTGATCCCGTGCAGCCCCGCCTTCTCACGGTCGATCTTCAGATACTGCTTGGGCTGCTCGGCCTCGACATACCAGTCCACATCCACTACGCCACGAGTCTTAGCAAAAATCTGCATCAGTTCTGCAGCCACCATCCGCTGCCCATCCTGCGTCGGGCCATACACCTCGGCCACAAGCGTCGCCAGCACCGGAGGCCCCGGAGGCACCTCAGCCACTTGAATCTTTGCCCCCAGCGTATTCGCTAGTGGCAACAGCCGTGCCCTTACCTGCTTTGCGATCTCATGGCTCTGCTGCGTGCGCTCATCCTTACCCAGAAGATTCACCTGGATGTCCGCCACATTCGCCCCGGCCCGCATGTAGTAATGCCTTACCAGTCCATTGAAGTTATGCGGCGCGGCCGTGCCTGCATAAGTCTGCGTGTGCACCACCTCAGGCTGCTTGGCAGCCTCGCGAGCCAGAATCTGCGCCACCCGCTGCGTCTCTTCAAGCGCCGTCCCCTCAGGCATATTCAGAATCACCTGAAACTCGCTCTTGTTATCAAAGGGCAGCATCTTCACTTCCACCAGATGCAGCGGGAACAGCAACATCGACCCCACCAGCAACACCACCACAACCAGCAGAAAGCCGCCCGTATAAACAGGCTGATGCAACAGCTTGTCCATCCAGCGCCGGTACAACCGCGTCACCAGATCCTCACGCTCATCATGCACCCCATGCATCGCATGGCCATCAAGCAACTTCACCGCCGCCCAGGGCGTCACAAGAAACGCCACGATCATCGAGAACACCATCGCCGCAGTAGCCCCGATCGGAATCGGCCTCATATATGGCCCCATCAATCCACCCACAAACGCCATCGGCAGAATCGCCGCAATCACTGCCAGCGTTGCCAGAATCGTCGGGTTCCCCACCTCGTTCACCGCTTCGATCGCAACATCAGAAAACGCCCGCGTCCGGTTCTCCGGCAGCCGCGCATGCCGCACGATATTCTCCACCACCACAATCGCGTCATCCACCAGAATGCCAATCGAAAAGATCAGCGCAAACAACGTGATCCGGTTCAGCGTATAGCCATACAGATAGAACACCGTCAGCGTCAGCGCGAGGGTCACCGGTACCGCCGCAAACACCACCAGCGATTCCCGCCACCCCAGCACAAACGCAATCAGAATCACCACCGACAACACAGCAATGCCCATATGCTTCAGCAGCTCATTGCTCTTCTCGGCCGCCGTCTCGCCATACTGCCGGCTTAGTGTCACTTCAACGTCAGAAGGGATCACCCGCCCCTTGGCCAGCTCTACCTTTTCCAGCACCTGCTCAGCCACCGTGATCGCATTCGCCCCCTTGCGCTTGGCTACAGACACCGTCACAGCCGGCTCAGCCGATTCACGCGTTTGATGAAACACATACTCGCTCATCTCTGCGCCCGTATCTTCCACCTTTGCCAGATCACGAAGATAAATCGCTTTCCCTCCAAAAGCCCCCACAACAACGGCCTTCAGATCATCAGCACTCCGCAAAAAGTCTCCCGCCTCAACCACCCGCTCCTGATCCTCCCGGTGGATCCTCCCTGCCCCAAACCTCTGGTTCGAACCACCAATCGCCCGCCAGATCCTTTCTGCCGGAATCCGGTACGCGTCCATCTTTTCGAGGTCCAGAGTCACCCGCATCTCACGCCGCTGCCCGCCAATCAGATTCACCGTCGAGACATCGGTCACTTCCTTGATCGAGTCTTCAAGCTGGCTCGCCACCCGCCTTAACTCAAACGGCCCATACCGCTTGCTATGCAATGTCAGCGCAAGAATCGGCACATCGTCGATGGACCGCAACTTCACCAGCGGCGCAGGAAACCCGGTATTCGAAGCCAGCTTCTGATTCAGCTTGACGATACTCGCGCCTTCATCCTCGCCCACCTTGAAGCGCACAATCACCAGCGCCTGGCCAGGCATCGACGTCGAGTACACATACTCAACACCCGGAATCTCCCACAGCAACTTCTCCATCGGCTTGGTCAGCCGCTGCTCGATCTCCAGCGGCGACAGCCCCGGCATCGCCACCATCACATCCACCATCGGCACCTGGATCTGTGGCTCCTCCTCGCGAGGTAACATCCACACTGCAAACACACCCAGCGCAAGCGAAGCACCCATAAACAAGGGCGTCAGCTTCGAATGTACAAAGGCCACTGCCAGCCGGCCTGCAGGTCCTAATTTGTGAGTCATTGCGACACCTCAACAGCCGCTCCATCCACCATCTCGGCCGGCCCCTTCACCACTACCTTCTCTCCAGCCTTGAGGCCAGAGAGCACTTCCCGCCTGCCCGCATTCACCTCTCCCACCGACACCATACGCGAGCGAGCCTTGCCACCCTCCACCACAAACACCATCTGCATCTGGCCGCTCTCCCGCACCGCAATCGCATCCACGCTCAACATCTCGCGTTCCCCTACAGCCCACTCACCACGAGCGTAAGCGCCACTGCGCAAACCCTGCATCGCCGGCAGATCTGCCTTCACCGTCAGGCTCCGCGTCGCTGCATCAAGCGCAGGCACAATCTCGCTCACCTTCACCTCAACAGCCTCGCGATCCTCAACCACCACGCGCAGCGGCATCCCCAGCTTCATCCGCGAAGCCTGCGATTCTTCCACCTGCAGCGCCACCCGAAATCCACCAGCCGCCTCGATCGCCAGCAGCGGCACACCCGGCAAAGCCATCGCACCCACCGTCGCCATCTTCTCCACCACTACTCCAGCAAAGGGCGCCACCAGCGTCGCATAACCGCGCTGCGTAGTCGCCGAGCTCACCGCCTGATCTCCCTGGGCAATCCTTGCTTCCACCTGCGCCCGCCTCGCTTGCGCCATCGCCACTGCAGACTCTGCCTGCTTCACCCTTGCATCGGCTTCGTCCATCTCCTGCTGCGCCAGCGACTTTCGCTCATACAACTGCTTCAGCCGCGCCTGCGTCGATCGAGCCAACTCCAGCTGCGTCCGTGCTCCTTCAATCGCGGCCGCAGTCTCAGGCAACGCGCTCCGGGCCTCAAGCCTTGCAGCCTCTGCCTGCGCTGCCCCTGCCTGCAGTTGCTGCGAATCGATCACCACCAGCGTCTGCCCGGCCCGCACACTCTGCCCCGGCTCCACCATCACCTGACGCACCACACCCATCACCTGCGCAGCAATCACACTCCGCGTCCGAGCCTCAATCGTGCCACTCGCCTTGGCAGTCAAGGCCGTCATCCCGCCGCCCACCTCCGCCACTTGAACCTTCACCGGCGCAGCCGCAACCGCTTCCTTCTTCTCATGCTGCGTCGAGCAGGAAGCCAGTAGAATCAATGCCCACAATGTATGTTTCATTACTGCAATACCTCCGAATAAGGTCCTAATTTGCCCAGTGCCGCAGCATGGTTCAGTTGTGCAGACCGCACTCCGTGTTGCGCCATCAGCAGCCGTAAACGCGCCTCTGTCATCGCCGTCTCTGTCCGCAGAAGCTCAGTCACATTCGCAAGGCCCGCCTCATAGCGATCCCGCGTAATCCGCAAGCTCTCTTCCCCGGCCGCTATTGCAGATTGAGCCGTCTCCACCCGAGCCCGGCTTGCCTCGAGCATCGTCTCTGCCTGCATCACTTCAACCTTCACCTGCCGCTGCATCGCCTTCTCACTAGCCTCGGCCGCGCGCTGTGTCTCCACTGCCATCCGCACTCGCGCCCGGTCTGCCCCGCCCGAATATGGCGTCCAACGAAAAGTCACACCGGCCATCCAGTTCGCCCCTGCCCTCGTCACAAAGCGCTGCCTGTCTGCTTCAAAGCCAACTCGCAAACCTACCTGCGGCAGGTAAGCAAGCCTCGCCATCTCCCCCTGCTGCCGGGCCGCATCCACCTGCAAGCGCCGCTGCTCCAACTCAGGCCGTTCTGCCATACCAGCCTCTGCTTGCTTGGCCGCAACACTCAAGCCTGTAGTCAATTCGAACGAAGCATCTTCGGCCGCACCAACCAGCTCACCCAACACGCGCTCGGCAATTTTCGCCTCAGCCCTGCGCAGCAACAACTGCTCCTGCATCCCCGCCAGATGCACCTTTACCGATAAAGCATCTGCCGCTGTCGATCGCCCCGCATCCCGTACAGCCTCTGCCTGCCGCAAGTCAGCCTCAGCAGCCTTCACCGCCTGCTCAGCCACCGGAATCGCTGCCCGGGTCAATTGAGCGTCCAGATAGGCTCTCGCCGCACGGCTCGCCATTGCCAGCTCTACCTGCCTCACACCCACTTGCGATGCCTTCCTGCCCGTCTCAGCCATCTCTACGGCCTTCCGGGTGCGCCCTGCATCCCACAACACCTGTTCAGCGCTCACCAGAGACTGAAAGTTGTTCAGAAAGTCCGGCCGGTTCAGCGAATCAATCGCGAAGTTCTGGGGCCCAAACTGCCGCTGCGTCAGCAGCGATCCAAACACAAAAACAGGATTGTTCGAACGAACCCAGCTCTCCTGGTAATCCACCTTCGGCAGATACCCCGCACGTGCCTCGGGAATCCTCTCAGCAGAAGCCTTTAACATCGCGCGGGCTGATTCGATATTCGGGTGGCTGGCAACCGCCCGCCTCACAGCCTCCGCCAGCGTCAGCGGCTCCGCAGCCTCAACCAGAGCGCCAGCAACCAGAAGCACTAAACTTAGCCTCTTCATTCCTCAACTATATGCTCATTTGCTCATACAGTCAATACAAGCATGACTCTAAGAACGCAAAAACGCCGGTCGTTTGCCGACCGGCGTTTTTTTCAACTGTGTTGGTTTCTAGTTTTCAGGCATGTAAGCCGGAAACGACTCACTGGCGATAATCGCATTCGGCGAAACAATCTGCGGGTTCGAGGCAAAGTAGCGAGCTTCATTCAGCTTGCGGAAAACCTGCCCCGCAACACCACTGGCCACCGGCCCACTCACCAGCTTGCCGCCGGTCAGCAATACCGTAACCACCAGCTTGCGGTCACCCACTTCATTGAAGCTTCCAAACCAGCCAAGATGCGTCTTGTGGTCAGAGTGCGTGCAAGTCCCAGTCTTGCCAAAGATCGGCTCATGATCTTCATATCCAGCGCGTCGGCCAGACCCGAAGTTCACAGAACCTTCCATCCCCGGGCGAATCTCCTGAATCGCAGTTCCGATGTTTTCAATCTTCCTGCGCACCTGAGGCACAAAGGTTTCAATCTCAGCCTGCGTACGCGGATACTGCAGGTAATACATCGTCCCGCCGTTAGCAACCGTCGTCAGAATCGAGCTCAACTGCAGCGGAGTCAAATTGATCCCGTCACCAAAGCTGGTCATCATACCAATGCCGCTCGGCACTTCTTTGCCAGGCCAGATTCCGGGCTGTTCACCAGGGATATTCAAGCCTGCCGTTTCACCCAGGCCCAGCAGCTTTGCATAATAAGAAATCTTCTCGTAGCCAAGCTTGCGGCCAATCGAAGCAAAATAAGGATTGTTGCTGCGAGCCATGGCCGTAGTCATATCCAGGTAATCGCGGCGGCCTAGTTTCACTACCTTGTCTCGGCTGTATTCGCCTTCCATCACCCCGGCCACACCAGCCAGAATCTTGATGGTCGAGCAAGGCTGAAAACCATTCTGCAGTACCAGCTTCTGATTCACCATGCTCAGAATGCGACCGTTGCTCGCATCAGAAACCACCACCGCCCCATTCAAACCATTCAACGCCTCCACCGCTGCGCGGCGAATCGTGAGGTCTTCTCCATCGATTACGTCGCCTTCGGTGGCGTCTGCAAAATTGGGAACCGTCCAGAAACCTGCATACGGGCTATTGCGCTGACGGAAGCGAGAGACCGGTGCCCGGCCCTTCGTGAAAGAAGCCTTCTTTAGTACAGGTGCCCGTCTGGAAGCGGCACTTGCCCGCGTCCTGGCTGGAGCAATCCTTGTCGGTGTCACTTTTTTAGTAGCTGACACCTTTTTCGCGGAAGTCTTAGCGGAACTCTTCTTCGCAGTGGCCGCCCGAACAACCCCTGGCGCTACGAATACGAGCATTGCTAGCAGTGCAGAAATCAAAACTCTGTTAAAGGCCATGCTATCCTTACCAGTCCTATCGGCGGATTTGGTCGAAACCATAATCCACCCAGGCCTGCTGCTTTGGAATTTGCCGTCAACCGAGACAGCGCGAACAAATCCAACCTTAACAAAAGATTGGCCTTATGGCAATCTATGAAATTCCATAAGGCCCTGTCAAGTTAATTCTTACGCCAAGCCTAAGGCCACAGGGCCTTTCTTGACAATTTCTTCCATGGTTGAAGCGAACGTATCCACTTCTTCCAGGGTCGTATATACGTTGGGCGTGATGCGTAAGCCGGCATATTCCTTGCCTCTCACAATCGGCACCACCATGATTTTGTGCTTTTCCATCAGGTGCTCAGCAAGCTTTGGAATATTGAATCCCTTAAAACCCACCGTCCCGATCCCACAACTCATTTCCGGATCATCGCTGGTATGCAGGGTCACACCTGGCAGTTGCTTCAACCGCATCGACCATCGCTTGCGCAGATACCGCAACCGGGCCGCCTTACGTTCCACTCCAATCGATTCATGGAAAGTCAGCGCCTCGGTAATCGTATTCCGCTGGCTGGCCGGATGCGTACCGATCTCTTCAAACTTGCGAATGTTATCGGCCATCGATTCCGGCGCTGCCATCAGCGGCCAGATCTTCTTGATGTTTTCGCGTTTCACATACAGGAATCCGGTGCCCACCGGCGCCAGAATCCACTTGTGCAAACTCGTACCGTAGTAATCGCAATCCAGATCGTCGCGCTTGAAAGGAAATTGCCCAAAGGCATGAGCCCCGTCCACAACAACTTCAATCCCGCGAGCCCGCGCCATCTGCGAAATCTTCTTCACCGGGAAAATCTGCCCCGTCAGGTTGGTGATATGGCAGATGTGAATCACTTTGGTCTTGGGCGTAATCGCCTTCTCAATCAACTCCGCCAGATAATCGAGCGAAGGTGCCGGCACAGGGAATGAAATCTGCTTCAGAACAATCCCGTCGCGGCGCTCACGCTGGTTCCAGGTGGTCAGCATGCGGCCATAATCCTGATTGGTCGTCAGCACTTCGTCACCACGATTCAGCGTCATGCCAAGCTGCACAATCTCCAGTGCTTCGCTCGCATTACGAGTAATGGCGATCTCTTCCGGATCACAACCAAAACTCTGCGCCAACCGCCGGCGAACGCTTTCCAGTTCGGGCCCCAGTACCTTCCACATAAAGTGGGCCGGGCCCATATTCGAAATCTCGAGGTAGCGTTTCTCGCTTTCCATCACAATCTTGGGGGATGGGGAAACACCGCCATTATTCAGGTTGATGATATTCCGGTCGACGGTGAACATGTGTCTCACCTGAAACCAGAAGTCTTCGTCTACGGCCAGGGAATCGGCGGGTTTACCGCCTTGTGCTGCCAACGCTGCTTGCAAACGGGGAAGGGCGTCGCCTGAGAATGCAACCGCGGCAATGCCGGCTGCGCGAAATAAGTCTCTGCGATCCATGCCATACAGTAATCCTTCCGGCCACAATATTGCAAGCATCGTTCAGCGCTTCGACTTATGCTGCCAGCAGAATCTGCTGCCCGGCTCCGCATTCCGCGTACAGCGCTTCCCGTCATGCGTATGCCCCTGGCACCGCACCTTCACCGCCACCTTCGCCCCGGGCGTCACAAGAGGCTGATTCGCCTCAGCCTCTTCCACATCATGCAGCTGCTTCTCCAGCAACTCAATCTGCGTCTGCATCTCAAACGCCTTCACCTTCATCTCGGCAATCTGCTTGCGCAGCGTCAGCTTGTCGGGCTTATCCGTCTGCTGAGCTGCCGTACATACCAGAACCACAAGAAGGCAAAGAAATCGCATCAGGATAGAAGTGCCTGAAGCCGCAAATTCTTCTCAGCCAAATACCGAAGGCTTAGGCCTTCCACTTGTAGTAGAAAAACGTGAGCGGCGTCTTGCCGGTATTCCGAATGTCGTGCATCTGGTTCGCAGCCGAATACATCATGCTGCCAGGCCCGACCGCCTTGTCTTTACCCTTGAGTCCGATGATTCCAGTCCCCTCGGTCACCACCATGATTTCTTCCTCATCATGCTTGTGCGGAGGATGCGGCGTCGTCCCCGGGTTCAGCGTAACGCTGCCGGCCACCATCAGCTTCAACTGATCGGTCGGCCCTTCAAAATACTTCCGGTGCAAACCAAAAGTCTCTTTCACCTCGGTCGTCTCTTTCACGGTGTAGGTAAAGTCCGGCAGTTTCTTCTTGCTCTGGCCCATCATCAATGCCGGAGCCATCAGCCCGGGCAAAAACTTCCGTCTCGTTGCGTTCTTCATTTTCATTTCCTCTTTGCCAAACAAATGTATCCCAACGTGTAGTCCTGTTGTGAATCGAGCCCGTCCATCCACCCGACAATCAATGCCACCGGCACCACCAACACCGCAGCAAACGGCATCAACCACCCGGGCAAAAACTGCAACCCATTCATCAGCCTCCGCGAAAGCAAGCGGAAGTACCCGCCACCCGGGGCAAGCTTCACCACCTCCCAGCCATTCACCTCCAGCAAGCGCCTCACCCCAAACTTTGTAAATCGCCAATAGTCATGCGGATGCTGATGCACCTCCCACTCATGCGGCACCACCAGATACAGCATCGCCCCGCCCCGCCCTACTCGCGCCATCTCGGCAATTGCTCCGCCAGGATCAGTTACATGCTCCAGCGTCACCACGCTCACAAAGGCATCAAAACTCCCGTCCCCAAACGGCAGCCGCAACAAGTCTGCTACGCAATCCAACTGCGAATAATTCCAGTCCACATCCCCCACACCAAGATCAACACCCACATATTTCTGGCGGCCAAAATACTCGCGATACTGCCCTTCCCCGGCCCCTGCATCGAGCACTGCACACCCCTTCGGCAATGCCTGCGCAAACTCGGCAACCCCCTCCACAATCAACGTCTCAAAGTAGAAAATCTCCCGCCGCAACCAGCCAGGAACCAGCCGTCGCAACCCCGCATAACTCATGGCTTCTTCCGCGCTTCTACCATCACTGTACTTCCGGCCCGGCACAGCGCCTCAACAGCACTCACCGGCAGCGCCGCCACCATCAAGCCCAGATGCACCAGATTCTTGATCAGCCGCTGCACCGGCGTCTCGGCAATCTTGCGAATCCTTCGCGCCATCGGGTCCAGACCCGGCGCGATGCTGATCGAATAGCCAGCCGGATTATCCCGCAAGGAAAAATGCTTGGTCCGCACTGGCTCAAACCCGCACTTGTCCAGCAACACATTCAAATCAGTCAGCTTGAAATTGTGCAGATGCCGCGGTACATCAATCCCATTCCAGCTTTCCCCAAAAATCAAAAACTGCCAGCTCGCCGCATTCGGCACCTGGATCACCAGTCGTCCCCCGGGCTTGAGCAAGCGGTGAGCCGCAGCCAGATACTCATCCGGTTTATAGAGGTGCTCCAGCACGTGAAACATGCTCAGCACCGACACACTCTCCTCCCGCAAGGGAGCCTGCGTCAGCGTTCCGCAAAAAGCCGGTACCCCGTTCTGCCCCCACGCAATCGCGGCTGCATCCAGCGAAAAGTCCGAGCCCAACACCTTGTGCCCGCGCTCTTTCAGCATTCGCAACAACAACGCACCGCCACACCCCACATCCATCACCAAACCCTCACCGCCAGCACCACGAATCGCCCCTTCCAAAAAGCGAATGTGATCAAGCGATACCAGCCGGCGATAAAACTCTTCAATCGCGGTGATCTTGCCGCCGGAATCGTTATGCCAGTAGTCAGACGGATAGTAAGTGGCAAGCTCCTGTGGCGTCGGCTTCGGGTACAGCCGGATCAGCTTGCACCGCTCACACTCCACCACCACAAAGCTCTTCTCAGTCGTGCGGTAGAGACGGTCGGTGGCGTGAAACAAAGACCGCATCTCCACAGACCCGCACGCCCCACAAGCGTTCTCGGCCGCAACTGCGGCCTGTTGTTCTTCGACACTGGAAATATCGTTCGGGATAATCGTTAATCCTTCAAGCGAGCTTCTTGCTCAATTCCGACAAACTCAACTGGTAGCGGCCCAGCAGCGCCACAACTTCCCTGTCGCTCAGCTTCCGTTTCCGGCGCCATGCATTGCGTTTGGCCCACATCTTGCCCAAGCCACCGATGGCCTCAAGATCCGCCCGCAACAACACGAGCACAAGCTCTATCTTCGCGCGAATTCCCTGCACCTGTCCTGCCTCGCCCTCGCCTCTTGCCCCGGCCCATGCTCCCGCCACCAACCGCATCAAAAAGAACACAGGATTCAGAACCAGCAACCAGAACGGAAAATGCTTCACGGCCAGCCACACCCTGTTCCGTTCAATCAACCGAATTCGCTCAGGGCTCCATTTTCCCATCGTTGCCCCGCGCTGATGATGCACCACCGCATCGGGTGCGTAACGCGCACGCCAACCAGCACTTCTCCCCCTCAACCCAAGCTCTGCATCATCGGCATAAGCGAAAAAATCTTCGTCAAACCCACCGACCTCGTCCAGCATCTCCTTCCGGTACATCGCCGCACACCCATCCGGCCACAGAATTTCCCGCTCTGTATCAAACTGTCCATGATCCTGATCTCCACTTCCCTTCCCGCGATTCTGCCCGTCCCAATAAATCCCGTGCCCCACTTTGTCGATCACACCCGGTCTGCCGGCAACCAGAATTTTCGACGCCACCATCCCTACCTTCGCGTCCACTTGCATTTCACGCACCAGTGACTCCACCCACTGTGGCTCGGCCACCGCATCATTGTTGAGCAGTGCCACAAAGTCCCCCTGCGCCGCCGCAATCCCCAAATTGTTCCCCGCACAAAATCCCAGATTGGTAGTACTTTTGATCAGTTTCACACCGGGAAACTCCCGCTCCACCATCTCTGCACTACCGTCGCTGGACCCATTGTCGACCACCACCCATTCCACCTCAGGCCAGCTTTGCAGCGCCAGCGACCGTAGGCAATCCCGTAAGAGATTCACCCTATTGAAGTTAACGACAATAATGCTGACTCGGTTCAAAGTTCACTTTCGCCCAAACTCATGTATTATAACGGGTAAGGATTTCTCCAAAAAGCAAATGCAAAGCTTGGGAGTGAGGCTTCGCCTCGAACGTCAACGCCAGAAGATCGGGATCGAGAAGATCGCGGAAGCAACCTGCATCAGCCAGCGCTACCTCGAAGCCATCGAAGCCGACGACCAATCCTCGCTTCCGGGCGAGTTTTTCTACCGTGCCTTCGTCCGGCAGTACTCAAAGTACCTCGGCTGGGATCCGGACGAAATCGAAAAGCAGATCAACATGGTCAGCTCACTTCCCTCTGCTGATCCTGTAGAAACACCGTCAGTATCGTCGGGCAACCTGAGCTTAAACAAAGATCAGCAGATCACCGCCCTGCGTGAAACCCTCAAAGACAAACCAATTCGCCCCGCGCAGGACGACGGCAGCCCCAAAGCCTGGTTTGCTTTCGCAGCCCTCGTAATCGTTGGCTGCATTGGATATTTCGCCTGGCGCAATTTCACTCCGTCACCCGCTGCCACAACAGAAACAGCTTCGGCACCGGTGAAACCAATGCCGGAACCTCCTCCAGTGCAAAAGCAGGAAGTCGCTCCTCAAACGCCAACCCCTGTCACCGAAACTCCGAAATCACCAGAACCAACTCCTGTAACAACAGCTGCTCTTCCCCCAGCCGCTGGCAAGTTTGCCTTGACCATCCGTGCCAAAGAAACCACTTGGATCCGTCTTATCGCAGACGGGGCAAAAATCTACGGCGGTACTCTCGACGCAGGTCAGGAACGAACCATCAACGCGGCATCGGCCGAGCTGATCGTTGGCAATGCAGGCACCCTCGACGTCCTCTACAACGGCAAGCCTCTCACCTACGGAAGCAAGGGAGAAGTGAAAACGCTTCTGATGAATCCGGAAGGCTGGAAGTTCAAACCAAAGCCACCTCCCGAACCAGCCACCACCCCTGCCGCCTCAACCTCTGGCGACGCTGCTCCGGCTAGCCTTGCGCCGCGAGCGCTCTAGCAACAACAACTCCCGCCTCCGCCGACGCTTCACTCCAACGTCGATCTTCCTCCAGAACTGCCGCGCATAATCGATCGCCGACACCAGCGTAAACACAACCGACGCCCACAGAACAAACGTCGTCAGCGGCTGCCACTCCGCATGCCGAATGCTGGCCATCGCCATCCCCACCGCAGCCACCTGCAACACCATCTTCGATTTGCCAAGGTCACTGGCCGGAATCAGATACCCTTCACTCATCGCAATGCTCCGTAGCCCGCTGATCGCAAAATCCCGGCCAATGATCAGAATCACCATCCACGCCGGAACCGCTCTCACTTCCACCAGCGCAATCAACGAAGCCGAAATCAGCAGCTTGTCGGCGATCGGATCAAGCAACATGCCAAGCGTAGTAATCTGGCTCCACTTCCGCGCCAAATACCCGTCGAGCATATCGGTGAAGGCGGCAACCAGAAATATCACCAGCGCCAGCATCTCGTTGCCAAGTGCAACCCCAAAACCCCAGACGCTGAATTCGTAAACGCGATGCTCCTGCACCAGTGCCGCCACCACAAGGGGCACAAAGAAAATGCGGGCTAGCGTTAATATGTTTGGCAGATTCAAAAGAAGCTAGCCCTCAGGATATCAACTCGTAGTTGCCCAACCGCCGCCGCACACTAGCCGAAGCATCAGCCTCGATCTCGCAGTAGTCATCGACAAACTCTTTGGAATACACCCGCGCATGCTCATGCAACAAGTGCAAAGTTGCACCTTCGCTCGAAGGAATGCGCACGCGTATCCGCTCCACAGGGTCCAGTTCCAGCGTATTGTCGATCACCCCCAGCAGCCGATCAATTCCCATCCCGCTCATCGCACTCACACTGATCGTGCTGGCTTCGGCATTGGCATCCTGCAAGATCCGGCGCGACTGTGCAATCACGTCCTGCGGGTCGGTCACCAGATCTGCCTTGTTCATCACTAGAATCTGCTTGGTCCGCTCAGCACCAATCTCTTTCAGCACATGCTGTACATGCTCGACATAGCTGGCCGCATGAGGGCTTGATGCATCGACCACATGCAGCAACAAAGCCGCCTCGGTGACTTCCTCAAGCGTCGCCCGAAAGGCCTCAACCAGCGTTGTCGGCAGCTTCCGGATAAAGCCTACCGTGTCGCTCAGCAGCACTTTTCTCCGCGAAGGCAGAATCACGTGCCGCACGGTAGGATCAAGCGTCGCAAACATCTTCGCGTCCGCCAGCACCGAAGCATTGGTCAACCGGTTGAAGAGAGTACTTTTTCCAGCGTTTGTATAACCCACCAGCGCAACGGTAGCAAGCGGTACACCCTGCCGCTGCTTACGCTGAATCCCTCGCCCTCCACGCACCTTCGAGAGTTCTGCCTTGATGTTCTTAAGCTTGCGGGCGATCTTGCGGCGATCACTTTCGAGCTGCGTTTCACCCGGTCCGCGCGTACCGATACCACCACCGAGACGCGACATCATCACACCACGTCCAGCCAGTCTCGGCATCAGGTAATTCAGCTGCGCAAGTTCTACCTGCAGTTGGCCTTCACGCGTGCGCGCCCGAGCCGCAAACAGATCCAGAATTAGCTGCGTGCGGTCCAGCACCTTGCACCCGATCGCCTTCTCCAGATTGCGCTGCTGCGTGGGCGTGAGTTCGCAGTCAAACAGAATCGTGTCGGCAGAAAGCGCGCTTACCAGCGCCGCAAGCTCGGTAATTTTCCCCGCCCCGATCAACGTGGCTTTATCGGCGTGATCGCGCACCTGCACAACCTGGCCAGCAACCGTCGCCCCAGCGCTCTCGGCCAGTACATGCAACTCCTGCAGCGAGTCCTCTACCGATAATTCAGTGAGCGGACTAGCCGGCTCTTTTTGCCGGCGCAACTGCACGCCACAAAGAATCGCGATTTCTGGCAATTAGTTTCCGTTAGGTTCGACTGGAATCGGTGCCGGGCCGCCCACGGCAAGCGTGCTGCCACCCACATGAGCTTGCTTCGAAACCACCACCGTCGAGATGGCGTGTTTGAAAATCAACTGCTCCTGGTTGTTCGCCTCAAGGACTACAGAATACTTATCGAAACTCTTGATTCGTCCCGAAAGCTTTACCCCGCTCATCAGATAAATCGTTAAGTAAGTCTTGTCTTTGCGGGCGTTATTGAGGAAAGCCTCTTGTATGTTTTGCTGTTGTGCCAGCTTTTCCATCTCGTCGCCTCTTTTTCTTTTCGTGTGAAGCAAGTGAGCAGAAACATCCCCGTTCCGCTTCACTGCTGATAAGGACGATTGTACAACAGGGCAGCCAGCTAAACTGTTCTTGGCATGTCTCCCGCAACTCAATCCGCTCTGAAGATCGCGCGAGTCAGCATTTTCGCCGGGCTCTTCCTCGCAATTATCAAAATTGCCGCTGGATATCTGGCCAATTCTCTCGCAGTTATTGCCGACGGTATCGAAAGCGCCGGAGACGTCATTGCCTCCCTGATTCTCTGGCTCGGCCTGCGGATGTCCGCCCAGCCACCCGACGAAGATCACCCCTACGGCCATGGCCGTTTCGAGATCCTCGCAGGCCAGGCCATCGGCGCTTTCCTCATCGCGAGCGGTGCCATCCTCGGCTGGCAGGCCATCCTACACCTCCGTCAGCCGCAATCCACACCCCAGTCCTTCGCCATCTGGACCGTCGTAATCTCCATCACGATCAAACTCATCCTCGCCCGCTGGAAGAAATCCGCCGCCCGCGAGTTCCGCTCCGCCGCTCTCGAAGCCGACGCCGCCAACGACTGGCTCGACGTCCTCTCCGGCCTCGTCGCCATCCTCGCCCTCGGCCTCAACCTCTACAACCCCAATCTCTTCTCTCATGCCGACGCCGTTGGTGGCGTCATTATCGCCATCCTCGTTGTCGTTCTCGGCTTCCAGGTGCTCCGCCAGTCCAGTTGGGAACTCCTCGACACCATGCCTTCCCCTGAAATGCTGGCCGAAATCAAAACCTGCGCCAGGGCCGTCCCCGGTGCCCTCGGTATCGAAAAGTGCCTCGCCCGCAAAACCGGCTTCCAGTACCATGTCGACCTTCACCTCGAAGTAGCCCCGCACCTCACCGTCGAAAACGCCCACCAGATCTCCGGTGCCGTCCGCGCCGCCATCCGCAAACAAATTCCCTGGGTGGCCGACGTCCTCATCCACATCGAGCCCGCTCCATCAGACAATAAAGTCGATGGATAACATTCACGTCGCCAAGCTTCTCGACGAAACCGCAGACCTGATGGAGATCGCCGCCGAAGACGGCTTCCGCATTCGCAGCTACCGCAACGCCTCCAAAACCATCGAGGGCTACCCCGAATCCGTGATGTCGATCCTCGAAGACAAATCCCGCAAGGTCACCGACATCCCCGGCATCGGCAAAGGCATTGCAGCCATCCTGAGTGAAATCGCCGAACGAGGTTCCTTCGAGCGTCGCGACGAGATGCTGCAGAAGTACCCGCCCACCGCTCTTGAGATGCTCAAGATCCAGGGTCTTGGCCCCAAGTCGATCGCGGTCCTGATCGAGCATTTCCGCGTCTCAACCATTGACGATCTCGAACGCATCTGCCGCGAACAAAAACTCCGCGACCTGCCACGCATGGGCGCCAAGCTCGAAGAGAAGATCCTCAAATCCATCGCCATCTACCGCCGCTCCGCCGGCCGCTTCCTGATCGACTTCGCCACCCAAACCGCCGAAGAACTGCAAACCCTCTTCTCCACCCTTCCCGGCATCACCAGCATCAGCCCGGCCGGCAGTCTCCGCCGAGGCAAAGACACCATCGGCGACGTCGACATTCTGGTCGCCGGTCCTGAAGCCGTACAGGCTCTCGACACCTTCGCCAAGTGGTCCAAGGTCGACGAACTTTTGGCCAAGGGCGAAAACAAAGCCTCCGCGCGCGTCGGCGTAGAAGGCATCCAGGTAGACGTACGCGCCCTCCCCACCGAATCCTTCGGCGCGGCCATGCAGTACTTCACCGGCAGCAAAGAACACAACGTCAGCCTCCGCACCAGAGCCGTCAAGATGGGCTACACGCTCAACGAATATTCCCTCTCACGCGAAAGCGACAACCAGATCATCGCCTCGCTCACCGAAGAAGAAATCTACAACGCTCTCGGCCTCGCCTTCATCCCGCCAGAACTCCGCGAGAACACCGGCGAAATCGAAGCAGCCGAGCAAAACAAGCTGCCCACTCTCATTGAGCAATCCGCCATCAAAGGCGATCTGCACATGCACACCCGCGAGTCCGACGGCCGCGGCACGCTCGAAGAAATGGCCGCCGCAGCCGTCCAGATGGGCTATGAATACATCGTCATCACAGACCACTCGAAAGCCCTCGCCATGGCCAACGGTCTCGACGAAAAGCGCGCCATCGACTTCGCCAAAATGGTGGCCGGCATCCCCGACGGCGAGCTCGGTCTCAAGGTCTTCTCCGGCATCGAGTGCGACATCATGAAAGACGGCTCGATGGACCTCGACAACGAAGCCCTCTCCCAACTCGACTTCGTGGTGGCCAGCGTACACAGCCATATGAATCTCGACGAGCACGCCATGACAGACCGTCTCCTCGCCGCGCTCGAGAACCCCTACATCCACACCATCGGCCACCCCACCGGCCGTGTCCTGCTCCATCGCGACGCCTACGCTTACGCCTTCGAAAAGATAGCCGCCAGGGCAGCCGAAAAAGGCGTCTTCATGGAGATCAACGCAAGCCCCGAACGGCTAGACCTCCACGCCTCGCTCATCCGCTCGGCCAAGTCGAGAGGCTGCAAGTTCACCATCTCGACAGACGCTCACCACCCCAAACATTTCCTCAACATGCGCTACGGTATCAAGATGGCAAGACGAGGCTGGCTTGAAACTGCTGACGTCATCAACACGCTGCCATTAGCCAAATTTGAATCCACCATCCGCGGGAGCCGCCTCGCCCGATGCTAGCCCTTACACTCCTGCTCCTCACCGCTGGCCCTTCTCCAGAAAGCCTCTTTCAATCCGCCATGGCCCGGCACCAGGCGCAGTCTCAAAAGAAGTTTACTTACCGCGAAGAGCTCGAACAATGGGCCACGGCTAAAGACGGCACACTCAAGCTCACCGAAACCAAAACCTTCGACGTCATCATGCTCGAGGGCGACAACTACCGCAAGCTCACTTTGATTGACGGCAAGCCCCTCGATGCCAAACTGCAGAAGAAGGTTGACGAAGACCTTGAGAAAACCCGCACCGCCCGGCGGCGTAGCCTGAAATCCATCACCCGCACCCTCTCCTCAGGCACACTCAGCGACATTCCGCGCCTCTTCTCACTCAGCCTCATTGGCGAAGAGCTAATCAACGGCCGCAAGACCTGGCGCGTAGAGGCCACCCCGAACCCAAGCTACAAGCCGGCCAACAAAGAAGAAGAAAAGCTCCGCAACACCACACGCACTTACTGGTTCGACCAGGCCGACGGCATCGACATCAAAAGCCGCATCGTCTACACAAAAACAACCAACGGCTTCCAACCCGGAACTGAAATTGAGGTCAACCTGTCTAGCGTCAACGGCACCTGGCTTGCAGACACCCTTTTCTTTCGCTTTGACCTCAAAGCCATGGCCGTCATGAAGGCAAAGGGCGAAGCCCGCCATCGCTTCCTCGACTACAAACTCTTTGAAGCCGAAAGCAAGCTAGTGCCCAACTAAGGTCAAAACGAAATGCGCAACTTTTACTTCATTGGCCTGCTTACAGCCTTCACGGCCTTTCCCCAATCCCTGCTGCCAGACAGCGCCTTTGAAGCAAGACAAACCAACGGCTCAGCCAACACTGAAATCGTATCCGTCGACGGCCAAGTCTTCACCCAGGCGCTTCGCATCGAAACGGCGCAACCCGGCGGCAAACGTGGCGACGCATCCGCCTTCTGGACAAATACCGCCCCCATCGCAACCAACGAAAGACTGCGAATTTCCTTCTGGGTCCGCAAGACCGCCCCTGCCGATCGCTTCAACATCCGCGCAACCCTCCGCCTGGAAGAAGCCAACACTCCGCCCATCCTCGACACGGTCTTCCCCATCAACACAGACACCTGGACCTTCTACGCCTTCGACCTCACAGCATCCAAAGCCTACGACACACAAGCACTAACGCTCAGCTTTCTCCATGGCCAGGGCCCGCAGACTTACGAAATCGGTGACTTCCAATGGACCCGCCAACCTGCTCTCCCACCCCTCAACGCTGAAGGCGAGCCAGTCGAGCCAGTCGGCGATTGGGCCCGTGCCTCCAGCTACTTCGACGGTAGCTCGGGCGGTGGTTCAGCCCGCCTGGTCCCGGTCGAAGGCCAGAGCTTCACCCAGGCCATGCGGATCACCACCAACGGCCCCTCTACCGACATCTTCCGTGCCGCACTCTCGTGGCCCCTCATCCGCCCCACCACCCGCAACGACGTCATGCACGCCAGCTTCTGGATCCGTCGCATCTCAAGCCCCTCCCTGAGCATCCAGGCCACAGCCATCGTCGAGCGCAACGGCGGCAACTTCTCAAAGTCGCTTCAACTCAGCCTCCCGGTCGAAACCAGTGAATGGCAGCGCTTCGAGATGCCCTTCCGCATGGATGACAACTATGTTCGTGACGGTGCCGTCTTCCGCTTCCAATTCGGCGCAGGGCCTCAGGTCTTTGAGATCGCCGACGTCAAACTCCTCCACTACGGCACTCGCGCCACCCTCGAACAACTCCCCGTTCAATTCACTTACCCCGGCCGCAATGCCGTCGACGCACCCTGGAAGCGCGACGCCCTCTCCCGCATCGAAGCAGACCGCAAGGTGGATCTCACTCTCAGCATCATCGACTCTGCCGGCAACCCAGTCAAAGGCGCAACCGTCGCTGTGCAACAACTCTCGCAAGCCTTCCGCTACGGCAGTGCCATCACCGCCGCTGGCATCATGGGCACCACCGCCGACGACGCTCAATACCGCAGCCGCATCGAAAGTCACTTCAACACCATCGTTTTTGAGAACGATCTCAAATGGCCCTTCTGGGAAGCATCCACCAGCTTCCCTCAAGCCCGCACCCGCAATGCCATCCGCTGGTTTGAAGATCGCAACATCCCCATGCGTGGTCACGTCCTCGTCTGGCCCAGTTGGCGCAACACACCGGCAGACCTTCAGGGCTTGAGCCCCGAAGCCCTCCGCACCAGAATCGACAATCGCATCCGCACCGCCCTCTCCGATTCAGGCGTGTCCGGTAAGCTCTACCACTGGGATGTCTTGAACGAACCCTACGACAACTTCGACATTCAGGGCCGCATCCCCGGCGTCACAGGCGTCACAGCAAGCCCGGGCAGACTGGGCAACGAAGAAGCCCTCCGCTGGTTTGAACTCGCCCGTCAAACAGATCCGAACGCCAAGCTCTTCCTCAACGACTACAACCAGTTTGAATCCGGCAACGTGAATGGCGTCCACCTCAACTACACCTACGCCTTCCTGCAATTCCTCAAAGACCGCAACGCCCCCGTCGACGGCTTCGGCTTCCAGTCGCACTTCGGCACGCCTCAATCCATCGACGTCATCGACACCATCGTCAAGCGTTACGCCGACTCGGTCCCCTACACCTTCGCCGTCAGCGAATTCGACGTCAACACCCCCGACGAAGCAATCCAGGCCGATTTCACCCGGGACTTCATGACCTACATCTTCAGCCAAAGCCGCTTCGAAGACTTCCTGATGTGGGGTTTCTGGGAGCGCCGCCACTGGCTCCCCCGCGGTGCCATGTATCGCGCAGACTGGTCCTCCAAGCCCAACGCAATCGTCTCGAACAACTTACTCTTCCGCGACTGGTGGACAGACATCAGCGGCGAAAGCGACGAAGAAGGCAAGCTCAAAGCCCGCGTCTTCAAAGGCACCCATCAAGTTACCGTCCGCATTGGCGAAACCGTCAAAGTGTTAAACGTGGACGGCACCAGCAGCAAAGAAATCCAGATCGACCTGCCCTAAGACCCGCTCCGGATCATCTTTACCGGCGGCCTCGGGCTCAGATTCGACCAGTGGGTTTCAATCTCCTGACGCAACGACTTCACCATCAACACGCGTAAGTCGTAGCGGATCCGCTGCCACACCTCAAACCAAACTCCGATATCCCACTTCTTCCGCTCCATCTCAAAATGCGTCCCCTTCTCAAGCTTCCCCAGCAATCCAAACCCAACACTGATCGTGTCGAAAATTTCGATATCCAGAAACGTCATTTCTCCATCTTGCTGATCTACCCAAACCTTGCCACGTACCTTCTCAAACGCCTTCGCCCGCATCGTCTTCGCCTTGTACCCCTTTTGCGGCGAAAAACTCAAAACATCCGCAGGCCGGCCATGCCGGTCTTCCACGCCGATCTTGCGAAACTCCAGCGCATCCGGCATCTCATCCATCCAGCCCTCTTCCTCAAAACGCGGCTTCATCGGAGTCTTCCGCATCTCGATTACAGAACGGCGCAATTTCTCTTCCTGCTTGGTGATCTCCTCAGCCGTAAGCACCTTCCCATC
Organism: Bryobacter sp.; assembly: GCA_044376335.1. Taxonomy (GTDB): domain Bacteria; phylum Acidobacteriota; class Terriglobia; order Bryobacterales; family Bryobacteraceae; genus Bryobacter. The sequence continues at coordinate 20,874 of JBIPMY010000037.1, forward strand.
CTTCTCAATCACCCGCGTAACAACCTGTTCTTCCCATGGGTCTCGCCGTTGGATCGATACGGATTCAGATTTCACATGCCCATCTGCACCAAGCTCACGCTTCACAACCCGCTTCTGAAATAAATAGTTTTCCTTGTCCTTCGCCTTCGATTGCATTTTCTTCAATGAAGCACGCACTCGCTCCCTGCTGACGATATTCCCGTCCTGCGCGCTTAGACAAAATACACAACAAATTAAGATGAGTATCCGCATGTACCTCCTTACTCAGTCATGCTAAGAGTATATGAAAATACTCTCATCAGAAGAGAAGTATCGCTGCAGTCTCTTCAGCGTCTCAGAAGACATCGCCAAAGACACCGACGGTTTCGAGATCAAACGTGCCATCGTCCACCACCCTGGTTCCGCTGTAATCATGGTGGTCGACGACAAAAAGAAAATCCTCCTCGTCCGTCAATACCGCCTCCCCGCTGGCAGCAAAGTATGGGAACTGCCGGCCGGCAAAATCGATCCCGGCGAAAACGTCCTTCAGGCTGCCAAGCGTGAACTCATGGAGGAAACCGGCTACAAAGCCGCCACCTGGAAGAAGCTCGCCAGCTACTGGGCCAGCCCCGGCTTCCTGGCCGAGAAGATGACGATCTACCTCGCCACAGACCTCAAAGCAGGCATAGCAACACCCATGGATGACGAACGCATCGAAGCCCGCTGGTTTACCTCAAAAGAACTCGACACCCTCATCCGCGAAGGCAAAATGGATGACGGTAAAACGCTAATCGGCTATCTCACCTGGAAGCGTTTTCACGCATCCACGCGATAAGTTTTTGAATCGCCTCACCCCGGTGTGACACGCCGGCCTTCCGCTCTTTGGGCACCTCAGCGAAGCTCTGCCCAAAGGGCGGATACAGAAAGTAAGGGTCATAACCAAACCCACCCGCCCCGCGCGGCGCGTCCAGAATCTCACCTTCCACCGTCCCGCGAAACGTACCTAGCACTCGATCCCCATCGACAAGCGCAATCACGCACACATAACGCGCACCCCGCACAACCTGCCCGGCCATCTCGCGCACCAGCCGCGCATTGTTGGCCGAATCATCCCCAGCCCAGCGAGCCGAATGAACCCCAGGCGCTCCACCCAGAGCATCCACCTCAAGCCCGGAATCCTCAGCAATCAGCCAGCCCTCACAATGCGCCCCATAATAAAGCGCCTTCTGAATCGCATTGGCCTCAAACGTATCTCCAGTCTCAGGAGACAAGGGCAAAGTCTTCATCGAGGGCAGCATCTCGATTTCAAGACCCGCCCCCTCAAACTCACGTATCTTCCCGGGAT
>JBIPMY010000309.1:0-7395 GCA_044376335.1 Bryobacter sp.
GCCACTCGGGTTGGAGGGCGAATTGACGATGATGGCCTTGGTGCGAGGAGTGATGTGAGCAGCGATGGCATCGGCTGAGACTGCGAAACCATCGGCTTCCGACGATTCGACAAAGATTGCCTTGCCACCGGCATAGTTGACGATGTCGGCAAAGCTCACCCAGTAAGGAACCGGGATGATCACTTCGTCGCCTTCATTGATCAGCGCCTGGATTACAGTGAAGATGCCATACTTGCCGCCGACGGTTACGGCGCATTCTGCGGGCGAATAATCGGTGCCGTAGTCGGTCTTGTGACGCTTGACGATGGCTGCCTTGAGCTCAGCCGTACCACCAGCAGGAGTGTACTTGGTGAAGTTGTGATTGATGGCATCGATGGCGGCCTGCTTGACATTGGCAGGGGTGGGAAAGTCGGGTTCTCCGACGCTGAAATCAACCACGTCATGACCTTCACGGCGCAGACGATCGGCGTCTGCGGCTACCTTCATCGTGGCGCTCACGCTGATGCGTGAGATTCTCTCGGCTAGTTCGGTTGGCGGCGCAACAGGCATTGTAGTAAGTGCTTAACTCCTTTGAAATCGAGCCCGCAAATGGGACTCCACATGTGACGGCACAAGCCCGCCAATGTCGCCGCCCAGACGGGCGACTTCTTTGATGATGCGCGAGCTGACAAATGAGTACTGCTCGCTGGCCATCAGAAATACGGTTTCGAGATCGGGTTTGAGGCGCCGGTTCATCAGCGCCATCTGCAATTCGAATTCATAGTCAGAAATGGCGCGGATGCCGCGCACGATGATCTGAGCCGATTCCCGTTCTGCGAAGCTCACCAGAAGGCCATCGAAGTGAGTAACTTCAATGTTCTTGTAGCCTTTGACAGCTTCACGGGTCATCTCGACGCGTTCGTCGATCGGGAAGAGCGGGTTCTTGTTGGAATTCAGGAGAACGCCAACCACGAGGCGATCAGCCAGGCGGGAAGCCCGGCCGATCACATCGAGGTGACCGTTGGTGATGGGATCAAAAGATCCTGGATAGATTGCAGTCAGCACGCTGGCGTTAATCTTACATTGTAGCCCCTGCTATGCTCCGACTCGCATGTATCCTACTACCGCTATTGATAACCTCCTGTAATCCGGGGGCTGAAATTGAAGCAGACCGGAAGAAGTTCGGCCGACTGTCTTTGTCGCGCCCACTCGGTAGCGCCTGCTCGGTAAACGATTCAGCATCGATCCAGCGGCGCAGCAGTCATCCGCTCGGCCCAACCGGAGGCTGGGATTCCACTGCCCTAAGCACACCCGATCAGACGCCCGGAAGCGAAGAGAGAGGGCTGATGATGCACCACAACTACCTGGCCGGATTTGTCCAATTCGCAGAGCCCGGAGAGTTGAAGCTGCGCTCGTACGACGATACCTATGGCTCGGTCTATTGCGGTTGGTCAGCGGCAAAGCTTCCTCTGGCTGCCAGCAGCAAACCAGCAATGGTTCGGCTTGGACGATGCGCTGTTGGGGATGGCGGCCTGGATCAGGTGCATGAAGTCTGCTGGTTCGCCGCCGGAAAGCAGGAGGGCAAAATCATTTACTCTTCCGCTCACCCCGCTCCAACATTCAACCCGGTGGATCTCTATCGAGCCGAAGACCTCGGCAACAGGATCTATTTCAATGATTCACTCGCCTTCAACACAATCGAAGCAGCTCTGAAGCTGAACAGGATTGCAATGGCAGAACAGGTTCTGAAGGATTCTTTTGGTGCACTAGAGCGGCTGGAAAACCTGGTGGACGGTACCAGCGGCAAGCCGATCCCCGCACGGCAGCACTATCGGGATCATTGGGTGCGCTTGATGGCATTCCAGTTGGGCCTCAGCCTCGGAAAGCCCGAATTCTCGCCCCGCGCCGATGCTCTCGCCTCAGAGTTGGCGCATTCCTGCAATTCATGCGGCCGTCTCGGCGCACAACTGGCCAGATATCGCGAACTCAATACGCTCAAAGGGCCGCAAGCAAAGGCCTACTTCGAGCAACACTTCGCGAAGCAGCCACAGGAATTCGAAGCTGGCGCACGCGCCGTCCTCTTTACAAATTGAGGCTCTTGAGTGCCTTGGCCCAGGGTTCGCGATAAGGCCGCTCGAGCATTGCGTTTGCCTCGCGGTCTCCGATGATTTCTTCCTTGATCGGGTCCCACTTAAGATTGCGGCCGAGGCGCAAGGAAAGGTTGGCCAGATGGCAGGCCACCGCCGTCTGATGGCCATCTTCGACGTCGGCCACAGTGCGCTGTCGGGTCTTTACGCAATCAATGAAATTGCGCACGTGCAAGTCGAACTGCTCGGGGCTTGAGCCCTTCTCGCTGCGATTCTCGACGAACTTCTCGGGCTTGGTTTCCACTCTCACTGCACCACCGGTGGGATGGCCCTGGAAGGTGGGAATCGCATTCTCTGGCGGCCGTTTGGCATCGCCAGTAATCTGGAAGCCGCTGCGGCCGATACTGAGGCTGCCCTTGGTGCCAAAGAACTCAAGGCCCGAACCAGCGGCGCTGCCCTGGCTGCCTTCGCGATGGCTCCACAAGGAGGTGAGGCCCGAATAGGTAAAGGCAGCATCCTGCGTGTCTGGAGTTTCGCCATCGTCTTCAAGAACAAAGCGGCCACCATTGGAATACACTGCCTGCGGGCCCTTGAAGCCCAGATACCACTGCAGGATGTCGATCTGGTGAGCACCGAGATTGGTCATCTGGCCACCGGAATAATCCCAGAACCAGCGGAAGTGATAAAGCGCGCGATGTGGGCTGTAGGGGCGCTTAGGCGCGGGGCCAAGCCACATTTCATAATCGAGTTCTGTCGGCACCTGATCAGCCGTTGGCCTACCAAAGCCCGGCATGATGTTGCGGAAGGAGGCCATACGCACGCTATGCACTTTACCGATAGCCCCGTCGGCGATGAGTTGTTTGGCCTGCTGGTAATGCTTGCCGCTGCGTTGTTGTGTGCCCACCTGCACCACACGCTTGTACTTGCGCGCCGCGTTGATCATCCAGCGGCCCTCGCGCACAAACAGTGTCATCGGCTTTTCGACGTAAACGTCTTTACCGGCGGCACAGGCCAGGATCGTCATCATGGCGTGCCAGTGGTCTGGCGTTGATACAACCACGGCCTGAATTTCTTTGCTATCAAGCAGGCTACGAAAATCCTTGTAGCCTTTGGCCTTGCCGCCACAGGCCTGAATGCCTTGTTCCATGCGGGGCTGATAGATGTCGCTCATCGCAGCCAGGTCGACGTCGCGCTGATTCTTGAAATCGAAAACGTGCTGGGCACCGATCAGGCCGTAGCCGACGAAGCCCACTTGCAGACGGTCGTTCGCACCGAGAATGCGTGAGTAAGAAGCTGCAGCTACTGAGGTGGCAAAAATTCTTCTGGTGAGTGACATCGCAGAAATCGTATCAGGTTTCACGTTAGGATGACCTTTTATGTCTAGCTCCCCCCTGTTGACGATTCTCGAAGCGGAAGACCGCTCTGTCCTCGATGTTGTTTCGAAAGCGAAAGGCCCTGAAGGCTCACTGCCGCTGACGGCAGAGATGCTGATCCAGCAGCCCTCAGGCAACATCTTTGGCTGGACACAGAACGCCGGCATGGGCCTGGACCCGCGCCTGCTCGGCGGCAAAGAGATCCTCTTGCTCTCTACGCACGGCGGCATCCGCGCGACTGACGGCTCACCCATCGCCCTCGGTTATCACACCGGCCACTGGGAAGTGAACCTGCTGATGACGGCCGCGGCAGAAGAATTGAAGAAGCACCGCGCCGTGCCCTTTGCCGGCTTCGTCACAGACCCCTGCGACGGCCGCACGCAAGGCACCACTGGGATGTTCGACAGCCTGCCCTATCGCAACGATGCGGCGCAGGTCTTTCGCCGTCTGATCCGCAGCCTGCCCACGCGGCAGGGAGTGCTGGGCGTGGCCACCTGCGACAAGGGCTTGCCCGCGATGATGATGGCTCTGGCTGGTACGCACAATTTGCCCACAATCCTGGTGCCGGGTGGCGTAACTCTGGCCACTGAGGACGGTGAAGATACAGGTAAGGTACAGACGATTGGGGCGCGTTTCGCCCACGGCGACATCAGCCTTGAGCACGCTGCTGACATGGGCTGCCGCGCTTGTGCTTCACCCGGTGGCGGGTGTCAGTTCCTCGGTACTGCAGCCACAGCTCAGGTAATTGGCGAGGCTCTGGGCCTTGCCCTGCCACATGCAGCACTGGCCCCGTCTGGCGCACCCATCTGGCTTGACATGGCGCGCCGCTCAGCCAAGGCGCTGCTCTTCCAGTCCACCAGGGGCATGACCACCACCAGCGTTCTCACACCTGCTGCGATGCAGAATGCGATGGCTGTCTTTGCTGCCTTTGGTGGCTCAACCAACGTGATCATGCACCTCGCCGCTGTCGCTTATCACGCGGGGCTCACGCGCCCCACGCCGGCTGACTGGACTCACGTACATCGCCAGATTCCACGCATGGTGGACGCTTTGCCCAATGGCCCGCGCAACCATCCCACAGTGCAGGTATTCCTCGCCGGTGGCGTGCCTGAAGTGATGCTGCATCTGCGGGCGCAGGGCTTGCTTGATCTGAGTGCGCTCACGGTTACCGGCCACACCATGGGTGAATCGCTCGACTGGTGGGAGCAAAGCGAACGCCGTCACCACTTGCGCAAGCTGCTCAAGGAGCGCGACGGCATTGATCCTGATGACGTCATCATGTCGCCAGACTCAGCCCGTTCGCGAGGCCTTACCGCCACGGTTTGCTTCCCGCACGGCAACCTCGCACCCGGTGGCGCGGTGATCAAGAGCACTTCGATTGACCCGAGCGTAGTGGATCCCGACAACATCTATCGCAAGCGCGGCCGTGCCCGTGTATTCCATTCAGAACCTGATGCAATCCGTGCCATCAAATCGAAGGGCGAAGAAGGCATCCATGCGGGCGACATCCTCGTGCTCAACTGCCGTGGGCCGCTGGGCAGTGGCATGGAAGAAACCTACCAGCTCACCAGCGCTCTCAAGTTTCTCGATTTCGGCAAGCATGTTGCCGTGATTACCGATGCCCGCTTTAGTGGTGTTTCCACGGGAGCCTGCATCGGCCACGTAACGCCCGAAGCCCTGTCTGGCGGGCCAATCGGCAAGGTGCGTGATGGAGACTGGATCGAAATCCAGATCAACCGTAACGACCTTACCGGCAGCGTCAACCTGATCACCGAAGAAGGCGGCGTAGAAGGCGGCGATCAACTGCTGGCCACTCGCGAGATGCCAGATGATCTGCACCCGGATCCGCAGCTTCCCAACGACACCCGCCTATGGGCGGCACTGCAGGATGTCAGCGGTGGCACCTGGGGTGGCGCGGTCTATGACGTCGAGAAGATTCTCGAAGTGATGGCCGCCGGCAAGAAAGCGCTCGGCCTCTAGGCCGCCGTTTCAGCCCAATCAATTCAGCAGCCTTCTCCTTGACCGCTTAGGAGAGAAGTACTAACCTAAGCCGTATAGGAGAGCTGCGTCTATTATGAAATTGGTTCTGGGTTTTTGGCTAATGTCGGCCACCGTTTTTGCCGCCAGTTGTGAAGAGCGCTTTAGCAAGTCAGGCAATCCTCTCACAGGTACGAAGTACCAATCCACAGTTTTAGTGCCGCAGCTTTCGGTTGCCGATGCCATTGCGCAATTGCATGGCATCGCAGTCGGCAAGAAGCTCGACATCCTGACCGAAGATGCAGCCAACGGCACTATGCTGCTTGAAGATCGCGAGAGCATGCGTCACAAACCGATCCCCTATGTGGTGAGTGTGGCAAGCGAGGGTGACGATGCGTCCATCAACTTGCTGGTAAAGCTCAACGCCGGTGCGCTGGCCAAAGCAGAAGACGCAAAGAAAGAAATCTGCTCGATCCTGGGCCTTGTCAAAGGCGGGGATGAAGGCAGGCTTGCTGCCGAGAGCGGGGCCAATGCAAGCGGTTCCAATGAGCCCAGAAAGGTCGACGCCCTCGTGCTCTCGCTCGAGCTTGCCCGGCAAACCAAAGACAGTGCAGAATCGATTCCATTGCGTTACAAGGACCGCGTCTTTACTGTCTCGGGACGAGTGAAGTACGTCATGAAAGACGGCAACGCCTACCGCGTGGCCTTTGACATCCCCGAACCCAGCGACATGCTTCTCAAGCCCGGGCCGCTGGGCCCTCACTTCAAGATCGATATCAGTTGCGTGATGGCGCTGAGCCAAAGCGCCTGGGCCATCGCATTGCGCGAGCGCGAGAAGGTAAAGCTCACCGGCACCTTCCTCGACTTCGACCAGTTCAAGAGGGTGATGTGGCTGGGGGAATGTAAGGCAGAACTTCGCTAAAAACAGGAATCCCGGAACAATGCATCGATTGAAATCGTAGACAAGCGCATGAAGCCCGATCCAGCCCAGATCTCGAAACAAAACAAGGCAGCCCTCATGTTGGATCATGCCGCAACTGCCTGGTTTGCCGTGGCGGTGTTGGGGCAGTTGATCTTTGTCGTCTACATTGTTGCCTTCTATAGTCGCGGTGTCATTGCGGGCGATCTTGCCCTTTGGAACAAGGTTCTAGCAGCCGGTTATGAGCCAGGCAACACGATGGGCAACACTGCACTCGCGATACATCTTCTCCTGGCAGCTGTGATTACCATCGCGGGGCCCTTGCAACTGATTCCGCAGGTGAGGGCAAAGGTGCCGCAATTCCATCGCTGGAGTGGGCGTGTCTACATGGCGACGGCGGTCATAATGAGTCTCACCGGGTTGTATTTGATCTGGGTAAAGGGCGGCGTAGTTGGCGGGGTAGTGCAACACACCGGGACAAGTTTGAATGCGCTGGCGATTTTGCTATTCAGCTACATGGCGACGCGTTATGCCATGGCCGGGAAGTTTGGAATCCATCGCCGCTGGGCTATCCGTTTGTATCTGGCCGTGAGTGGAGTCTGGTTCTTCAGGGTAGGCTTGCTCTTTTGGCTGATCGTAAACAAAGGGCCTGTCGGCTTCAATCCCAAAACCTTTCTCGGCCCCTTCCTGGACTTCCTGACTTTCGCGCAATTACTGATTCCGATCGCCGTTCTGGAAGTCTACTTTCGAGTGCAACAAAAAGCCGGGGCAAATGCGAGGTTTGCTTTTGCAGGCACCCTGATGATCCTGACTCTGGCCATGGGGGTAGGCATCTTCGGCGCCACGATGGGCATGTGGCTGCCTCGCATCTGACCCAACCAACAGTGCAGGCCTTCGTCCTCAGCGGTAGGATGATGACTAAGTGAAGTACCTTTTGATTCTTGCCCTCTTTGCGCAAACCCGAGCATACAGCGGCTCCATCGAAGGTCATGTCTTCAACTCCCTTACAGGCTTGCCCGTGCACAAAGCTACGGTGGTTCTTGATGCTTCATCCAGCCCA
>JBIPMY010000310.1:0-7394 GCA_044376335.1 Bryobacter sp.
TTGCTCTTTGGCTTCTACGAGGAGTGCGCCGTGATAGAGGGTTTGGCCGGGGAAGTGGAAGTTCTGGAGTTTGAATTCGTGCCAGTCTTTTGATTCTTTGTCTTTCCACGGAGCAAGGCCGGGGATGGGGTTTGGGGTGAGGCATGGCATGCGGTATCGCTCGGGATGCATGAGGATGTCGCGTTGTTCGTAGCTGGACCAGAGTTCGGCTCCGAATTGGTTGGCTGCGGTTTGAGCGAAGTCTGTGTGGTCGTCGTGATAGTGGGTGATGTAGATGGCGCGGAGCTTCTTGAAGACTCCTTCCGATTGCCAGGAGCGGACCTGGTTGATGATGCGCTGGCTGCCGCAATCGATCAGGATTGCCTCGCCAGATTGAGAGACTACGAGTCGGGCGTTGTCGACTTTTCGCATCCAGACGGGGAGTTCTTTCTGGATGGTTTCGGCATAGGAGAGGGCTTTGGGTTTGGTCGCGCCCAGGATGCGTGTGGCGCGGGCGTTGTAGTTTTCCGGGCCGAAGTACCAGCGGTAGGCGTCGGTTTGCATGTAGTTGGCATAGAGGGCGGCTAGACGGTCCAGAAGCAGAGTGATTTGTTCTTTGGGGTTGTTGATGATGGGGCCGCGTGCGGGGATGAGCTGGTGGGGGTTGAGTGCGGCGATGCGGCGGAGGCTGGACATCAGATCTGCCATGCGGGAGGCGAAGCCGTGATAGCCGCGGACTTTGAGATCGGGGATGGCGTCCTGGAGGCTGTAGATGTCGAGGAGCTTGCCGCCTGGGTAGATGAGGTCGCCTGTCGCAATTGTTGGTTTTCCATCGAGCAGGAAGGAATAGGAGACGGCACCGCGAGTAAAGCCTGGGGTTGCGATGACATTGATGGTTAGGTCTTGCCAACGGATCTGGTCTTTATCAGTTACTGTATTGGGGTTGTTAATGGGGCGGGTAGGGAAGTGGGTGGACTGGTTGGCGTAGTCGTGGAGGCGGGTTGTTTTGTAGAGGGCTTGCCAAGCCGCCTGGGGATTGGTGAAGAGGTTGGCTTCGGCTAAAGGAATGACTGCGGTTGCACCGGCATCGATGAGGCGCTGGGCGGACCAGGTGATGTCGCGACGGGCGTGGGTGAGGAGGACCTGGTCGGCCTTGGAGATGCGGCGGAGAGGGTCGCCGTAGATGACCAGGTTGTGGTTGTTGCGGTGGAGGGCGAAGGTGTTGGTAGGGCCGGGGTGGAAGGTGATTGATTTAGAGAAGGCGTTGGCTGCGGTAGCGGCAAGGAGAGCGCGGCGGGTGAGCATTTGAGGTGGAGTTTATCAGGCTGGGTATTGAGCTGGCCAGCAGAGGTTGAGCCAAAGGTTGAGGGTGCGGTCGTAGCGATGGAGGTCTCCGAGGAGGTAGAGGCGGTGCTCTTCGTGATAACGCTCGATTAGGGTTTTGGCGTTGATGTGGCCTTGGGCGGCGAGGTGCTGGACGTCGCTGAGATCGCGGTCTTGAGACCTTTCGAGTTTGGAGAGAGCCAAATCGTGGGCCTCGAGGGCGCATAAGGTGAGGTTGCTTAGGTTTGGAGTGTCAATTTGAATGACTCTATCCAGATGATCGCAGGGAATGGTTGCTACCGTCACTCGCTGGATGTAGAGGCGATACTTTCGATAAAGTAGCGAGCCTTCGCAAGATAGGCGTTCTATCTCTTTGTATTGGGTTGAAGGTGCCAAGTCGCAAGTATCGAGGTCGACGGTTTGGCGAGCGCTCCCATAGCAATGGGTCATAACGAATCCTCCCATGCAGATGAGGGTTGTCGGTGTAGAAAGTTGACAATCGAGTTCGGTGAGGAAACCGAGCCACGGCTCTTCGAGCTGTTTAGTGGGCATGGGGCTTCATCCAGCGTGCGACAGATGAGGTGTCGAGTTTTGTGAGGACATTCCAATGAGCGGCCAACGGTGTTCGCTCCTGACGCATCCAGGCTCGTAAAGCTGCCGGCATTTTGTCATTTGCCAAGGTTTGCTCGGCGGCGAGCCTTGCTGGTTCCAGTTTGGTTAGCAACCGGTTGAGGTGGGGTCTTGGATGGACTTCATTCGACAAAGCCGAGAGGAATGCTACGCGGTTTTGAAGATTGCGGAGTTTCGCCTGGCTCGTAAGCCATTCCAGGTTGAGATCTTCATAATGGCCGAGGAACCAAGGTAGAGCTTCCAATACGCGGACGTCGAGGTTTGCCTTTCGTAGACATTCGAGCACTAGAACAGCAGGGTTCAGTTTCGGTGCATGGGTGAGATGGGCGAAGCCTGGATAGCCGAGGGCTCCCAGAGTGTTCGCCAAGGTGTCGTCGTCGAGTTCGGTTTCTGACAATTCCAGGGGGAGATCGGTGGGCTTGAAGCGTTGGCTTAGCTTTTCCAGCAACTTTGGAGTGAGCGGGCGGACGTTGGATTCCAGCAGAGACAAGTAGGGTTGTGAGACGCCGAGCAAGGCGGCATATTCCGATTGCGAAAGCGCGAGTTGCTGACGGTGAGCTGCTAGCATGGCTTTGTAATAATTATTACACACGATGAAGGCAGAAGAGTATTGCAAGCTTGATTGAGCGATTCTCCGGCTAAGGTTGATGATCGGTAGGCTTGGCCTGTTCGCCGTACAGCGCCAGATCGCGTACATTCTTTTGAACGGCTACGCCACCAAAGAGGCTGAGGAGGAAGCTCATGCCGTAGAAACCTTTTTCGCTGAAGGCGATGGTTGCGTTCCAGAGCCCCACGGTGAGGAGGAAAATGCAGAGCATGATGGATAGCCAGCAGAGGCCGAAGTAGAGGCTACTTACCTGGATGCCTTCAAGGCGGTCACGGACGGACTTCTGCAGCGATACGGCCGAGAATAGGCCGTACATCAGAACAGTGAAATAGTAGCCCTTCTCATTGAGCTGCATTTCTGCATTCCAAAGACCTATGGTGAAACCGAGGGCACCGACGAATAAAGCAAGCCATGAGGCTCCAACGAAGGCTGGGGTTGGTTTTTGAATTTGTTCGCGCATAAATGACTGGCAGGAGTTAGTGTATCGCAATACAGAATCTGGTAAGGTTAGGTCGTCCTGTTGTGAGTAGTGGATGGGGCAATTGTGTGGAAGGTGGGCTGATCTTGGCCGAAGAAATTGAGCTGGCACGGCGCTTGATGGCAGGAGATGCCGATGCGCGCGAACGTTTTATCGAAACCTTTCAGAAGAAAGTGTTTCAGTACAGCTATCTGAGTTGCGGGCAAAGAGAAGATGCTGAGGAAGTTGCGCAGGAAACGTTGTTGAAAGTGTGGGAGCACTTTCATGAGTTAAGGGAGCCTGAGCATGTTAAGACGTGGGTATTCCGAATCGCTCGCAACATTTGTTTAACGCGACGCCGGCGAAGCGAGTTTGCTCCGTGCGAAGAGCTGTCGATTGAGAAAGTACCAACAGAGTGGCAGGGGAATCTTGCTGATAGGGCATATTTGCCCGAGGACTTGACCTATCAACATGAATTGCGACGGGTGCTGGCGAAGGTGATTCATGGGTTGCCGGAGAAGTACCGGAGCGTGGTGGTGATGCGGGATTTGGAGGAAATGTCAATTGAGGACACAGCGGGGATTCTGTGTGTAAGCGAGAGCGTGGTGAAGACAAGGTTGCTGAGGGCGAGAGGGTTGTTGAGAAAAAGATTGGAGTTGGAGGGATTGTTGTCACTTTCTGTTGTGGAATGAGTCTGTCTTTACGAAGAGGACTTGAACATGAACTTCGCAATTCTGGGAATGCTGATGTTGGGGCAGTTGTTGGGCCAAATGGCTGGCCCGGGTGGGAACGGTGGAAACCGCACGCCTGCGTTGAGCAATGCAGAGCGAGACCGGCTTTTGCTGATGCGGGAAGAAGAGAAGATGGCTGGTGATGTTTACCGGTACCTAGCGGAGAAATGGAAGCTGCGGGTTTTCAGCAATATTGCCGAGAGTGAAGACAGGCATTTTGAATCGGTGGGGCGACTGCTCGATCGGTACAAGTTTACTGACCCAACGATCGGACTGGGGCCAGGAGTGTATCGGAGCACTGCGATTACGGCTTTATTTCAACAGTTGATTGCCAAGGGAAACGTTTCAGTGCAGGATGCGCTCGAAGTAGGTGTGACGATTGAGAAGGTAGATATACAGGATCTGGTTTCTGGGCTACTGGAGACCAAACAATCGAACATCAAGCGCGTTTATACAAACCTTTTGAACGCTTCATTTCAACACTTGGAATCGTTTGAGACAACTCTAGAACCTTTAGTGTTTTCTGCGCGGTAAGAAGGAAACGGAAAAGAGAGATTTATGAAAACACGAATGTTGGTTTTGTTTGCAATTGCCGGGATAGCAATTGCGCAGCCTGGACAGCCCATGAAGGGAGGTATGAAGGGCGGCATGATGGGCAGGATGATGGGCGAGTTGCCTGCCAATATGGAGTCTGGCCATAACCCCACGACTGCAGCAAAAGTGAAGCTGGGAAGGATGCTTTATTACGAGCCCCGGTTGTCGTTAGCCAACGATGTGTCTTGTAATTCGTGCCATGATCTGGCTAATTATGGAGTGGACGGCAAGCCCACTTCGACGGGCCATAAGGGGCAGCTTGGAGGCCGAAACTCACCGACGGTTTATCATGCGGCCGGGCATTTGGCGCAGTTCTGGGATGGCAGGGCGGCTGATGTGGAAGAGCAAGCCAAAGGGCCGGTGCTCAATCCAATAGAGATGGCAATGCCGTCGAAGGCTGAAGTGGAGTGGAGGCTTGAGCGTATCCCAGGCTATGTGACTGCTTTTCAGGAAGCCTTTCCTGGTGAGGCGAAGCCAGTGACATTTCAGAATATGGCTCTAGCGATTGGTGTCTTTGAGCGGGGACTTTTAACGCCGTCTCGTTGGGACCGATTTCTGAAGGGCGGAGGCGGGCTGAGTGCTCAAGAGATGAGCGGGCATCATGAGTTTATGCACAACGGTTGTGCCAGTTGTCACAACGGGCCATACCTGGGCGGAGCCTCTTATCAGAAGGCAGGTGTGATGAATGCCTGGCCATCTCAAACCGATTCTGGCCGCGAGGCGCTGACTCACCTTGATAAGGACAAGATGATGTTTAAGGTGCCGTCTCTTCGTAATATCGAAAAGACCGGACCTTACTTTCATGATGGCAAGACAGCCAAGCTGGAAGACGCCGTTAGAATGATGGGCAAGTATCAGTTGAATCTGCAATTGAGCGAAACTCAGGTGGCCGATATTGTTGCCTGGCTCAAGACGCTGACGGGCGAGATTCCGAAGGCGTACATTGCCAAGCCCGAGCTACCGCGTTAGGTTTCGATGGTTCTCAGCTTTGTCTTTGGGGATTCGGTTAGTGAGTTTGTTTGCGAGTCCCCTTTGTTTTTCGAGGTCAAATGCGTCGTAGAGGGCGCCGATGGCGGTGCGGCTCTCATATGTGAGCTTGTTATTGTTGATGCGGATGATCTGGAATAGCTGCGTGTCTTCGGCGGTACGGATCATCCAGGGCTTCCTTTCCAGATCGTACTGCTTGGGGCCGAGGACACTGACGGCGTAGACTGTAGTGTTTTCGAGGCCGGAGCGGGCGTAGGTGTGATCGTGGCCGTTGAGCACCATGTCTACTTTGTACTTCTCGATGAGGGGCTTCCAGAGCTCGCGGAGCTTTTCGTTGTCGCGGCCTTTTGCGGCACTCAAGACGGGGTGGTGGAAGGTGAGGATGGTCCAACGATTGGGATTGTTACTGAGAGTCTGTTCGAGCCAGGCGGTTTGTTCTGGCGTGACGCGGTTGGAATCGAGAGAGATTAGACGGAGGCCCTGATAGTCGGTGAAGTAGGCTGCTTCCTCGTAACCTGTGGGACCGTTGTTGGGAAGTGTGAAGGTGGTTTGCCAATGCTTGGTGAGGGTGGGCGTGCCATCGATGCGGCCGTATTCGTGGTTGCCAGGAGTAGGGAGGCTGGGCAGAGAGTGACTGATGAACGACATTGCGCGGTGCCATTCGCCCCACTGGGCATCGTTGTTCCAGTTGTTGATGAGGTCGCCGGCATGGACAAGGAATCGGGCGTCAGGAGCGTGACGGAGTGCGGTTTGAAAGACGTGGGCGCAGTGCTCGGCGATGTTATTTTGGGCATCTCCGAAGTAGATGAACTCGAAGGGTGTTTGCGTGGTGGCGGCGGTTTGGAAGCGGCTCCATTCGCCAAAGTTGACACCGTCACCGACTCGGTAATTGTACTTGGTGGCAGGGGTGAGATTAGTTAGAGTAACTGAATGGTAATTTGCGGTAGATATGTCTGTGGTGAAGGGCTGGCTGGTGGCGGTGTGGGTGGTGGCGATCTTTTGGAAGTTGGGGCCGTCCTGGGTGATGGCAAGTTGGACTTGAGGAGTTGAGACGGAAGTATCAGTGCGCCAGGTGATGGATTGAGTGGTGGCGGGATCTCCGGACCAGGTGAGAATTACCCGGTCCGGGATGGGTTTGGGTGCGTGATTGAGTTGATCGGAATACTTCAAGACCTGCTGCGCGATCAGGAGCGTAGCGGCAATCAAGAGGGCGGCCTTCTTGTACATGACCAGAAGTGTAGCGAGGTTAAGTTGCTACTGGATGACTAATTGAGATCGCGGGCGATGCGGAAGCCGACCATGCGATAGGCCTGGAAGCTGGGCCATGCGCCGGAGCGGGCGTAGCTGCGATTGTCCTGGGCTTCAAAGAAGAAGCCGGGGCCGCGGAGGACGCGGTAGGCTCCAGTTGCGGGGCCTTTGGGGTTCTTCTTGGGGCTTGTTTGGTAGTAGTCGCGGCTGTACCAATCGCTGCACCATTCCATGACATTGCCGGCCATATCCATGACCCCGTAGGGGCTGGCGCCTTTGGGGAAGGAACCGACTTCCATGACGGTGTCGAACTGCTGCTTGCCGACGTAATTGGCGTATTCGTGGGTGATTTCATTGCCCCAGGGGAAGCGGGTTTGTTTGGTGCCGCGAGCTGCCTTTTCCCATTCGGCTTCGGTGGGGAGGCGGTACTTCTTGCCGGACTTGGCACTGAGCCAATTGCAATAGGCAGTGGCGGCGTCCCAGTTGACACCGATGACTGGAAATTTGTCTGAGCCTGGAGTTGCGCCGCCGTGGTTGTTGGCCTGGGTCCAGTAGGGGATCTGGTCTTTGGGCATGATGCGGCCTTCGGGCCAGAACTTGGGGTCGTTGTAGCCGGGGTCGTCGCGGAACTTGCGCCATTCGGCATTGGTTACTTCGAATTTCGCGATGTAGTAAGCATCGAGGTGGACGGTGTGGACGGGGCGCTCGCGGGATTCGCCGTCGCCGAAGTTGTCACCCATTTTGAAGGAGCCGGCCGGGATGAGGATCATCTCGCCGAAGCCATCGTTGGTTGTGTTTGCCTGAGCAAGACTTAGTAAGAGGATGAAGGGTAGCATTT
>JBIPMY010000311.1:0-7383 GCA_044376335.1 Bryobacter sp.
GCTTTCCCATTTTGTTCATGAACCTCTTAGAGCCGATCCCGGTCTTCGATTTCAAGATGCCCCTGATTGAGAATACTCCGGAGCGTTCCAACCGGAATCTCGTGTTTCTTCGGCATGATCACAGTATCGACATCCAAGTTGAATTGCCGGGCGAATTCCAAGTAGCTGCCAAGCTGGCTCACGCCTCAAGCCCGGCAACATCTACCTCAATCAGCCGGACCTGCGGAAGGCGTGTAGCTTGTGGTGGCTCGAAGCAAAGCTCTAGAGCCTCCTTCAAATTTGCTAAAGCCTCGTCCTCAGTTTCCCCTTGGCTTGCGACATCAAGTTCAAGACACTGCGCCACATACCAATCGGCCTCTCTCCACACGCTTGCCGCAAATGGACGTTTCATTCCCAAATTCTGGCACAAGAGCAATCGCAGGCCAAAATTAGCGCGAAGAAAGCGAGACACTCGGCCGCTTTGCCCCAAGCTAGCTGCTACGTCAAAAAGTTGTTACTAGCTTGCGATGCGGAAACGTGTTGGTTCATCCTAACCGATCCGATGTGGACCCTGTGAGCAGCGCAGAAGCAAAGCCGCCGCCCTCCGTTCATCGTCTCTATGAACCCACCAAGCTAACCCAGTTCATGTCTGTCTGCCCGCAGAGCCTGCTTCCTTTTCGCACTGCAAGAACCAAGTAGCTCCTCCGCGTCCGGCGGTCTCAACTTCCGGATAGCTTTACATTCTGGTGGAATAGCTCTGCACTGAGCGACTTTTGTGTTGCGCAGACGTAAAATGCCCACCGAGTTAAGCTGGAGGCTATGGTCGCCCTTCACCTGGCGCAGATAAGTATCGCCCATCCCCTCGCACTTATTAGCTATCCCTTTATTGCTGACTTCGTCGTCCTACTTGACCCGATCAACGCATTCGCCGAAAGCAGCCTTGGCTTCATCTGGTGTGATGCCAATCGCCGGCAGATGGCCGGATCGGTTCTGTGCACAGTGGAGGCGCAGCCCCGGCCGGCTGCGGCCAAGTGAAGTCTATGGCCACCGTCTATCGCTACCCCTGGTTGATCCGCAGCATCATGCTGGCAGGCATCCTGTTGCTCCCTGCCTGCGCTCTAGACGCTGTGAGGCGGGAAGAGCTCATGCCGGAATGGACTTGGGTGTTGATTGGAGGTCTCAGTGTCGCGGCCGCCTGGTGGAGTTGGCTGCTTCGCGGCGAGATCGTCGTGTCCGATCAGGGCATTGGGCGGCGAAACGGCAAAGTGCTGGAATTCATCGAATGGAGCCGCATCGGCCGCGTCAGATATCGCCGGCTGTTCGGCGAGGTTTTGGTTGAAAGCCAAGACGGCCGAACGGTGCGCTTTCATGACCAGTTGCAGGGCTACACCGACGTCTGCCGCGCGTTGGCGGAAGGGGCGCCGCTTCACGCCCAGTCGCACCAGGACGACAACATGCCATTTACTGTGCACGCTTCGGCTATGGCTTGGATCGTTAATGCAGGCTTCGTTGCATTTGGCATCTTCTTGTCTGGTGGTGGGTTCGGGGCGTTAGAAAGTGACCCCGAAAACGATTGGTGGGCCAGGCCAGCCGTAGGGCTGATGGGGTTAACGGCGATCTTGTTTGGCTGCTCTCGTATGATCCGACAGATCGAGTTCGGTCCGCAGGAAATCGTAGTGCGATATGCGTTCCGGCCGACCCGCCGATGGTGCTCGAAATCGCTGGTACAAGTGGAGCGGACCTCCATGAAGCATAAAGGCGCCAACCTCCATGGACTCCGTCTGAATTTTCAAGACGGAGGCAGCCTGGATATCGCCGCGCAACAGTTCAACCGGCCAATCGAGCGCTTGGCCCAAGCCATCGAGCGCGGCTACGGAGTCCAGATAGCCCGTCGGTAATTCAGTTTGGAGATGAAGGCGCACCGAGTTCAGTCTAAGTGGTGGAAAGATTCAGAGCGACACTGGGTGGTCCTATTTCATTGAATCCGCTTAGAAGGGGGCACGCTCGCCAGGCTGCTCCGTCGCAAAATGCTATAGACGCTAGCCGCCTTTTCCGGGAGTAGCGTGATCTTCCTTCTGCAAAGTCCTTTGACCGGGACCGCCGACAACGAGCACGAGAAGGGAAGAACTTCCCAAAGCGCGTCTTGCGTCTAACTTCCGAGTAGCACGTCATTCAAACGAAGTCCACCACTTGAGGCTGATCAGCCCCCCGGACATGTCACCAGCGGCATCTGCGATGAAATTGACACGTGCTGTTCCATTGGGAGACCTAGGAGACGTCGTCAGCCGTGAATTTGTCCGCGCGGGTCGCAGCGGTTCTTGCTCTGGGAATTACCGAACCTTCCTCGGCGTCTGTTCCGCCAATTACAGATATTGTGATCACGCTCAGCGCCAATCCTGCGCACCATGCCAAATATACAGAACCTCCACGATCTCGTCGGTGTAACGATAGACAATCACATAGGGTGAAACCACCAGCTCGCGCGTCCCATTAACTTCACCCGGTCGGCCCACACCCGGAGCCTTCGCCAGCCCGTCGATGCGGCTGATGATCGTTTGAGCCAAAGTCCGGCCTGCGTCCAGATTGTCCTGCTGTATGTATTTGACTGCGGCTTCGAATTGGTCGGCGGCTTCGGCTGTCCACCGGATGAATCTCACGGCACCAGCAGCCGGTTTATGCGCTTCGCCACCTCATCGTGGTCGACAAGCTCGCCCCGGTCGGCTTGCGCAATGCCTTTGTTCACTCCGGCAACAAAGAGCGCCTGGCGTTCGAGCATGTGCGCAACCGTGTCTTTCACCAGTTGCTCAGCATCCTTGCCATTTGCATGTGCCACCTGCTGAAGCCGAGACTCAACATCGGGTGCGAAATGTACTTCCATGCCCTCAGGCTAAGTTAAAACGGGCAGCGAAGCAACTTGCATACCTGCTGTGGCAAACGTTTCCTTTCCAACGCCCGTTCCAGGTATCCGAGCGTCCCCCGCCAATCCCGCCCTACTCGTCCCCACATGCTAACCTTAAAAACACTTCACCAGTGTCACCATACCGCCATATTTCCGCCCTCTTAATCCTCTCCACCACCTTCTCCTGCAACCGCCAACCCACCCCAGCTGCAGCCAACGCCAACGCCCCCCAGGCTGTCCGCACCGTCCAATCCTCCACCGCCGACGTCCCTCTCGAAATCTCCTCCATCGGCACCGTCGAAGCCAGCTCCACTGTCGAAGTCAAAGCCCGCATCACCGCTCCCATCCTGAAAGTCCACTTCACCGAAGGCCAGGACGTCCGTCAGGGCCAGCTCCTCTTTGAACTCGACGCCGAGCCCATCCACCGTCAAATCGCCGAAATCGAAGCCAACATCGCCCGCGATGTAGCCGGTGCCAAGCAAGCCGAAGCCAACATCACCCGCGACCTCGCCAATCAGAAGAACCTCGATTCCATCGCCGCCCGCACCATCAAACTCCTCAAAGAAGGCATCGCCTCCCGCGAGCAGGCAG
The DNA here is from genome assembly GCA_044376335.1 of Bryobacter sp. Lineage (GTDB taxonomy): Bacteria > Acidobacteriota > Terriglobia > Bryobacterales > Bryobacteraceae > Bryobacter. Next base: position 3,470 of record JBIPMY010000311.1, read on the forward strand.
ACCAAGCCCAATCCAACGCCGATGCCGCCAAGTCCGTCGTAGACTCCAACCGCGCCGCCCTCGAAAGCGCCCGTGCCGCAGAAAAAGCCGAACGCGCCCGCCTCCAGGCCGCTCGCCTCCTCCTGGACTACACCAAAGTGCTCGCTCCAATATCTGGCCGCGCCGGCGACATCGCCACCAAAGAAGGCAGCCTCGCCCGTCAGAACGACAACACCCTCGTCACTCTCCTCCAATCCTCACCCGCCCTCATCGCCTTCTCCCTCCCAGAACAACTCCTCCCCCAGGTCCGCAAATACCAGCAACAGCAACCCCTCACCATCACCGCCACCACCGGCGAAAACACCGCCACCGGCATCCTCCGCTTCATCGACAACTCCGTTGACCCCACCACCGGCGGCATCAAACTCAAAGCCAGCTTCCCCAACGCAGACCGTGTCCTCTGGCCCGGCCAGTTCGTCAACATCAGCGCTCGCCTCAACCTCGAACACGACGTAGTCCTCGTCACCTCACAAGCCGTCCAGACTGGCCCCCGAGGCAAATACGTCTGGGTGCTGAACCCAACAAACTCCACCGTCGCGATGCGCGACGTCACCGTCAGCCGCCTCTACACACCCAAAGGCAAAGGCGAACACGCCGTCATCACCGCCGGCCTCAAACCCGGTGAAAACATCGTCTCTGAAGGCCAAAAACGCCTCACCCCCAACGCCAAAGTCCGTCTCCTCGAAGCAGCCAACTGACCCATGTCCATCACCGACTTCTTCATCCGCCGCGCCGTAACCACATCACTCGTGATGGCCGCCCTGCTCAGCTTCGGCCTCATCAGTTATTTCCAGCTCCCCGTCAGTGACCTCCCACCCGTCGAATACCCCACCATCCAGGTCACCGCAGCCCTCCCTGGCGCGAACCCCGACATCATGGCCTCCTCCGTCGCCACGCCGCTTGAGAAAGCCTTCTCCAACATCGCCGGCGTCGAGAGCATGTCCTCGTCCAACACCAACGCCAGCACCACCATCACCCTGCAATTCGACTTCAGCCGCACCCTCGATTCCGCCGCTCTCGACGTGCAGTCCGCCATCTCCCGCGCCACCGGCGAGCTCCCCCGCAACATGCTCGCTCCGCCCTCCTTCCGCAAGGTCAACCCCGCCTCCCGCCCGGTCGTCTTCCTCGCCCTCACCTCAGAGACGATGACCCTCGCCGCCCTCAACGAATATGCCGAAAACCTCATCGGCCGCCGCCTCTCCATGCTCAATGGCGTCGCCCAGATCAACGTTTTCGGGGGCCAGAAATACGCCGTCCGCGTCGAAATCGATCCAGACCGCCTCGCCGCCCGTCAGGTCGGCCTTGAAGAAGTCCGCGCCGCCTTCTCGCAACAAAACGTCAACCTCCCCGCCGGCTCCATGCACGGCATCACCAAGGCCTACACCGTTCAATCCAATAGCCAGCTCAGCACCGCAGACCAGTTCAAGCCCATGATCGTCGCCTACCGCAACGGCAACCCCGTCCGTCTCGAAGACGTCGCTCGCGTCCGCGACAGCGTCAACTTCGAGCGCACCGTCTTCTGGGTCAACGGCAAACCCGGCATGATCGTAGCCGTTCAAAAACAACCCGACGCCAACACCGTAGCCGTCGTCGACGAAGTCAAAAAGCAGCTCCCCAACCTCCGCCAGAACATGCCCGCCGGCATCAATCTCGATGTAGAATTCGACGCCTCCCGCAACATCCGCGAATCGATCGACGACGTTAAGTTCACCCTCTACCTCACCATCGGCCTCGTCATCCTCGTCATCTTCGTCTTCCTGCGTAACGCGTCCGCCACCGTCATCCCCAGCCTCGCCGTACCACTCTCACTGCTCGGCACCTTCGCCGCCATGAAGCTCCTCGGCTTCAGCATCGACACCCTCTCCATGATGGCCATGACGCTCTCCGTCGGCTTCGTCGTCGACGACGCCATCGTCATGCTCGAAAACATCGTCCGTCACATGGAAATGGGCGTCCCCCGCATGCAGGCCGCCTTCCAGGGCGCAAAAGAAGTCGGCTTCACCATCGTCTCGATGACGGTTTCCCTCGTCGCCGTCTTCATCCCCGTCCTCTTCCTTGAAGGCATCATCGGCCGCCTCCTCCGCGAGTTCTCCGTCACCATCGCCGTCGCCATCCTCATCTCCGGCTTCATCTCCCTCTCGCTCACCCCGATGCTCTGCAGCCGCTTCCTCAGCCACAAGCAACCCACCGGCCGCCTCTTCCTCCTCACCGAGAAATTCTTCGAAGGCCTCAACAACCTCTACAGCGCCACTCTCCGCTTCACCCTGCGCCACCAGCCCGCCGTCCTCTTCCTTACCATCGCCCTCACCGTCGTCACCGGTTGGCTCTTCTACGTCATGCCCAAGAGCTTCGTCCCCACCGTCGACACCGGCATGGTCTTCGGCGGCACAGAAGCCGCTCAAGACGCCTCCTTCGACGAGATGGTCAACCTCCAGAAGCAAGTCCTCAACATCGTCCAGAAGAACCCCTACGTCAGCCAGTTCGGCACCGGCATCCGTGGCGAAGGCGGCGGCTTCCTCTTCATCCATTTCACCCACGATCACAAGCGTCCGCACGCTACAGAAATCGTTGCTCAAATGCAGAAGCAGTTCGCCCAGATCCCCGGCTTCAACGTCTTCTTGCAACCCCCACCCATGCTCACCCTCGGCCAGAACGAATCGCGCTACCAATACTCAGTAGCCCTTCAGGACGCCGAAACCAGCACCCTCTACCAGTGGGCCCCCAAGCTCGAAGCCAAGCTCCGCAGCCTCCCCGTTCTCGCCGACGTCTATAGCGACCTCCAACTCAACAACCCCCGCGTCAACGTCGACATCGATCGCGATCGCGCCTTCGCCCTCGGCGTCACCCCAGAGCAAATCGCCAACACCCTCTACGACGCCTACGGCAACCGCCGCGTCTCCACCATCAGCGCCCCTGCCAACGAATACGACGTCATCATGGAAGTCCTCCCCGCCTTCCGCCGAGATCCCGCCGGCCTCTCCAAACTCTACGTCCGCTCCAACACCGGCAAGCTCATCCCCCTCTCGGCTGTCACCAACGAAATCCAGGGCGTCGCCCCCTTGAGCGTCAACCACATCGGCCAGCTCCCAGCCGTCAACATCCAGTTCAACGCCAAACCCGGCGTCTCGCTCAGCCAGGTCACAGAACAAGTAGACGAAGCCGCCAAACAAATCGGCCTCCCCGACACCGTCTCCTTCTCCTACCAGGGCACCGCCTCCGCCTTCCAAAAATCCGTCGGCGGCCTCGCCATCCTCCTCGCCATCGCCATCCTTGTCATCTACCTCGTCCTCGGCGTCCTCTACGAGAGCTTCCTCCACCCCATCACGATTCTCTCGGGCCTCCCCTCCGCTGGCCTCGGCGCACTCGTTACCCTCCTCATCTTCAAAGAAGACCTCAACCTCTTCTCCTTCGTCGGCATCATCCTCCTCATCGGCATCGTCAAGAAAAATGCCATCATGATGGTCGACTTCGCAATCATGGCTCGCCGCCAGGGCTTGTCCGCCGAAAAGGCCATCTTCGAAGGCTGCATCCAGCGCTTCCGCCCCATCATGATGACCACCATGTGCGCCCTCCTCGGCACTCTCCCCATCGCCATCGGCATCGGCGCTGGCGCTGAAGCCCGCCGCCCCCTCGGCCTCGCCGTAGTCGGCGGCCTCGTCGTCTCCCAACTCCTCACCCTCTACATCACTCCAGTTGTTTATCTCTACATCGAAAAACTGGCTGCCGTCCGCGCCCCAGAGCCCGCCGGCGTCCCAGCCATCTCCTGATGCGCCGCGCCCTCATTCTCCTACCCGAAGCCCCCTACCCGGTCATCGGCGGAGGCCCTCTCCGCACCGCGAGTATCATCGAAGCCCTCGCCCCCCAATTCCAACTCA
>JBIPMY010000038.1:0-22088 GCA_044376335.1 Bryobacter sp.
GGAGTAGGTTGGGGCGCTTTGGGAAAGACTTGAGGACATCGTTGAGGCTGGAGTGGATGGGGTAGCTTTGGAGATTGTGAAGAGAGGTGGCGCGGGCGAGGAGGTTCGGATAGAGGCCCTGAACGATGGTGCCCAGATTGTCTGCGACCGTGATCGCGTTGATGATGATTTCGCGCTCGCCGGCGGGGCGGACTCGGGCCAGGAGAAGGGGTTTGGGGAAGAGCGGGGTGGTTGCGGCTGAGGCGGGTGCGATGTGGAGGAGCCAGGGGACGCCTTCGGTTTGGATGAGCAGGAAGTAGGTGGTGGGGTGAGTTGGATCGGGGGTGAGGGTGAAGGGTGAGACTGTTAGTTTTTCGAGGTGGAGGGTGGGCAATGCGCCGGAGAGTTTGGCCCGGATGTCGTTGGACCAGGGGCGGCTCTGGGTGAGTTTGAGAAGGAGTTCAGCAATTGCTACCGCTTCGCTTGGTTTGACGGGCGGTAGCAATTGAGAGGGAGTCATAGACGCCCTAGAGCTTCATGCCCTTGAGGTAATCGCGGAAGGGGCCGCCGAGATCGTCGCGCTTGAGGGCGAATTCGACAGTTGCTTTGAGGAAGCCGAGTTTATCGCCTGCGTCGTAGCGTTGGCCATCGAAACGGAAGCCGTAGATGGGGCGGGAGCGGAGCAGGTGGCGAAGCCCGTCTGTGAGCTGGATCTCGCCAATGGCACCCGGGGGAGTTTCTTCGAGAGATGTGAAAATTTCCGGGGTTAGTATGTAGCGGCCGATGATGGCGAGGTTGGAGGGGGCATCGTCGGCCTTTGGCTTTTCGACGAGGTTGCGGATGCGGAAGAGGCGATCTTTGGTGCCGTTGTGGGGGACCGGTTCTGCGTCGACGACTCCGTAGTTGGAGATCTGATCGCGAGGGACTTCCATGAGGGCTACGACGCTGGCACCGTAGAATTCGTAGACATCGATGAGCTGGCGGATGCAGGGAACGTCGCTATCGATGACGTCATCGGCGAGGACGACGGCGAAGGGTTCCTGGCCGACGAGTTCTTTGGCTCGGAGGACGGCGTGGCCGAGGCCAAGTGCTTCTTTTTGACGGACGTAGGAGACGTCGATCATGTCGGAGATGGCTCTGACGGCGGAGAGCATTTCCTTTTTGCCTTTGGACTCGAGGGTATGTTCGAGTTCAAAGCTGACGTCAAAATGATCTTCGATGGCGGATTTGCCGCGACCTGTGACGATGATCATGTTCTGGATGCCGGAATGAAGGGCCTCTTCGACACCGTATTGGATGATGGGTTTATCTACGAGAGGCAGCATCTCTTTAGGGCTGGCTTTGGTTGCGGGCAAGAAACGTGTGCCCAGACCAGCGGCAGGGAAGACGGCCTTTCGGACTTTGGAGATCATGTAACTTTATTCTACTTAACAAATGTTGACGATTTATTTCATCAGTAGTTGGATTTGGGGATTGCCTTATGGCTGAGATTTGGATAGTAATGGGTTCATGAACGACCCGAGGGTCGAACTCGCGACGCAGCTTTTCCAGGATGCATACCAAATGCAGATGAATGGGGAGTTGGATCTCGCGATGGACCTCTACAAGAAATCGATACATCTGCACCCTACTGCGGAAGCTTATACCTTCCTCGGCTGGGCGTATCGCTTTCAGGGGCGACTCGACGATGCAATCGTCGAATGCAAGCATGCCATTGAGATCGATCCGACCTTTGGCAACCCATACAACGATATTGGTGCTTACCTGATTGAGAAGGGGCAAGTGGACGATGCGATCCCGTGGCTGGAGAAGGCTACGAAGAGTGTTCGCTACGACAGCTATCATTACCCCTGGTACAACCTGGGTCGAGCTTATGTGGTGAAGGATATGTACCGGATGGCTGGAGATTGTTTTCAGCAGGCGATTGATATAGAGCCGGATTACACGATGGCGAAGCAGGCGCTGGCGAAGGTGAAGCGGATGGTGCAGTAGGGGGAGCGCAGCGCGGCTGTATTAGCTGTTGCTAGGGTCGAGATGGTTCTTGACGCGACTCAGATGTAGTTTTCATCTTCTTTAGTTCGCTTGCCCGTTCGATCATTGCAGGAAGGGTGTTGCGAGCTTCGTCTGTTTGTTCTTTCAGGCTTTGATTTGCCAGGGCCAAAGCCGAATCCAGAGTTGCGCTGCCTTGCCACTTGGACTCGCTGAGAATCATGGCTAGCTCGGCAACGGCTGCAGCGAAATGGAAGTCGGGAGTGTTGGTTGCCGGAATGGCAGAGAGCACAATCTGGTTTAGCTCAGTCGACTGGCCGCTATCCGGCGCTTTGTAGCGGGCACTGACTTGCAGGAGCTCTGGCTTGTGGTTCTTTTCGGCCTTGAGCTCCCGCTGGTAGCGGAGCTTGTTGATGGGTTCGGATTGGGGTTGCGTTTTGGGCGGGATGAGTTCGTATAGGGCGACCATTGTGTGGCCAGAGCCTAGCTCGCCGGCGTCTTTCTTGTCGTCCTTGAAATCTTCAGCATTGAGGAGACGATTCTCGTAACCGATGAGGCGGTATTCGGCGACGTGGGCCGGGTTGAATTCGATTTGAAGTTTGACGTCTTTGGCGACGGTGATGAGGTTTTGCCCCATTTCGCGGACCAGAAACTTGCGGGCTTCGAGGATGTTGTCGATGTATGCGAAGTTACCGTTGCCGGCATTGGCGATCTGTTCGAGTTTGCCGTCTTTGTAATTGCCCATGCCGTAGCCGAGGATGGTGAGGAAGATGCCGGATTTGCGCTTTTCTTCGATGAGGCGCACGAGTTCGGAATCACCGGAGACGCCCACGTTGAAGTCGCCGTCGGTGGCGAGGATGATGCGGTTGTTGCCGCCTTTGATGAAGGCTGCTTCGGCAGTCTGGTATGCGAGGTGGATGCCGGCTGCGCCGTTGGTTGAGCCGTTGGGCCGGAGGCTTTGGATTACGTCGAGGATGCGCTCCTGATTGTTGCCTTTGGTTGTGGGGAGTGCGAGGCCCGATTCGCCGGCGTAGACAACGATTGAGACCTGATCTTGCGGGCGTAGTTGCTCGACAAGCAGGCGGAAGGATTGCTTGAGCAGGGGGAGCTTTTGCGGGTGGTTCATTGAGCCAGAGACGTCGATGAGGAAGACGAAGTTGGCGGGCGGGATTTGGGTGGGCGGGAGTTCTTTCGTTTTGAGCCCAAGGAATAGGAGTTGGTGGGATGGCTGCCAGGGGCAGCTGCCTAGCTCTGTGTGGATGCGGATGGGATGGTCTTCTTGCGGGGCAGGGAGTTGATAGCGAAAGTAGTTGAGGAACTCTTCCACACGGACGGAATCGCGCGGAGGGAGTTGGCCTTCGCGGAGGAAGCGCCGGGTCTTGGTGAAGCTGGCGGTGTCGGAGTCTGCAGAGAAGGTGGAGAGGGGGTGCTTTGAGACGGCACGGAAGCTGTTTTCGTTGATGGTGCGGTAGGACTCTGTGTTGAAATTGCCACCTACGCGGTAGGTTCCGCCTCCGATTCCTCCGCCTTGTCCTGCGCCGAAGCCTCCCATGCTCATTGCCTGAATTGAGACTGTCTCGCTGATTGACCCAACTTGTAGGATTATGTCGAGTCGGCGGATTGGAGTGTTTGTGTTTTGGACGAGGGTAATTTGGCGGCTTTGACGCTGAAAGCCCATTTGCTCTGCAATGAGTGTGCAGTTGGTGGCGGTAAGATTTGCGAAGCGGTACTCTCCTTTGGAGTCTGATTTGGTGGAATGGGTTTTTCCGTCACAGGTTAGCCGGAGTGGGACTGCAGGGATGGCGGCACCTGAAGGATCGACGACACGTCCTTCGATGATGGTTTGGGCAGTTAGGCTGGCGAGGTTGGTCGCGAGCAGGGTGAGCAGCAAAGTGATGAAAGGCCTCATGGAAGGCCTCCTTTCCCCGTTTGAAATTCTCTGCGCTGGAGAGTGGAACGCGGGTGGATTGCGGCGGGTTACACGAATCGTTGATGATGGTGGGTGATGGTACCAGTGGTTCCCAAACGAAGGATGAGTGAAGAGGAATACTTCGAACTGCTTGAGAAGAGCGGGGAGCGGCTGGAGTATTGGGATGGGGTTGTTGAGGGGATGGCTGGCGGGTCTGGGGCTCATTGCGATATTGAATCGAACCTGTTCTCTGAGTTTTCTCGGCGACTGGCTGGGTCTGATTGTTCGGCCATGACCACAAACCAGGCGATTTATGTGGCTTCTCGAGATGTCTATTTGTTTGCGGATTTGAGTGTGGTTTGCGGGAAGAAGGAGCGGGTGGTGAGGCGCGGTATCAGCTGTTTGACCAACCCTGCTGTGGTTGTTGAGGTGTTGTCGCCGTCGACGGTTTTTAAGGATGAATCGGACAAGCTTTATGCTTATACGTCGCTGAAGAGTGTGCGTGAGTATTTGATTGTTTTTGCCGACAGGTATTGTGTGAAATTGCATGAGCGGATGCATGCCGATGAGATCTGGAAGGTGACGGTTTTTCAGGATCTGGATGATGAGATTGAGTTGAAGAGCTGTGGGGTTCAGTTGAGGGTGAGGGATGTCTATGGGCCGGATGCGGTGCTTGAGTCTTAGCTGGGTTTTGACGCTTTGCGTTTGAATCGGTGATGATGGTGGGTGATGGTACCTGTTGCGGCAAAACGGCGGATGAGCGAAGACGAATACTTCAAGCTGCTTGAGGAGAGCGGGGAGCGGCTCGAGTATTGGGATGGGGTTGTTGAGGGGATGTCTGGGTCTTCCCCGGTTCACAGCTTGATCGAATCGAACCTGTTTGGGGAAATGTTTAAGCGACTGGACGGCACCGATTGTTTTGCTCTAAGTCCGAATCAGGCTATTTTTGTCGCGGCCAGATCCGCATATTTCTTTGCAGACCTGAGCGTAGTTTGTGGCAAAGCCGATTGGGTGGAAAAACGCGGAATTGGATGCCTGATCAATCCGAGCGTTGTGGTAGAGGTGCTTTCGCCGAGCACTTCAATGAAGGATGAAATGGTGAAATTTCATGCCTATACGGCGCTGAAAAGTGTTCGGGAGTATCTTTTGGTTTCTGCCGATCAGTATGGCGTTAAATTACATGAGCGGGCAACTGGTGACGCGATTTGGAAGACTTCGATCTTTCAGGATCTTGACGATGAGTTTGAGTTGAAGAGTTGTGGGGTGCGGTTGAAGGTTCGGGATGTTTATGGGCCGAGGGTTATTTTCGAGGCCTAATGGAATTTGTTATCTCAGTCATCGGTGAATTCGTGAGCTGGCTAATCTGTGAGGGATTACTCGCGATTGCCAGATTTATCGATCAAGTCTTGGGGTTGGGGCAGCGCAACTCGGATTGAATTGCGCTGCCCTTCCTATTACTCGAGAACCACAAGTAAGTCTTTGGGCTCGACGGTTTCGCCGGGTTTGACGAGGATGTCTTTTACCTTGCCGTCTGCGGGGGCGTTGACGGTGGTCTGCATCTTCATTGCTTCCATGACTAGGAGTCGTTCGCCCTTCTTGACTGCCTGGCCAACCTGAGCGTGGACGCTGGTGATGGCTCCCGGGATTGGGGCGGCGATTTGGTTGGGGTTGGCTGGGTCGGCCTTGGGTCGCTGGGCTGTTGTGGCTTTGAGCGATTTGTCTTTTACCTGGACTTCTCTGGGTTGTCCGTTGAGCTCAAAGAAGACGGTGCGGCTGCCGTCGGGGTGGGGTTCGCTTAGAGTCAGGAACTTAACGATTAGCGTTTTGCCGGGTTCGAGATCGAAGCTGATCTCTTCTCCCTTGGTCATGCCGTAGAAGAATTGCGGGGAGGGGAGGACCTCGACGTTGTCGTAAGTGTCGCGGATTTTGGCGAACTTGGTGAAGACGTCGGGGTACATGAGGTAGCTCATCAGGTCTGTTCTGTTGAGCTTGCTGCTCGCGAGATCTGCCGGGGGGAGCTTGGCTTTCTTTGCCTTGCGTGCCTGCAGGATGATCTTTGAGATCTTCGTTGGCCAGCCGCCTTCGGGGATGCCGAGGGAGCCTTCGAACATGTCGATGACCGAGTTGGGCAGGGTTAGGGTGTGGTCTGGCTTGAGGTTGGTGAACTCCTCGATGCTCATGCCCCGGCTGATCAGGTAGAGGGCGAGGTCTCCGACTACTTTGCTGGATGGAGTTACTTTGACGATGTCGCCGAAGGCGGCGTTGACGTCAGCGTACATCTTGGCGACTTCGGGCCAGCGGGTGCCGAGGCCCATGGATTCTGCTTGCTCTCTCAGGTTCGTGTATTGACCACCGGGCATCTCGTGGATGTAGAGATCGGCTAGGCCGTGGCGGGGGCTGGAATCGAAGCCGCTGTAGTTGTGGCGGACGGCTTCCCAGTATTCGGAGTATTCGAGGAGGGTTTGGCTGTCGAGGCCGGTGTCGCGTTTGGTGTTGGCCAGGGATGCGACTATGCTGTTGAGATTCGGCTGGCTTGTGGAGCCGGACATGGACGCTACTGCTGCGTCGGCTACGTCGACCTTGGCGTCTGAGGCCTTGAGGATCGAGGCGCCGTTGAGGCCGCTTGAGTCATGAGTGTGGAAGTGGATCGGAAGCCCGATTTCTTCTTTGAGGGCCTTTACGAGGATCTCTGTGGCGTAGGGTTTGGCGAGGCCGGCCATGTCCTTGATGGCGAGGACGTGGGCTCCCATCTTCTCGAGCTCTTTGGCCATGCGGACGTAGTAGTTGAGCGAGTACTTGGTGCGCTTGGGGTCGAGGATGTCGCCGGTGTAACAGATGGCGGCTTCGCAGATGCGGTTGGTCTTGCGGACGGCGGCCATGGCGACCTTCATGTTGGGAAGGTAGTTGAGGGAATCGAAGACGCGGAAGATGTCGATGCCTTGGGCGGCGGATTCGATGATGAATTCGCGGACTACGTTGTCGGGGTAGGCAGTGTAGCCGACGGCGTTGGAGGCGCGGAGGAGCATCTGGAAACAGATGTTGGGGATGGCTTCTCTTAGCCTGCGCAGCCGTTGCCAGGGGTCTTCGAGGAGGAAGCGCATCGAGACGTCGAAGGTGGCACCGCCCCACATCTCTAGCGAATAGAGGCCGGAGAGACGGTGGGCGACAAAGTTTGCGACGGCCATCATGTCGTAGGTGCGCATACGGGTGGCCATCAGGGATTGATGGGCGTCGCGGAAGGTGGTGTCGGTAATGAGGAGGCGCTTCTGATCGCGGGTCCACTGGGCGAACTTTTCGGGGCCGAGTTCGTCGAGGAGTTGTTTGGTGCCTTTGGGTGGGGCGTAATCGAGATAGGCTTCGATCTTGGGCTTGCGGAAGGTGGCGGGTTTGGGCTTGCCGGCGACTTCGGGGTTGCCGTTAACGATGGTTTCGCCCAAGTAAGTTAGGAGTTTGGTGGCACGGTCCCGACGGGCGGTGAACTTGAAGAGGGCTGGGGTTTCTTCGAGGAAGCGCGTGGTGACGTCGCCCTTCTGGAAGGTGTCGTTGTTGATGACGTTTTCGAGGAAGGGGATGTTGGTTTTGACGCCACGGATGCGGAACTCGCGCAGGGCGCGGTCCATGCGCTGGCAGGCTTCGTTGAAGTCGCGGCCCCAGCTTGTGGTCTTGACCAGGAGTGAATCGTAGAAGGGTGTGATGACTGCGCCGCCGTAGGCCGATGCGCCGTCGAGACGGATGCCGAAGCCGGCGGGGGAACGATAGGTGTGGATGCGGCCGTAGTCTGGGGTGAAGTTCTGAGTGGGGTCTTCTGTGGTGACGCGGCACTGGAGGGCGAAGCCGTTGACCTTGATGTCTTCCTGCTTCGGCAGGTTGATTTCGGGGCCGTGGAGCTTGTGGCCCATGGCGACCTGGATCTGGGTGCGGACGATGTCGATGCCGGTGACCATTTCGGTGACGGTGTGTTCGACCTGGACGCGCGGGTTGACTTCGATGAAGAACCACTCTTCTTTGTCTACGTCGACTAGAAACTCGACGGTGCCGGCGTTTTCGTAGTTGGCTACTTTGGCGAGGGCTACGGCGGCTTCGGCTAGTTCTTTGCGGATCTTCTCTGAGAGGTTGACGGCCGGGGCGACCTCTACGACTTTTTGGTGGCGGCGCTGGACGCTGCAATCGCGCTCGTGGAGGTGGACGACGTTGCCGTGTTTGTCGGCGATGATCTGGATTTCGATGTGCTTGGCGCGGCGGATGAAGCGTTCGAGGAAGACTGCGTCGTTGCCGAAGGCGGCACCGGCTTCGCGACGGGCTTCTTCGAGTTTGCCCTTGAATTCTTCGGCATTGTTGACGACGCGCATGCCGCGGCCGCCTCCACCGAAGGCGGCTTTGACGATGAGGGGGAAGCCGATGGACTTGGCGGCGCGTTCGACGTCCTGGGTTTTGGTGAGGGCTTCGGGGGTGCCGGGGACTACCGGGATTTTGGCTTTTTCAGCTAGGGTGCGGGCTGCGGTTTTGTCGCCGAGGGCATCGAGCATGGTGGCGCTGGGGCCGACGAAGGTGATGCCGGCTTTGGCGCAGGCGCGGGGGAGATTGGGGTTCTCTGAGAGGAAACCGTAGCCGGGGTGGATGAAGTCTACGCCGTTGGCGGCGGCGAGGGTGACGATGCCTTCGGTGTCGAGATAGGCTTCAACGGGGCCTTTGTTCTCCCCGATTTGATAGGCTTCGTCGGCTTTGAAACGGTGGAGGCTGAGGCGGTCTTCTTTGGAGTAAACGGCAACGGTGCGGAGGCCGAGTTCGTTGGCGGCACGGAAGATGCGGATGGCGATTTCGCCTCGGTTTAGAGCTAAAAGTTTCTTCACTTTGGTTTGAATCAGGATAGCGTGGAGTGGCTGGCTTGGGGTGATAGCGGATGCGCTTATCGGGAGGGTCTCAAAAGGACGAGGGTCCCGATAGACGCTGATTGATCAGGTCTATCCAAAGAACCCCTCGAGAAGGAGCCGTTCAAGATCTCTGTTTCCATGGACTATACGGACGAGTTCAATGCCATCTGTCAATGGGAAGTAAAAGAGAAGGATCTTTTCAAAGCCACCCGAGACAGGGAAACGGCGCATACCTTGAAGTTCCGGTCTGCTGACGAAGAAGCGGTGTCCTGCCTCTGGTTGACTGGCGAGGATCGAAGCAGTTGAATCGGCAGCTTCTAGAAACCGGTCGGCAGTATCGATGCTGGCGTTTTCGGCGAACCACACCCATTGCGCGATGAGATCTCGCCTGGCAGATTCACGCTTTCGGACGCTAGCCATTAGGCCGATTTCAGTGCTTTGCGTGCTTGGAGCTGCCGCAGGGCTTCTGCTCTGATATCGCTCCAGTCCTGGCGCGTCATCTCCGTGGCATCGCCGCTTTGGATGCCCTCCATCAAGAGAGCTTCAAGCCGGTCTTGGGCCTTTCGCTTTTCATCGTCTCGAATGAGATCCCGGACATACTCACTGACACTGCTGTACCGGCCTGAGCCGACTTGACCATCGACAAACTCTTTGAGCTGGTCGGGGAGCGAAATGTTCATTGTTTGCATAGGAAACTCTCTATATTGGTCAACCTAGCACGCATGGCAATAAATGGCAAGTCTTGCCATGCCTGGCAATCGTTTGGAGATTTATTTTGCAATGGGCTGCGACTCACTGGGGGTAGCCGGCTGCTTAGCTTGCGATTTTAATCAGGATCGTGTGGGGAGTTTGGTTTGGGCGAATCTGGGTTTCTGGGAATCTGGTAATCTGGGTTTCATGAAGACGACTCTTGAGATTCCGGACGAGTTGTACCGGGCGGTGAAGGCGAAGGCGGCGCTGGAGGGGCGGCGGGTGACGGATGTTGTGATTGAGGGGTTGAGGTTGGTGTTGGGGAAGGCGGAGACTGTCGTCAAGAGGGTGGAGTTTCCAATTATCAAGACCAGTAAGCGCACCAAGAAAATGACGATGGCGGATTTGGAGAAGGCGCAAGAGGGGATGGATCAGGAAGATTTGGAGAAAGTGATGAAGTTGATGAAGCGGTAGGCGGCTATTTGTCCTCGCGAGGTTTTTTGTGAAAGTACGTGATCTAATCGAGTTGTTGGCTGATCATGGATGGGTTCTCCAGCGGCAACGTGGGAGCCACCGCCAGTTCAAGAATGCTGGTTCCATGCATGTCATCACTGTGGCTGGACAGACAGGCGAAGACGTTCCTGCGGGAACGCTGAACAAGATTCTTCGCGATGCAGGGCTGAAGAAAAACTTAGGCAAAAGTCCGAGGGAGCAAGCGTGATGAGATATACCGTTATTTACGAAAAAGGGGAGACCTCCTGGGGGGCTTATGTGCCTGATCTTCCTGGGGTGATTGCAGTGGGAGAAACTCGAGAGGCTGTGGAGGCTGAGATTCGCTCGGCTGTTGCATTTCACATTGAAGGATTGCAGGAAGAGGGTTTGACTGTGCCGATGCCTTCGAGTGAGGCGGGTGTGTTGGATGTACCTCTGGTGGCATGAGGGTTGAACGGGATTCGTTGAATCGAGCCAACGCGGCAGACTTAGGGTCTGGACTGTAAGCTCTTCGGCAAATCGAGCACCGGATTCTTGTCGAAGAAGTGGAAGGGGCGGATCAGGAAGCTGTGCCACATGGCTGGCATTACTGGCCAGTCTTCGGCTCGGGTGATGTGGTGGAAGCCCAGGGTGTACCAGCCGACTATGTCTGTGTTCGCTATGGAACGGTTGGCTTTTACCCAGTCCGTTAGACCGTCTTTTGCTGGGGAGCTGGTTACGTAAACTCCGCTGGCGTAGCGCTCGTTTGCGTTGTATGGGGTTACGTAGAACTGGTGCTCGGAGAAGGAGCCGATTTGCTGGGTGGGGTCGTCTGGGGACATCAATGATTTTGCTGTTGCTCCCGGCATGATCTCGTAGGCGGTTGGGTAGTTCAGCGGGCCCTTGACTGCCGGGTTCATGAACATCCACATTGAGGGCTTGGCCAGATCTATGTCGAGGATGGCTTCTTTTTCTGTTGCGGCCATTGTGGGCTGGGTGACCCAGATGGACTTTCGCATTGGGTCGTTTTCGATTCTCTTTGGAACCATCTTGTGGAGCATGAAAGAGTTGCTTGAGCCGTCTACGTCCATGTCGAGGCGGTAGCTGAAGTAGTGGTCGTGGTTGACTCCTACGGTGTGCTCGGCTACGTATTGGCCGGTGTCGGTTGCGTTGTGGCTGTGGTCTGGGGGGAGCTTCTGGGCGGTGGCTTTGGTTTCGATCACGCCGGTGGCACCTACGGCTACTTCGATGGTGCCGTCTGGGTCGAAGCGCCAGTCCATGATGTAGTCGTAGTTGCCGATTACGGCGGCGGTGCGGAGGATGAGTTGCCGGTTGGGGCGGCCGTAGATTTGGCCGTCTTCGCCGTGCCGCCAGGCGGGCGTGTCGAGGCTGCGCTCGAAGAGGCAGGCCATGTTGGTGTGGAGCTTGGGGGAGCCTGAGTCTGTGGCGAAGAGGGCGTCAAAGTAGGTGGCGTGTGCGGGGCAATCGAGGCCAATCTTGAGCGGCTTGATGAAGGGGCTGGTGGCGTAGAATTGCCCGGCATCGATGAAGGCGCGGTTGTTCCAGCCATTGGCGGGGTCCATGTAGGGGACGAAGAGTTCGCTGACGTGGCCTTCATACATAACGGAGCGGGGCTTGCCTTTGTCGATTACCTTGACGAGGTTGAGGACGGCGCCGACGCGCTGGTCTAGCCGCATACGGAATTGCCAGTTCTGCCAGGAGATTTCGCCTTTGTCGATCTTGTAGCCGGGGCCCATGGGTTGCGAGGTGCTGATGGGCGTCGAGTGCGGGCGGGGGACTTCGGGGATCTCTTCGTAGTTGTTGTCGGCGGTGGGGACGGGGGCGACTTCTGTGTCGATGACTCTGATGATTTTGTTCGTCACCATGTCCATCTGGATGGTGAGGCCTTCGATGGAGCGGCCCCAGGTGTGGAGGGTTCCGTTGGTTTTGGAGCACCCGCCGAAGCCGATGCGCTGGGTGGCTTGCTCTGGCGTGCTGCGGTAGGCGACGGGAAGAGCGAGGCACTGGACGGTGCGGAGGTCTGTGAGGCCGCGCTTTTTGAGGGCTTCGATGACGCGCGGGTCTTTTTTGATGGGGCCGTCGGCAGAGAAGAGTTCGCTGCCGGTGAAGGGGGCCTGGGCGTCTTTGAGCTCCTGGCTGGAGGTGATTGTTTTGGTGGTGATGTTTACGGTTGCGGCGATCGTCTTGTTACCTTTGCGGAGGATGACGTCGGCCTGGCGGGGAACGGGCTGGTTGGTGAGGATGGCTTGTTTCGCGGGCGGATGGAGGAGGACGCTCGAGAAGGTGGTGTCTGCGTCGGCCTGACCGGATTTCTGGAGGGTTTCATAGACGGACCAGAATTCAGAGGTGGTGAGGCTGTCTAGTGGGTGGATTTGCGCGACGAGGGGCAGGATCGAGGTGAAGAGAAATGCAAATTTGCGCATAGAGATTGTCTGTAAGGATAACTTTTATTGGAACCTTCTGTGGTGTGGCGCGTATTGGAGTTTGACATGACACGCCGAATCCTCTTTTCACTTGCGCCCGTCGCGCTGCTTTTGACCGGTTGCGACATTGAAGATATGAGCTCGTGGGGCTCGTCTGACAAGTTCAAAGAGGACTTTCATCTGAGTTATCCGATGAAGCCGGGCGGGACGCTGGCCATCGATAACTTTAACGGCAGCATCGAGATTTCGTCCTGGGAGAAGGATGAGATTGATGTCAACGGGATCAAGTATGGCGGTACTGAGGAGTTGATGCGGGCGGTAAAAGTGGAAGGGAGTTTGCAGGGCAATGTGCTGCGCCTGCGGACGATTCGGCCTGAGGGGCGGCGGGGGAATTGCGGGGCGAAGTATATTTTGCGGGTGCCGAAGAAGATGATGCTGGAGGGTATTGTTTCTTCGAACGGCTCGATTCGGGTGGATAACATCGTTGGGAATGCGCGGTTGCAGAGCTCGAATGGATCGGTGAAGGTGAGGAGCCTTGAAGGTAAGCTCGATGCCAAGACCTCGAATGCGGCAATTGATGTGACGGGTGTACATGGGGATTTTGTTGGACGGACTTCGAATGGTTCGATCACGGTAGATGGCCTGGAGGGCGGCTTTGAGGCTTCGACATCCAACTCGAGCATCAAGGCACGTGTTGAGAAGCTGGCTGAGGGCCGGCCGGTGAAGGCGGATAGTTCGAATGGTTCCATTGATTTGAGCTTGCCGGATTATAAGGGGCAGTCCATCGATGTCGATACGAGCAATTCGGGGGTGACGTTGCGGCTGCCTGCAAAGTTGAATGCGGATTTGCGGGTAACGACATCGAATTCGAGTATCACGAATGAGTTCGAGCTGTCGGCGACGGGTACGATTTCTAAGACTCGTGTGGATGGCAAAGTTGGGACCGGCGGTGGGCCGATCCGGATCAGCACATCGAATGGTAGCGTTCGGCTGCAAAAGTTATAGAATCGGGACATGCGGATTTTTTTGCTTTCTCTCGTTGTATGTGCGCTCGGCCTCTTCGGGCAAGACAAGTCGGCCTGGAAGATTCAGTACGAATTGCCGAAGCAGGTGAAGGCGAACTACGATACGCCGCTGACGGTAAAGATCGTGGATGCCAAGGGTCAGCCGGTGGCTGGCGCTGAAGTGGAGACCATTTTGACGATGGTGGAAATGGACCACGGCGAATTCAAAGAAGCGGCCAAGCAGGTAAAGCCCGGTGTTTATGAATCGAAACAGAAATTCATCATGGTGGGTGCCTGGCAGATTGAAGTGAAAGCGAAGAAGGGTGCGAACAGCGCCAGTCAAAAATTCCGCTACGAAGTTAAGGAATAACTAAAAACTCGAAAGAGGTCTCTCGAACATGTTGAAGAACCGGCTTCTCAGCCGTCGCTTACTGGCGACGGCTGTTCTGCTTTTACCCGTAGGTTTGATGTCGCAGGAACCTCCTGTGCCGCCGGCTACGCCCCCTGCCAATGGTCGTGGTGGAGGTGCGCCGCCGATTGCGCGCCCGCCAGCGACCGGCCCGAAGAAATACGAAGATGTGATCACTGCGAAAGCGAAGACCAAGGACGGACTGTTCAAGGTTCATACGCTGGACGAGAAGTGGTACTACGAGATCCCGGAGAAGCTTTACGGGCGCGACATGTTGATGTACAACGAGATCGCGCAGGCGCCTCCTGGGGTTGGCTATAGCGGGAGCCCGGGCAATACGCGGATGGTGCGCTGGGAGCGGCGTGGGAATCGGGTGTTTCTCAAGATCAATCCGGTGACGAAGCGGGCTACCAATGGGGATGCAGGGACTCAGCTTGCTGTGTCGCTATCGAATTTTCAACCGATCATCCGGGCCTTTAATGTTGAAGCTGAGGGTAAGGACAAGAGCGCGGTGATTGATGTGACGTCGATGTTTTCGGCGGATATCCCGGAGCTGTCTGTAGTGAGTCTGCTTGCGAGTTTGCGGCTGCCGATGGTGCCGCCGGCAGACCCGACGCGGAGCTTTGTGGATGAGATCAAGGCTTTTCCGGAAAACATCGAAGTGCGTTCGACGCTGACCTGGAATTTTGGTGCGCCGCCGCTGCCTTCAGCTAGCCCCAATGCGCCGCCTCCGGCTGTGATTCCTGGTGGGTTGCGGAGCTTGAGTGTGATGGTGCATTACAGCATGGTGCTGCTGCCGGAGAAGCCGATGATGGGCCGTAACTTTGACCCGCGCGTGGGTTATTTTGTGCAGCCTTTTGAGGAGTACGCGAACGAAGAAAATCGGGTGGAGCAGAAGGGCTTTATTACTCGTTTTCGTTTGGAGAAGAAGAACCCGAATGCGGCGCTGAGTGAGCCGGTGAAGCCGATTACGTTCTATGTGGGGCGTGAGGTGCCCGATGTGTGGAAGCCCTATATCAAGAAGGGAATCGAGGACTGGAATGTGGCCTTTGAGCAGGCTGGATTCAAGAACGCGATTATCGCGAAGGACGCGCCCACCAAGGAGCAGGACCCGACGTGGGATGCCGAGGATGTGCGCTATTCGGTAGTGCGCTGGGCGGCTTTGCCTGTGGAGAATGCGATGGGTCCGCATGTGCATGACCCGCGCAGTGGCGAGATTATCAGTACGCATCTGATTCTTTGGCATGATGTGCTGAAGCTTTCGCAGGCCTGGTATTTTGCGATGTGTTCGGCGCAGAATGATGCGGCGCGGAAGTTGCCCTTTGACAAGAAGTTGATGGGTGAGATTTTGCTTTACATCGCTTCGCATGAGGTGGGGCATACGATTGGGCTGCGGCACAATCACAAGGCGAGTTCGGCTTATTCGATTGCTCAGTTGCGCGACCCGGCGTTTACCAAGACGCATGGAAGTGTGGGTTCGATTATGGCTTACGGACGCTTCAACTATGTGGCGCAGCCGGAAGACAATGTGAGCTCGCTGATCCCGATCATTGCGGACTATGACAAGTTTGCGATTGAGTGGGGCTATAAGCCTGTGGTGGGTGCCAAGTCTCCTGACGATGAGAAGACGGCGCTCGATCAGATTGCTGCGCGCCAGTTGACCGAGCCGTTCTTGCGCTTTGGTGGCGAGGATGGGCCGGCGATGGTGGACCCGACGGTGAAGACCGAAAATATCGGGGATGACCCGGTGATGGCTACGACGCTGGGCTTCAAGAATCTGGAGCGGGTGATCAACGGCTGGCTGGTGAAGGCGACGACCAAGCCTGGGGAAGACTTCGATTTGTTGAAGGAGACCTTCCAGGATGTTTGGGGATTGCGCCGGCTTTGGCTGGGATCGGTAGTGCGCATGGTGGGTGGTGTGGTGGAGAGCCGCACGCTGGCCGGGCGTGGTGGCGACCAGTTTGCCCGTGTGCCCAAGGCGAAGCAGAAGGAAGCGGTGAAGTTCTTGCAGGAGCAGGTCTTTGTGCCGCCGACGAATCTGATCAAGCCCGAGTTGATGAACCAGTTCCAGTATTTTGGGGCTGCCGATATCATCATCAATCAACAGAAGCAGACGCTTGAGTCGTTGCTGTCGCCAATGCGGTTCAAGTTGTTGACCGATGGCGAGGCGCTGGACGCGAAGAATGCTTACACGCTGCGCGAGTTTATGACGGATGTGCAGGGTGGGGTCTTTAGTGAGGTGGCGAAGCCTGGCGCGTCGATCGACATTTATCGACGGGCGCTGCAGCGCAACTACATTGACCACATCAAGACGCTGCTGACGCGGCCGGCTGCGCCTGCACTGGGCGGCTTTGGTGGCCGCGGGAACCCGGAGATCATGGCGATGATGACGGCTGGCTGGCAGCAGACAGACTTTCGCGGTACGGCGCGCGTGATGCTGGAGCAGTTGAGCCAGCGTCTTGCTGCGGCGGCACTGACGGCGAAGGATGCGGCTACGGTGAGCCACCTGAAGGACTGCCGTAAAGAGATCGAGATGATTTTAGACCCCAAGAAGGGGTAAACTAAAGATGGTTTGGGCGAGTAGCTCAGTTGGGAGAGCACCGCGTTCGCAATGCGGGGGTCGAGGGTTCGAACCCCTTCTCGTCCACCAAATCGTTTTTATCTTTTAAGGGAAGGCCCGGTGCTGATGGCGCCGGGCTTTTCGTTTA
Organism: Bryobacter sp.; assembly: GCA_044376335.1. GTDB lineage: Bacteria > Acidobacteriota > Terriglobia > Bryobacterales > Bryobacteraceae > Bryobacter. Next base: position 16,475 of record JBIPMY010000038.1, read on the forward strand.
CAATCGCTAAAGCACACGGAAAATACATGGTTTTATCAGACGTCGATATTCGCAAAGCGCTCGCTTCGGGCAAGATCTCAGTGGATCCGGCTATGCCGGAGGAGCATATCGGGAGTTGCAGTGTCGACTTCCGGCTGGGGAATGAGTTCAGTATCTTTGAGCATTCCAAGCACGCGTTTATCGATCTGCGGGATAAGGTGGATATCTCGAAGCTGATGCGGACGATTGTGGTGCCGGATGGGGAAGCGTTTATTTTGCAGCCTCGTGAGTTTGCTCTGGCGATTACGGTGGAGCATCTGGAGTTGGCGCCGGATATTCTGGGGCGGCTTGAGGGGCGGTCGAGTCTGGGCCGGATCGGGATTATTGTTCATGGGACGGCCGGGTTGTTTGATCCGGGCTGGAGTGGGCGGGCGACTCTCGAGTTGTCGAATTTGGGGATTATGCCGGTGGCTCTGTATCCGGGGATGCGGATTTGCTCGATGACTTTTGAGGAGTTGTCGACGCCTTCGTCGATGCCGTACCGGTCGAAGCCTGGGAATAAGTATGCGGGGCAGCAGAGCCCGCTGGCTAGCAAGCTGGCTGGAGAGTTGAAGTAGGGATTTATGCAGGACGATGATGTCGTCATCGATCCTGAGCGTGAGGCAGCGTCTGAGCGGGAGACGGAGTATTTGCTCAGTAGCCCCACCAATCGCAAACGCCTTTTAGACGCTTTGGGAAGGACAGAAACGATTAGCCTGGAAGCGGTCATCGAGAAGCTTGGGGTTTGATTGGGCCGCGCTTGGCGCTTACTTGACGCCGCTGGAGCCGAAGCCGCCTTCTCCTCTGGTGGTGTCGCTGAGTTCGTCTTCCAGCCAGTTGATTGCTTCGTATTTTGCGATCACCATCTGGGCGATGCGGTCTCCGGGTTGGATTACGAAGGGGGCCTGGCCTAGATTCAAAAGGATGACTTTGATTTCGCCGCGGTAGGCGGGGTCGATGGTGCCGGGGGAGTTGGGGATTGTGATGGAGTGCTTGAAGGCGAGCCCGGAACGGGGGCGGATTTGGGCTTCGTAGCCGGGGGGGAGTTCGATCGAGAGGCCGGTGGCTACGGCGTAGGTTTGGTGGGGGTGGATCGTGACTTCTTCGACGCTGCGGAGGTCCATGCCGGCGTCTTCTTCGGGGCCGTGGGCGTATACGGGGAGTTTTGCGTCGGGGTGGAGTCTCTTAATTTTTGTGGTCATGGGACAATAACGAGGTTAACGCGATGTCACGTGTCATAGCTATGTCCCCGATGCCTGCCGAGAAAAGCGCTTATGCGCTGGCCCGGTACAGCCGCAGTGCTGATTCGATTCTTGAGTCTCTCGAATGGGTGAAAACTCATAACTCGATGAAGTTTCTCGAGAGCTTTTACTTCCAGTATGGCCACGCTTCGATTGCCGATTTGGGGCATCTGGGGCTTTGCTGGGAGGGGATCTCGGAACTCGCCGCGACTGAAGTTGAAGACGAGCAGCTTTGGGATGGGCAGGCGAAGAGTACTCGTTATCAGGACTTTTCGAAGCTGGGCTTTGTGACGCCTCCAGAGTTTTCTGCGGACGAGGCCGCGCGATACGAGGCGGCAGGGCGGGCGTTGCTTGAGGCTTATGGAAAGCTGCATGCGCTCAAGTTTGAAGAGCTGACGTCGAGTTTGCCCCGGCCGGCGGAGATGAAGCCGGATGCTTATGAGCGGAATTTGAAGGCTCGGGCTTTTGATATCGCGCGCTTTGTTTTGTTCTTTGGGATTCCTACGAATGTGGGGCAGGTGACTAGTATCCGAACGCTGGAGAAGCAGATTCGGCGGCTGAAGGCGAGTGAGTTTGCCGAGATTCGTGAGGTGGCGGGGGAGGCTGCGGCGGCTGTAGCTGTTGCGCCGGCTTGTTTGTGGCATGAGAGTGTGGGGGAGCCGGTGGCGCCGACCCTGGCGAAGTACGTGGACCCGGATAAGCATCAAGCTGAAGCGCATCGGGATCTGGCGGGGTGGGCGGCGGCGAATCTGCCCAGCTACACGCTGGTGCCGCAGCGGGAGCAGACGGTGGATCTGGTGCGGCCGGCTTCTGCCGTGGTTGATATCGTGGCTTCGCTGCTGTATCCGGTGACGACGCGGCCTTACCGGGATTTGTATGAGTGGGCGCTGGGGGCTAGCGAGGCGGTGCGGAATGAAGTGATTGATCTCGCGCTGCGGTCGCGCTCTCGCTTCGACGAACTGCTGAAGGAGTTTCGCGGTGGGCAGTATGTGTTTGACATCGTGATGGATATCGGGGCTTACCGGGATTTGCACCGGCACAGGCGCTGTGTGCAGTTGCGGCAGGCTTATACGTTTGGCTTGGGGTATGGGGTGCCCAGCGCGTTTACCGATGGGCCGATTCGGGAGACTTATGTGGCGGCGATGGAAGAAGTGATGAAGGTTTATGCCGGGTTGCCGCAGCCGGCGGGGCAGTATTTGTTGCCGTTTGGGGCTCATGGAAGATTCTTGTTCAAGATGGATTTCGCCGAGATTGAGTACATCTCGAAGCTGCGGAGTGGGGTGAAGGGGCACTTCAGCTATCGCGAGATTGCGTGGATGATGAAGCTGGAGCTGGCGAAGGTAGAGCCGGAGTTGGCGCGGCTGATTGCGGCTACGCCGCCGTGGGAAGAGGATCCGCTGACGCGCTAGACTGCAAACATGGCACGCCAGTTTGATGTCGTAATCGAGCGAGACGAAGAGGGACTTTACGTTGCTTCAGTTCCTCAATTGCCGGGATTTCATACCGATGCTGCCTCACTTGACGAGCTGATGGTGGAGATCCGTGAAGCTATTGAGCTTTGCCTTGAAGTCGAGGGGCAGGAGCCTAGCAATTTAGAGTTTGTTGGAATTCAGCGCGTTACCGCGCCCTACTGGGAAAGAACTCGTTAGGGCCTTGGAGCGTATCGGTTTTGTAGTTGAACGGACGCGCGGTAGCCATTGTTTTCTTCGCCATCTGGATGGTCGAGCAACTGTTGTACCGCTTCGCACACGCAGTTTGGGTTTGGGATTGTTGCGTAAGATCATGTCCGACTGCGGCATCAAGCCGCAGCAACTTGCTGAAATACTTTAAGCTTGGCCCTTGAGTAGAAGGGGCACTTCAGCTATCGCGAGATTGCGTGGATGATGAAGCTGGAGTTGGCGCGGCTGATTGCGGCTACGCCGCCGTGGGAAGAGGATCCGCTGACGCGTTGAAGCTTGAATGATCAATGGCGGCTCTTTTTCAATTGGCTTGAACCAAACCTTTTTCCGAAACGTTTTTCTCTTGACGCTAATCTCAAAAACAAATAATCTTCAGTTATTGTGGTCTTTGAGTTAAACATTTCTTGCTAGAAAAGGATTGCTCTAGATGAAAGCGCAAATAACGGGCTTTTCCCCTTTGTGGATATTGGTGGTCGCATTGGCGATCAGTGGTGTGGCCACCTTGGTTAGCGGCTCAGTTCTGCTGGCTGTTTCTCAGCTTTGTATGGCCGGATATCTTGGTTTTCTCGCGCAAAAGCGCTTACGTAACTGATTTCTGAAGAGACGGCAAAGCATCGTGCGTCGAGCTGTTTTCTCCCTTATCGTTTTTGTTATTTTCTCTTGCTCGATCTCTGCGCTTTGGTATTTTCGCGGGAATAAGGTAAGAAAAGAATCTTATTTAAAGTCAAATAAGATGATTCCAGACTTCTCTTTGAGTGGAAACTGCGGATCTTTGTCTCGATCTGTATTGATGGGCAAGCCCTATATTTTACTTCTGTACAGTCCATCGTGTTCTCACTGTCTTGAGGAGCGGGTTACCGTTCGGCGCTTTCAGTCGGTTGGCGCGGCTACATTGCCTGTTTTGCTGGTGGCGGTAGATTCAGGTGTGGTGAAGGACTCCTCTGAGGATCTGATCGAGTGTCGTGGTGAAGAGGCTTTGATGGTAGAGATGGGCCTTCGATCGGTGCCAGCGATGGTGGTGGTGGATGCAGGCGGGATTGTGCGCAAGATTCGCGAAGGTAAGTTAAGCGAGGGGGAATGGAAGCGAATTTTCAAAGAGTTTGGACCGCGGGGCGGCTGACAAAAAAGCAAGCGTTGGCGCTGCTTGTCGTACTGTTTGGTGCTTTGTGCGGGCTGATGGCGGTCGGTGTGTGGACGCTTCGAAATCCAGGATCATTGCGGCTCGCTTTGGCGAAGTGGTCCGGTGCAGAGGTTCTCGAAGCCACGGATGTGGTGTTTCAGCGAGGCCAAAACGGTTGTGGCCCGGCTTGTCTCCGAATGGTGGCGCGGTCGTTGGGCGTGAAGCTAGTTGACCAGGAAGACTGGCGGGACATCCAGAGGAGCCTTGGGGACCTGATGCGAAGCGCTGCTCGGGCGGGGCTTGAAGCCAAAGCCTGGAGGCTGCGTAAACAAGATTTGGACATTGCGGCAAAGCCTTTAATTGCCTTTGTTTCTGGGAATCATTTTGTAGTTGTGGATGAGTCGAACGAATGGAGGGTCGTGGTTCGCGATCCTGCTTTGGGGAAACTTTCCTACGAACGGGGAAAGTTCAATCGGATTTGGAGCGGGGAGGTGTTGATCGTAAAAGCACCTGGGAATCAGTTTTCTGCGAGGGCTGACGATGGGTTTAGCCAATAGTCGAACTACAGAAAAGCAAAAGTGTGCTTGGCGGCCGATCGCGCTAACGTTGACCGCCAGGCACTCTCAAAGTTCAAGAAAGGAACTTCACTCTAATGAAAGCAAATCAGGGATCTTTTCTCAAGTCCCTCTTCACGGTGGCAATGCTCTGCACATTGCTACTCACCCAATCTGGATCTGCACCAATACAAGAACTTACCGGCATACAAGCCGATCTCATCCTTGGAGGCTGGGATTGGGGTAAGTTTGCCAACGGACTCGCTTGCGGCGCCGGTATTGTCGGCATCGCCGCAGGGGGGGCGAGCGGACTTGGAGCTCCAGCTGCTGTTCTTGCTGTCTCAAGCGTAGCTGCCGCGTGCGTTGGCATGTTTTAAGAACCTCAATTTCACTGAATAAAGGAAAACAAAATGAAACTCCCCATTTCACGTAACTTGATTCCCATCGCGATGATGATCTGCTTGTCTGTCTGCACCATGGTTCAGGGCGCGCAGCCATCCTTCGATTCGACGATTGCATTACAGCCGGCGGCAGCGCAGGCGGTGGTTGGCGGCCTCGACTGGGGCTGTGGATTGCTGGTGGGCGCTGTTGGCGCTGTAGTCGCAATCGGCGTCGGTGGAGCCACCCTGGGCTTTGGCGCTGCATTTGCGGCCTCGGCAGCCATTCATGTTGGCGCGGTCGCTTGCGCGATTTAGTCTGTTTTCGCGGGGGGCATTCTGCCCCCAGCGAGTTCTTTGGAAGGCATAGCGATGAGAAGGGAAGAAAAGCCATGAGCACTCACTTATTCAGTATGGCAATGCGGCCAATCGGTTTATTGATTGACGCAATGATCGATCACAAAGCGGCAGCTCCACCGCTCGCCGAAAAAGGTTCCTGGGTACTGCCTGGCATTCTAGGCGGAGCTTTGACTCTATATCTGGCATTCGAGATCATGCCGTTTACGCTCGAAGCGGTTCGAAACTCTGTCCCAAGCGGCTCGGAGCCGCGCCAAGTCGAAGATAT
>JBIPMY010000312.1:0-7371 GCA_044376335.1 Bryobacter sp.
CGCGCCCTGGAGCGCGGCCTTTTTTGTGGTAGTTTCAATTTGTCATGCAAAGCAAAGCAACCAATGTCGCTGACTATTTGGCCTCGCTACCAGAAGATCGCCGGATTGTCATTGAGGCTGTGCGCAAAGTGATTCTTGCCAATCTCGACAAGGATTACGAAGAAGGTATGACCTATGGAATGATCGGCTACTATATTCCTCACCGCATCTATCCGGCTGGGTACCATTGCGATCCTAAGCAGCCGGTGCCGTATATCAACCTTGCTTCGCAGAAGAACCACCTTGCGCTCTACATCATGGGGCTCTACATCGACGCAGACCACGCAAAGTGGTTTGTCGAAGCCTGGGAGAAAACTGGAAAAAAACTGGACAAAGGGAAGGCGTGCATCCGGTTTAAGAAACTGGATGATCTTGCTCTGGACGTAATCGGGCAAACCGTTAAGCGTACCCCTGCAAAGAAGTTTCTTGCTCAGTACGAGCAGACGCTCGCAGCGCGACAGCCTGCGGCGAAAAAAGCAGCCAAGAAAGCAGCCAAGAAAACCAAAGCCAGTTGAGCCAGGCTTCTATTTGGAAGGGATCGCTTTCTTCGCCACTACTCGTTTGCGCGTTCTGTCGCTCTTTGTAAAGAAGCCTCGAGCTGCTCCTTCGACAGGGTAGTTGAAATAAAGAGCTCCTGGCGAGCTCCGTCGCTAAGTGCGATCGCCTTGAACCCATTCATGGTTGGTACCGTAATCCGCACGCTCACTTTACCCTTGGCGTCGCGCACCTGAGCAATTCTCCCCGGAACAATGCTCCGAATCTCGGGATTGTCCTCGAGTAGCCGGCCGAGCATACGTCTGACTCCATCAACGATTGCGTGTTCGATCTTCAGGCGGTCATTTGTGGAGCGAAGTCTCATGCTAGTTCTAAGATTAAGCCGTAAGCCGTTATGACCAAAATTAATCTTGCTGAAAAACTGGGTGAGTTCACCGAACACTGGTCTCCGAAAATTGTTGCTGAACTGAATGGGCAGCATCTGAAGCTGGTCAAATTTCAGGGTGAGTTTGTCTGGCATCATCACCCTAACGAGGACGAGCTTTTTCTTGTCATTGAGGGAGAGTTCACGATGGAGTACAAAGATGAGCAAGGCGAAATTCAGTCGATTCTGCTCGGGAAAGGGGAGTTTCTCAATGTCCCTAAAGGTACTGAACACCGGCCAGTTGCCATGAATGAAGTCAGTGTTTTGCTGTTTGAGCCAGCAGGAACACTCAATACCGGGACGGCATCAGAGAGCACCTTTACCGTTACCGACCCAGCCCGGATCTAACGAGCGATCGCCTTTACTTCAACCGTTTGCGGAAGAACAAATCGAGGCCGAAGATGCCATTTTCGTCACGGACAGCCACCACGCTCCAGGCTTTTGAAATATCCCAGTCAATTCGCACGATCTGCTGCTGAGTGCGATTGAGGTTGGTGATGTATGTGAGAGTGACGTCCCTGCTTACCTGTTGCTCCAGCGTCAAACGGGCTTGTGGCACGTTATCGATGCCTGTGAGTTGGGGGTCAATTCTGACTCGCGAAATTCCGAAGAAGCGCTGCAGCCTTCCATTGATTCCTGCGGTTACAGCTGCACCGAGAACGACGCTGGAATCATTCCCGAACATCCCCTGGTTTTGTCCTACGGGGGTCTGCGCAATTGAGCTGGAGGCCCCCGGGTTGCGACCGACTGTAAGCAGTGCAAGAATCTCGCTGGACTGGAGTGGTGGATCACTTCGATAGGACATGTTCAACTTGTTGGCTGGCCCCGAGAAGTTCATCGAAATCACCACTCCGCGTACTCGTGTTTCCAGATCCATGCCAATGACAGGTTCAATGCGAAGAGGATTGTTGAAATTCACTTCTGCCCGGCTGATCTGGTAGCGGGACCCGAAGAAATCGATCTCGCCTTGAGTCGCCGCAATCCGGCCGAGCACAATGGGCCGCTGTGGGGTTCCACGAAGCCTTAACGCAATCTCACCTTTGACATCTTTGGTGAAGGCCGTTGAAAACTCGACGTTTTGAGCTGCTTCTACACGAACATCAAATTGCATGTTGCGCAAAAATTCGTTCTGGATTGGAGTTGTGTTTTCACCGATGCCAGAAGATCCAGATAGAAGTTGTGCTGTGTCAATTTGCCCGATACTGCTTCGCAGGATGGATACGTTTCCTGTGAGAATGCTCTGAGCGGTGGTGCCGGTAAGTGCAAGAGTCGCATTCGCGCTGGTGGAGACGCCTTCGGGATAACGGAGCCGAACCTGGGTGGCCTGTGCCTGTAGACGATAGCTTAGGGTTTTTCCGAAGCCCACAAAGCCAGTCAATTGGAGCTCGCCACCCCCTGCTTGAGCCTGAAGAGCTTCGATGGTGGCTCTATTCTTGTCGAAGAGGATAGTGCCATTCACCTTGTCCAGGCCGGTGATCACATCACGCAGATAAAAGGAAGCGTTTTGAAAAGCGAGTCTGCCGTTCAATTGAGGATCATCCGTCGTTCCCTGGATATTGGTGTCGAGAGTAGCTACCCCTTTGGTTAGAAGATCTGGCCGGAGTGTCGACAGCACCGCCAGATTAATTGCTCCCTTCACCTGGCCCGTCAATCCTCTAGTACTCAATCTATAAATGAGTGATGCGGTAAGGTTGGTGTCCTTCGCCAAAAGCCGGACATCGCGTGTTGAAATCAGGCCTTGCTTGAATTCGAAGACGATCGGATTTTGATTTCTCAGCACCACGTCTGCCACTGTGGGCATGGTCTCCTTGACGTAATCTTTGTTTGGTGCAAGCTGTATTTGCGGGATGGTTAACTGGCCATCCCAGCCTTGAGGGTCCAGCAGCGGACCCTTGAAGAACAAGCTGGCTTCGGCTCCGCCTTCATATGGCAGCGGGCCGGGTAGCAGCTCTTCACTAAAGAGCTGGGCAATGGTGGGGAAGTCGAGCCTGGGTAACTGGAGCCGAAGCTCCGTATTCAGGCGAGTGCCAAACTGAATTGTTGCGTCACCCCTAACAGGCAATTTGCCGACGCTCCCAAGAGCTGTGAGTGATGCGCGTTGGCCAGCGGTGCGTGAAGTGAATTCCAACTGTCCTACGGGCCGGCCAAAGCGGGTGATGTTCGCGAGGGAGAGCTTGCCGTCAAGCTTTGAAGGGGCAACGCCTTCAGGAGACCACGTGAAATCAATCTGCGAGTCGGTAGTCAACTGAGCATTTACCGAAAGGTCTAATTGCCTGTATTGCGGTATCGACATCAGGGGAAGAGCCTCTACTTTGAGGGCCGCACTACCGGACCCGATCTTCCAGTCGTTGCCGCCTGACTTCAAATTTAAGATGCCCCGCATTGGTTGGCGGCCGAGGCGGGCTTCCCATTCACCAACCTTTAATTCACGCCGTGAACCGGAGAACGCGGCAGATATTTGTTGAAGCCGGAAGTTCCGTACGGTGATCTCTGGCGATCTAAAGTCGCCGTCAGCGACCGGTTCCGACCAGGTACCACGAAGGGCCAGCGTGCCGGCGGCAGAGCCCACCAACGGCTCTGACAAGCCCAATTTCCCAAGATTTGCGACTTGCCAGTCGAGCTTGCCGCTCAAAAGACTTTCCGGTTCCAGCCGTCCCGCCTCGAGTACAAGACGAAGATTTCCTTTGAGGCTCGAATCGTAAGTTTCAACGTCCAACTGGTCGATGGAGAGCAATTCGTCACCGTAATCCACTCTGCCTTTTGCCTTGTCAATCTGCCGGCCACTGACAAGAAGGTGCTCAGCTGAGATCGCCCCGCGGAACTTAGGCTTCTTCACTGTTCCTGTTAGCTGACCATTGATGGAGGCATTTCCCTGTTGAAATCCGAGCGGGAATTGATCTTCACGCAAGCCAGCCAATTCCAGTACTGGCAGCAATTCGCGAAACTGTGTAGAACGAAATTCCAGTGCGATGCCCGCGCGAAGATCTCCGGCAAAATTGATGCGGGAATGGGGGAGCGCAAGAAAGCTGTTTCTCACAATGAGCCGGTTGCCTGCTTCTTCGTAAGTCATCGCGAGGAGACCATCGAGTGGACTTGGCCCTGAGGTAGAAGTGATTTGAAGGTCTGCGCTCAAGACTAGTGGTTTCTTGCCGCCTGTGGCCTCAATTGGGCCATGAATGACCCCACTCCAGGGGACTTCTTTGACGTTGAGTTGTTTCAGAATTGTGGCCAGGTCCAGTTTCGACAGGTTGCCGTCCAGGCTCCAGCCCTCCTGCTGATCCCAGCGGAAGTTACCGTCGACGCCTCCGCCTAAACCTTCGGCCCTCAAGGCACTTAGAGTGAGCCTCGCAGGCAGCGAGTCTAATTTCGCCTTTGCGGCAACAGGCCCCAGACGAGTGGTGGCGTCCTTGTAGTAAAGATCACGGGCTTTGGCGTCGCCGTGCAATTCAAAGCCTCTACCGGCTTCATACAGCAGTTTGCCCGTATAGTTCAAACGACCCACTGGCTCAACCGGCAGCTGCACAAAGGGAACTACCTCACGCACGGCAACGGAGGCATCAATGTCGAGGTCGAGCCTGAATGGATCATCGCGGTTCTCAATGTTGGAGAGGCTGCCACGGCCGGTAATCTCAGTGCCGCTGGGGGAATGAAATCTCAGGCTGTCGATCCGTATTCTTTCCTGTCCGATACCAAAGTCAATTGTTGAACTACCTTCAACTGTCGGAAGGTTGGCCATCCGATAACTTGCCAAGCCCGTGTCCAGTTTGCCGCGATAGCTTCGCGAAGCGGCCACATAGTCCATCTTTGCCGATACGTCTTGACCTCGAACTTCAAAGGGTGTTCTGGTTTCGTTCCAGCGGAATTCTCCGTGTTCTATTTCGAGTCTGCCGAGCCTCCAGTTGATGATGGTCTCGAGTGTGCTGCGATTGCTGTCGCGCAGTTTTGGCCCTGGAATGTTTGTGGTTCCGTCGGCATAAGTAAGAAGATGGAAAACCGGTTCTTTGATGACAAGGCTGCGGTGGTCTACTCTCGAAGCGCTGAGGCTGGCCAACCCTGCCTGAATCTGGATCTGTTTTGCGGAAAACAGAGGTTGTTCGCTGGGCGCTTCCTTGCCGCGCAAAATGACGTCGTCAAGCACTGCTCGTCCCGCCCAGAAGTCGAAGCTCAGTTTGCCAACAACCAGCTTGGCCCCAATACTCTTTTCGACTTCCAGCACGGCTCTCTCGAGGATGTATCGATCAATGTAGCCGGATTTTAGAAACCAGACGGCCCCGCCTGCGAGAGCAAGCAAAATACCAAGTGCCCACAGTGCGAGTCTGGTGCGACGTCTCACCGGGCAGCTCCTGAAAACACTGCTTCTACCCAGCGCACTTGGGTGGAAGCTTCCGTTTGGTTGAGCCATCGGTCGAGCAGGTTGTCGATGCGTTGCTGCGTGAGCACTTCGAGTATTTCGCCCCGGGCCTGGTTGTAAAGAGGTTTCGCTCTACCTGCGAACTCTTTCTGATAGTCATATTGGAAGTAATCACGGATTTCTTCTTCTGGGATCTGTACGCCAGGTCGAAAACGGAATTCGATGAAGCTAAGAATTGCTAATTGCCATTGCACTGAATCAACCAGTTCTGCTTCGGTGACGTTGTTCTGTACAAGTGCCTTCCGGTAGACGGCATCATCGCCGCCAAAGCGTTGCTTTTTAATTGCCTCAAGAGTCGCCTTGATTTGTGCTTCGCTGGGTAGAGGATAGCGATTGGTTTGCATCTCAATGCGGATGAGTGTCAGCTCAATTAGCTTTTGTGCCGCCCTTCGCTTATCAGCAGGGCTCTCTTTCGATGCTTCGCCGTTCAGCAGGGCGGCAGTTCGCAAATAAAGAAGCAATTGCTGCTCTGTAATGATTTCGTCTCCAACGCTCAAAGCCAGGCGGTCAAGAACTTCGCCGCCCGCTAATAACAAGAGTAGGAGGATCTGGATCATTAGAATGCCTGCCCTAATGAGATATGGAATTGGAACTGATTGACTCTCAGCTGAGCTGCGCGACCGCGACCGAAGAGCAAATCTTCACGGCTGCCTTCGAATCCATTAAAGCGAGGGGAGTTGGGCGTCAAGGCAAGATCGATGCGGACAGGGCCGATGGGGGTTCTATAACGTACACCAAATCCGAAGGAGTGAACCATGTAGTCGAAATCGGTAGTGCCATCTTGTCTCCACTTGAGATTGATTCGCTTAAGGTCGCTATACACGTTGCCCGCGTCATGGAAGAATACCCCACCCAGATTGTCTCCAATCAGCGGAAAGCGCAATTCCAAATTGTTCACGAGCAAAGCTTTGCCACCAATGGGGAACCCGGTCTTCAGGTCTCTTGGGCCGGCCTGATTTTCTGGAAAGCCTCTATGTGAGTATGCGCCACCTCCGAAGAAGCGTTCCGGTAGTGGGACGTCAGTTTGAGATGTCAGACCTGCGCTCCTGTATGGTGCCAGTATGCCGAAGTTGATGCTTCGAGCAAAGACAAGTTCTTTGCCGACCTTGTAATAGCTTGAGTTGCGAGTGAGTAGGCGGAGGAAGTTTGCCGATGACGCGAAGACACTGCTGGCAACACCGAAATCCACCGTGGTGTAACGCCCGCGCTTTGCATCCACGGGATCGTCGCGGCGATCCTGAATGTAGGTTGAAGAAAAGCTGCCAACCCGGACTGGCTGCGCGAGCAAAGGAATGAGCGCAGGATCTACCTTGATCGTGTTTTCATCGATGGTGACGCGCCGGTAGGTAAAGCGATATTGCATGGAGTTGGCAAGGTTCAGCCGTTGCGCCAACTGCAGACTTCCTTCGAGTCGTTTCGAATTGAAGGTGCGAACGTTACGAGCGTCATCATAAATTGTGGTTGCGGTGAGGCTGAATCGGTCGTTGTCGCGGAATTGTGGAGCCAGATAGCTGAGCAGGACGCGCCTTTGAATATTTGAAAGCCGGGTTTGAGCGCCAATGGTGTGGCCGAGGCCAAGGAAGTTTGTTCGGTTGACTCCAAGACTGATTCTTGGCGAGAATCCTGTGCCTCCCGCAGGAGAGTCGAAGCTGGTAACCCCGCCCCCGATACGGGCGATCTCAGCTCCAATGCCACCACTGAAGCTCAGCTTTGAGGCTTCTTCGAGGTTGAACAAGATTATCTTCGAGATCTCTTGTCCATCCGGATTCTGTTGTGCGGTGTCGACTTTGGCGAAGATGCCGAGATCGTAGAGACGGCGCTGAGAGGCGAAGACCTCGTTGTTGCTCAGCGGGTTGCCAGCCTTGAGGCGGATGCGCTTGCTGACTAGAGAGTCGTTGGTGTTTTTGAGGCCTGTGACAACCACGTCACGAACGAAGTGTTGTTTGCCACTCTGCACCAGGTAGACGAGCTGTACCTGGTCTGGGGTGCTGCCGCGCTCCAC
>JBIPMY010000314.1:0-7334 GCA_044376335.1 Bryobacter sp.
ATCTGTTTCAGTTCAGCCTGGGCTTCTACCTTGAGCGGAGAGGTCTGTCGCACCACCGCATCGAGAAAGTCGATTTCACCAATCGCAAACTCTTGCGAGACGCGCAGGGGACGCAATTCCATGTCCCGCACATTCAAATACATGCTTACCTCCTCGCCCGTTGGCGAGCCACAAAACCTTAAGTATACCCGAACTATGCCTTTCGCTGCAAATTCGCCTTGCAATCAAGGTGCCGGGCTTTAGGAATCAATGGTTTAGGCGTTGGGAAAACGACTGTAAAGTTCTTTCAGGATGCCTACTGCATCTTCGGCTGCCTGCCGGTCTGGCACTTCGCTCGGGTTGTTGTAGCCTTCCATCTCGCCCGAACCCATGCTCTGAACGACGATGCCGTCGCGCCGGGAAAGCACGAAGATCCCGTTATACATCAGCCCGTAGCGAACCTCGGGTTGGGGGATCAACCAGGCAATCTGGCCACGGACGGGCACGATGCTTTCGTCTTTCCACAGTGCGCGGGCACCATAACCGGTGCAGTTGACGATGACTTTCTGGGGCAAGGTGGCCAGCTCTGAGACTTCGTGAAACTCTATGTTTTCGATCTTGCCACCTTCGACTAGAAAGTCGTTCACCAGTTGGCGGGAGAAGCCAGCGATGTTGAAGGTAAGGGTGGAGTTGCGAAAGGCCGTTTTGGTGGGAAAAGGGTTTGCGGCGGGTGGCAGTTCTATGCTTCTTGGGGTCAGGTCTGAGACTCGATCCTGATATTTGGCAAAGGGGAGTGCGCCATGTTCTTCACGGCGGCTTTCTCCGTTTGAGAGGCGGTAGATGTCGGCCCACTCCACAGGATTGCCTGCCATGCCCAGGTAACTTTCGTAGGTATGGAAGGAATAGCGGGTCATTTTCTCCCACAGGGCGGGGAAGTCTGCTGAGACTGCATTCGAGAGGGCTACGCGGGAGTCTGGTGTCCAGGAGCCTGTGGCTCTGGAGGAGCGCACCTCGGGTGGCCGCTCTTTGGCGTAAATGGTAACTTTGGCACCGGCGCGTTGGAGCAGGATGGCCGAGGTGAGGCCGAGTGCGCCACAACCGATGACGGCAATCTCGCGGGTGCCGTGCGTCATTGCTTTTTCAACGGCAATCGCGCTGGAACCCCAGGAGAGAGACCAGCCACTGCCGCCGTGGCCGTAATTGTGAACCACGATTTTTTCGCCAACACGCTCCACCTCAAGCCTTGGACCGGCTGCGCGGAAGGGGCGAGAGCAGACGGTGGTGCGAAAGATGCGGTCTCGTTCGGCGCGAATGGGCATCAGTCGCGGAACTATATTGGGCGGAGGAGCCGGAAGTTGCGATTTGTGCGCACAGCCGGCCAGGGGCAGCATTCCCAGGAAAAGACGACGATCCATTCATTACCTCAGAGGCGAGAAAATTACATTGCCCTGCGGGCTCGTCGTGGGGCAGGCTGGCAATAGAAATGAATGTAGCAAATGTCCTTAGTGAGTGCTCTTGATGTCGTGCTTTTTTAAGCGATAGCGCAATGTATCGCGGCTGATGCGCAGGATGCGAGCTGCCTCGCTCTGGTTTTCACCTGCCTTGGACATCGCCGAGATCAAGAGTGCTTTCTCTTGCGCTTCGAGTGAGGGCAGCTCTACGGCACCCGTAGGACGGGGTACCGTGCCAGGTTGCAATAGATAGGCTGGCAAGTCTGCTACATCAAGCATTGTGGCCGGTGCCATCATGGCTGCGTGACCGATGACGTTTTCCAGTTCGCGCACATTGCCGGGCCAGCTGTGGCGGGATAAGACCATCTGCGCGCGATTGGTCAGGCCCTGGATGTGTTTGTTGTAGAGCTTCGAGTATTTTTCTAGAAAGTGACGGATGAGGAGGCGCAAATCGCCTTCGCGCTCGCGTAAGGCGGGCGTTGAGAGTTCCACCATTCCGAGGCGGTAAAAGAGGTCTTCCCGAAAGGTACCCTTTGCGATCTTTTCACGCAGGTTTTGATGGGTGGCGGCAATCACACGCACATTCACTTTCCGTGCCTGGAGGCTGCCGAGTCTTTGCACCTCCTGATTCTGAAGTGCCCTGAGTAATTTGGCTTGCGTTGACAGGGGCATGTCGCCAATCTCATCGAGAAAGAGCACGCCTTCGTGAGCATG
This sequence comes from Bryobacter sp., assembly GCA_044376335.1. Lineage (GTDB taxonomy): Bacteria > Acidobacteriota > Terriglobia > Bryobacterales > Bryobacteraceae > Bryobacter. The sequence goes on from JBIPMY010000314.1 coordinate 2,145, forward strand.
TTCAAACAGCCCCATCTTGTCGGCGTTTGCACCGGTAAAGGCTCCCCGTACGTGGCCGAAGAGCTCACTCTCGAAGAGTGTCTCCACCACAGCCGAGCAATTGAGCGGGACAAAATTTCCGCGGCGGGCCGGGCTCATTTGATAGAGCGCGCGTGCTACCAGTTCTTTACCGGTTCCGGTTTCACCGGTGACGAGGATACTTCGGAAGTGTGGGGCGACGCGACGGATTTTCGAGAAGAGCTCTCCCATCGACGTGCTGTTTCCGATCATCCCTTCAAACTCAGAACTTGCAGCAAGACTGGCTTCGATCTCCTGAGTCTTTCGAGCTGCTTCGTGCTTCTCGATGAGCACACCGATTTTCTGTCTTAGAACGGATGGTGTGACTGGCTTATTAATGTAATCGGCGGCCCCTTTTTGGATGGCCTCAACTGCGCTTTCGGTTGTGTAATGGGCGGTAACGAGCACTACATCGATGGATGGATCAAATTCCATCACACGCTCCAACAACTCCATACCGCTCATGCCCGGCATCATCAGATCAGTTACTACGATTTGTGGGTGTTCGGTAAGAATGTGATCGAGTGCAAGCTCGGGATTCTCGAAGCTCGTGACCTTGAGATTTTCTGTCGTCAGCACTGCCGACAACAATTCCAGGCTTGCCGGGTTGTCGTCAATCAACGTCATGGTGATGGGCGTCATGTTCTAAAGCTTACTCGGGCTTGAGCTGGCGGTCTACCGCTTCGAGCAGACGGCGAAACTGAACGGGCTTGGTGAGATAGTCTCGAAAGCCGGCTTGCTTGCCGCGATCACTATCGCCTTGCATGGCATAAGCGGTGACGGCGACTATCGGAATCTGTCGCAGATCGGGGTCTGCGAGAACCTTTTCGAGCACTGCATAGCCGTCGAGGCCGGGCATTTGGATATCCATCAGCACCAGGTCTGGAAGCCAATCGCGCATAGCGATCAGGGAAGAAATGCCATCTTCGGCCTCGCGGATTTCATGGCCGGCATGTTCGAGAGTGGTGCGCAGCAGTTCGCGGTTGCTGGCCTTGTCGTCGACGATCAGAAGGCGCGCCATTTCAGTGCACCCTGGGCGCCAGGCGCCGCACCATTGCGAGGAGTTTGTCTTTTGCCACAGGCTTGGTTAGGTACTCTACCGCTCCGGCCTTCAAAACATTGTCGTCGGCCATTACCGAAACTACGGCTACTGGAATGTCCTTTGTTTCCCGGAGTCCTTTGAGGGAGCGAAGTGCTTCGAGGCCACTTTCGCCGGGTAGAAGCAAATCGAGCAATACCAGGTCTGGCCGGATCTCCAGTGCTTTGACAAGGGTTTCGCGAATGGAATCGACGAAGACCAGTTCATAGCTGTTGACCTCGAGATACTCCCTGAGGAGTTCTCTTGCTGCCGAGTCGTCTTCGAGGGCCAGGACAATCGGCCGTTCGCGGCGAGGCCCGGTGGGCTCGCCAGCGGTGACGGGCAGGGTGAAGCTGAATTTACTGCCTTTGCCCAGTTCGCTCTCCACCCAGATTTTTCCGCCCATCTGCTCAATCAAGCGGCGGCAGATGGCGAGGCCAAGCCCTGTGCCTTCGCGAACGCCTTTGGTTGTGGCTGCCACCTGATAAAAAACGTCGAAGATCGATTCGTGGTGTTCTGGTGGAACCCCAATGCCGGAATCTGTCACCCGCAAGGTAACCATCCGATTCAGCTCGCTGGCCTCAATCAAAATTGAGCCGCCTGACGGGGTGAACTTGATTGCATTGCTGAGCAGGTTGAGCAGCAATTGATGAACTCTGACGCGGTCTGCCCAGGCCTCAAGACCGCTGGTGACGGAGCAATTGAGGGAAAGCCCTTTTGCTTCAGCCTGTGGCAGAACACTCGAGACCGTTTCTTCGATCAAGGTGTCGATGGCGATCACCTCGAGATGAAATTCCAGCCGGCCGGCTTCAATCTTGCTGAGATCGAGAATGTCGTTGATCAGCGTCAGAAGGTGTTGGGAGTCTTTCTGGATATGCCGGATGAAGCGGGTTTGTTTTTCGTTGAGCGGCCCCTCCATGCCTTCGGCCAGAAGTTCTGAAAAGCCAATGATGGTGTGAAGCGGCGAGCGCAGTTCGTGGCTCATGCTGGCGAGGAATTCGCTTTTGGCCCGGGAGGCGGTTTCGGCGCGGCGGCGCTCTTCTTCCAGGCGTTCTTCAAAGCGGCGGCGCTCTGTAATGTCGCGCAAAACGACCAGGTGTGCGGGCCGCCCCTGGTAGTTCATGGGGTGGCGTCTGGCCTCTACCTCGATTTGTTCGCCATTCTTGCGCAGATGGCAACGAGGGCCGTTTTCTTCTTCCATCGGGCCGCTTCGGCCGGAGCAGCGCAGATCCTGCACGGTCATCCCGAGAAACTCTTCGCGCGTATAGCCATCGGTGATCATGGCCTGTGCGTTGACGTCCAGAAATTGCAGTGTCTCCCGGTCATAGACGCAACAAGCGACGGGAGTTAAATCAAAGAGCTGCCGGGTTTGCTCTGCTGTGTCACGCAGAGCTTCGGCCATCGATTCGGCCTCGCTGACATCACGGATGATTGCGACAGTATGAAATTCTTCGCCAACCGTAATTGGACTGATGCTGATTTGAACGGGAATTTCCACCCCGTCCTTGCGAAGCGCTCGCAGCCTCATGGCCTTGCCCATCGGGCGCATACTGGGGGCACTCGCAAAGTCTGCCCTGTGCCGCTCGTGCCCCGTTCTTAGGTGCAGAGGAACAAGATCTTCCACTTTCATGGAAAGCAGTTCTGCTTGCGTAAAGCCCAAGATTCGTTCACAGCTTGGATTGGCGAGAACGATGTTTCCTTGAGAGTCGACTTCCATCACTCCATCGGGTGCGGCTTCGAGCAAATATTCGAAACGGTTATCCATACTGATAATCGCTATCTTCCCACTGCCAAAACGTCCCGTCTTTCCCAAGCCCCGCTAAAGTATTGAGCCACCATCATGCCGAGGCTCATTCCGATCAGCATGCCGCCTTGGGAAAACCAGGCGATGCGCGGATCGCCCATCGGAATCCAGACCATGGGCAGGTGCGAAAGGGCCATGCCAATCTGCATACCGATGCCATCGATTAGAAGAGTCGACCAGCCACGTCCTTCGCGCCGGGCCTCAGCAAGGCAGCGTGCTTCGCGCCAGATCGGGGGCAGGGAAAAGACCCACATGCCGAAGCTCATCGCAGCATAGTGATCGAGGTTGAAGGCATGGTGGCAGGTTGATCCAAACCAGAGTGAGGGAAGCAACATACCTAAGCCACCCCAGCCGGCCATCGCAAGATACATGTCGAGGTGCGAGCCCCATCGCATTCTTGTGAATGCGAAGACGCTCAGGATTGTGGTTAAGGCGAGGCCGCTTGCGATTCCAATTGGCCAGGGAGAGATCTTCGCCAGTAGCGCCACCTGTGCGAGGCAACTGAGGGTGATCAGGTAAGGGTTCACGACAGGCTCTCCGCAGGCTTCGCTTTGCCTGGCGATTCCCAATCCATCAACCGCATGGAATCCAGGATCACGGTGAGGCTTGAGGCCAGCATCAAGAGGGCGGCGGCTACCGGGTGCAGCCAGCCGAGAGCTGCAAGGGTGATGCCGACTGCGTTGTAGGCCAGGGAGAAGCCGATATTGCGGCGAATGGTTCTGCGCGCGGCGCGAGCGATCTCAATTGCTTCGGGTAAGGCGCGCCAATTCTGATGAAGCATGACAAAGCCACTGACGTCGCGCACGAGTTCGACGCTGGTGGAGAGGGTAAGGCTGGTTTCGCTCCAGGCCATGGCGGCGATATCGTTGAGGCCGTCGCCGACGAAGAGGACTTTGTTTCCTCTTTTTTGTAGCTTCTCGATTGCTCCGTGTTTGTCGATGGGAGACTGTCTTACGAATTGTTCTCCTATGGGGATGGCTGAGGCGCGCTCGGCGCCGTCGCCGGTGGAGAGCATTACCTTCAGGCCCGCATTTTGAAGATCAAGCACAGCTTCCGGCACGCTACCCTCACAGATTTCTTTCAGGGTAATTTCGGCTGCGAGCTCGCCGTCGAGCCGTACTTCGAGCTCACGGCTCTGGGGCCGGGCACCGGCAAAGAGCAAACGTCCATCGGCGAAGCGAGCTTCGATGCCCACCCCTGCCAGCAGCCGGATGCTTTCGAGTGTTGTGGATGCCTCTACCGGATGTCCTTCCCATAAGCTCCGTAAGGCTGTAGCGATCGGGTGATGGCTTGCCGATTCTGCTTCACGCAGGAGGAAGCGCAGTTCGTTTTCGCGGCCCCGCCAATTGGGAGATACCTGCCAGCTGGCTTCGTATTCTTCGGGCAAGGTAAGGGTTCCGGTCTTGTCGAATACGACGGTATCGATTTCGGCAAGCTTCTCGATTGCTTCGCCAGAGCGAGCCAGGATTCCAAGTTCGCGCAAGCGGGAGATTGCAGACCAGACTGCGAGCGGGGTGGCAAAGCCGAGGGCACAAGGACAGGCAATTACCAACACCGAAAGCGAGCAGAAGAGTGCGGTGGCCCAGTCGCCATTTCTGGAATGGGCGAAGAGGGTACCGAGGCTAACGAGAATCACGACGGGCCCGAACCAGCGCAAGACCGCCATTGCCAGACGCTGCTCGCGACCTGGTACGGCAAGGCCGGCTGCAACCAGATCGCGGATCTGGTCGAGCTCTGCTTCGCCACCCGCTTCGGTTGCCTCGCAGTCAATCGAGGCATCAATCAAGTAAGCTCCTGCGCGGACGTTGTCACCCACTCCCCGGCTGCGAGCAAAGCTCTCGCCCGTGAGGGTGGCTTCGTGGAAGTATGCGTTCCCTGCCAGGATTGTCGCGTCCACCGGTACTGCTTCACCCGGCAAAACTCGAAAGCGGTCTCCAGCTTTCACTTCTGCTGCGGTGACGTGTTCTCCATTGAGTCTGCGCACCATGCGCTGGTCTGGCGCCCAATCCCCGAGGGAGCGCAAGACTCGCGCCTTTCCGTAAGCTCCTACTTGCCGCCCGAGTGAATAGATCACCAGAAGCATGGAAGCTACGTCGGCATAAGTACCACCCTTCTGGGTTTGGAGTGAAACCACAGATGCACCGAGACTGCCGGCGATACCCAGGAGGAAGAGGAGTTCAATGCCGAGGCGCTTGAGTTTGAAGGCTTGCCAAACCGCTTCAACAAACTCTTTGGCCAGCAAAGCAAAGAC
>JBIPMY010000313.1:0-7334 GCA_044376335.1 Bryobacter sp.
AGCCGTGAGCAGGATCATTTCGAGCAGCAGGTCGATATTGAGACGCTGCTTGGCGGAGACCGGCACCATTACCGTGTCGCCACCCCAATCTTCGGCCAGAAGGCCTCGATCGTTGAGCTGTTGCTTGATGCGGTCGATCTGCGCGTCGGGCTTGTCGATCTTGTTGATGGCAACAATGATCGGCACGTTAGCGGCTTTGGCGTGATCGATCGCTTCAATGGTTTGAGGCATGACACCATCGTCTGCGGCTACGCAGAGAATGACGATGTCGGTAACCTTCGAACCGCGAGCACGCATGCGGGTAAACGCTTCGTGGCCCGGGGTATCGATGAAGACAATCTTGCGGTCGTGATGCGTAACGGCATAAGCACCGATGTGCTGGGTAATGCCGCCGGCTTCACCGCTGGCGACGTTGGCGCTGCGGATAGCATCGAGAAGCGAAGTCTTACCGTGGTCAACGTGGCCCATGACGGTAACAACCGGTGCACGACGAACGAGCACGCCGTTGTCTTCGGCCATTTCGATATCCCAGGTGGATTCTTCTTCGAAGCTCATCTGGGTAGCGGTGGCACCGAAATTGGCAGCCAGCTCTTCGGCCATTTTGACGTCGAGCGGCTGATTGATGGTGGCGAAGATCTTCTTCTCTACCAGCTTCTTGATGACGAGATTGGTGCGGATGCCAAGCTTTTCGGAAAGTTCCTTGACGGTGATGCCTTCGGAAATCGTAATTTCCTTGTTGGCCGCCATGGACACTTCTTCTTCACGCTTGCGCTGGGCGAAGAGGAGTTTACCCTCTTGCTCGAGTTCTTTCTCGCGCCGAATCTGTTCTTTCGACTTGGTTGGCTTAACTGCGTGACGACGACCGGGTTCGGTGGACGGAAGCACTGAAGCTTCAGGACGCAGCGGAGTGGGCGATGTGGGGTGCTTGCCCGTGCGCAATGGCGGACGGCCTGCATTGTAGCCACCACCGGCATAACCACCACCGCCACCGGCGTAACCACCGGGAGCACCGGGACCACGCGATTGAGCGGCACCGGGCATAGCCCGAGGCGGCTGAGGACGGCCCGGCATGGCAGGGCCAGGCGGACGAAGAGGAGCGCCCGGGCGCGTGCCCATAGCGGGCTGCTGCTGACGGGCTTGAGACTGAGCGATCCGCTCGGCGAGCTTTGGATCTGGAGGAACGATCGGCCGGCTGGTTTGCGGCTTGGCAGGGGTAAAGCTCTGGCCGCTACCTTGCAGGGGCGGACGGCTCTGCTGCGGAGGCCGCGGCATCGAAGGCGCACCAGGAGTTACCCCGGCGCGATTGCCTGCCAGAGGCTGATTGGCCTGTGGGCGCGGCATCGGCATGCCAGGAGCACCGGTTGTCGCTGCAGCGGGTGCAGACGGCGCACCAGGAGCAGCGGCGCTGCGTTGAGGCGGAATAATTTGACCAGGCCGCGGAGCAAGGGGAATTCCCTGGGGCGGGCGAGGGGGCTGCGGAGCAGCGCGAAGCGGAGTGCCAGGAGCAATCTGGGCAGCAGGCATCACAGAGCCGGGGCGCGGTGCTGCGGGCCGGGGCGGTGCAGGCACAGCGGGGCCAGGAGCAACTTGCATTGCCGGAGCTTGCTGCATGGGTGCAGAAGGCATGGGCGAAGAAGGCGCAGGCGGAGCCGGGCTTGCGGGCACGGGAGCAGCAGGCACTGGGCTTGCTGGGACTGGGCTTGCTGGCACTGGAGGCATCACCGGAGTTGCAGCTACAGGCGTTGGCGGTGCCGTCACCGGTGCGGGAGCAACAATTGTGGGAGCGGGTGTGAAAGCAGGCCGGATTGGCATCGAGGGTGCACCCTTAGCAGCGTTCCCTGCCAAAGGTGGCATCAGAGGTGAACGAAGCGGAGGTGCCAGTGGCTGAGGCTTCACCGGCTCTGGAGCAGCAGGTGCCACAGGGGCAGTTGCTACAGGAGGCGTCACGGCTGCCGGCGCAGGTGCTGCCTTGGGAGGCGCTTCCTTCATTACCGGGGGCGGCGCTGCTACGGGAGCAGCATCCAGCAGACTCAACTGCTGATGTGCCGGTTCGGCATGCACTTCGTGATCGCTCGAATGATCATCGTGGCCAGAGGCATCGTCTTCAGACTGGGCCTTGCCGCCACGACTTTTCTTTGAACCATGGGCTGCGGCCTCGTCGAGCAACTTCTGCTTGACGATCACAGCGACGTCCGCTTCGATGGAACTCGAATGCGTCTTTTTTTCCGAAACTCCCAAATCAGGCAGCAGGTCCAGAATTGCCTTTGGCTTGACTTCAAGCTCCCTGGCCAGCTCGTTAATGCGAATCATATGGTGACGCTAGGTCGAATCCCTCTCAACGGTACTGTTCTTCTTAATCCATGGCTTGGCGCTTTCAATCAAAATGATTGCGTTCAGCCGTAATACGGTTGCCAGTCGTGCGCACGGTCGAAGATTCCAAGAGTTGAAGCAGAACCTTCTTATCGTAACAAATCCCTAGGGCTTATCCGAATCGGTTGATTCAGCTTCAGCTTCCGGGGCGACTTCTTCCGCGGTTTCGGCTGGAGCATCAGGCTCAGCCGCTGTCATTACAACTTCAGTTTCCTCAGTTGCTGATTCAGCAACCTCAGTTAAAGCTTCAGAACTCTCGGCGGCCGCAGCTTCAGCGGCCTCCGGAGCGGCTGCCTCAAACTGGGCATAGAATCCGTTAATCGCATTGTAAAGCGACTGGATCGATTCTTCTCCCACCCCAGGCAATTGCTCCAGCTCTTCAGGAGTGAGCGAGCCAAGCTGCTCAACGGTGCCGACTTCAGCACCAACCAGCGAGTCGATCAGCTCTTCAGGCAAACCATAGTCTGCCAGTACAGAAATCGGGGTGCCGGCCGGGATGAGTTCCGACATGCTGGTCTCGACTTCCTGCCGCTTCTCTTCTTCGCTCTTGATGTCGATCTTCCAGCCAAGCAGCCGCGCCGCAAGACGCACATTCTGGCCACGCTTGCCAATCGCGAGCGACAGTTGCGTGTCGTCCACGATGACTTCCATATGCTTTTCTTCCGCATTCAGAATGGTGACGCGTGCAATCTTTGCCGGGCTCAGTGCGTGTGTTGCAAACTCAACAGGGTTTTCGCTGAACTGGATGATGTCGATCTTCTCGCCGCGCAATTCACGGATGATGCTCTGTACGCGCATACCCTTCATGCCCACGCAGGCGCCAACGCTATCCACGTCGCGATCGCGGCTGGATACAGCAATCTTGGTGCGCTCTCCAGCTTCACGGGCACAGCTCTTGATCACTACCGTGTTGTCGTAAATTTCCGGTACTTCCTGCTCGAAGAGGCGCATCACAAGCTCGCCTGCAGCACGGGACACGACAACGCCGGCGTTCTTGCCCGTCTTCTCAACGGCCTTGATCACAACGCGGACACGGTCGCCAATCGAGAAGCTCTCAAGCTTGGATTGTTCTTTGGCCGGAAGACGAGCTTCCGTCTTGCCCAGGTCTACCACCAGATCGCGCGTCTCAATGCGCTTGATCACACAATTCACCAATTCGCCGACGCGTCCGGCAAATTCACCGTAAACATTTTCCCGCTCGGCCTCGCGCACCTTTTGCAGAATCACCTGCTTGGCGATCTGGGCAGAAATGCGGCCAAGAGCATCCATGGGCAATTCCTGGCGCATCTCGTCGCCAATTGCGCCGGGGAGTTTGTTTTTCTTGGCTTCTTCCATCGTCCACTCGTTGGCCGGGTCGGCCACGGTCTCGACGATTTTGCGCAATGCAAAAACCTGGATCCCCTTTTTGGGGTCCACTTCGGCAACCAGTTCGCCTACGTTTTTGAATTGCTTGCGGGCAGCAAGAATGATGGCATCCTTGACGGCGTCAAAAATGATCGTCGCCTCGATGCCCTTCTCCTTGGCCAGCATTTCAATGGATTGATAGATCGTGCCCAATGTGATTCACCTCAGTCAAATATCCCGGCTACCACTCGTACTTCAAATTGGCCTTCTGGATTCCAGAGAACGGAAAAACAAGTGTCTTACCCGCTTCCAGCTCCAGCGTGACCTTTTCGCCATCAAACGCCGCCAGCTTTCCCGTGAAACGGCGGCTCTTTTCAATGGCTTCTTTTAGCTCAATCTTGACTTTACTGCCAAGAAATCGCTCATAATCTTTCGGTCGGATCAACGCCCGCTCCACCCCCGGGCTACTTACCTCAAGGGTATAAGCGCCTCCAGGGATGAGGTCATCTGCGTCGATTACCTCGCTCACAAGTCGAGAAACTTTTTCACAATCGTCGTGAGTTACCCCGGCAGGCTTGTCGAGAAAGATACGAAAAACCCGATGGATGCCGCCGCCCAGCAACTGGGCGTCGACCAACTCCAGGCCTTCGGCCTCGACGATGCGCTCGACGATTTCGCGAACTTGTTCCAAAGTTGTTGATTTCATTAGAATCAGAGCCTATTGAGAGACCAATAAAAAAGTGGGCTTGCGCCCACTCAATAGGTAAAAGAACTCTCAACCACAGTATACACCTACCGACGCATTTTGAAAAACTCCACGAGAATCTCTGTGCATTCCGGGCCTAAAATTCCTTCAGTTATCTGGACTGAATGGTTCAGTAAGTCGGAGTCCGCGATCTGGAATTTACTGCGCACACCGCCAAAGCGCAAATCTCTGGCCCCAAAAACCAGCCTTGAAATCCGCGAATTTACCAGAGCGCCGGCACACATCGGGCAGGGCTCGAGGGTGCAATAAAGAGTAGTGCCTTCCAGGCGATAGCTTCCCAGCCTTGACGCCGCTTGCCGCAAGGCGATGATTTCGGCATGCGCGGTGGGGTCATTCAGCTCAATCGGCGCATTCGAGCCCTCGCCGATCAGCTCGCCCGCAGCGTCTACAATCACCGCACCTACCGGAACTTCACCCCTCAGCTCGCCCTCCTGGGCCAGCTTGAGGGCATGACGCATCCAGAACTCATCGCGAGGGGTCAAAGAAGATCGCCCGCAAGGGGTTGCCTTTGTGTGAAGGGCTCGCCGTAGCGCACCCCGATCATCTCGCCAAATCTCCGCGCTTCGCGCTCAACGCGCGCCAGCACCTCAGCCGGATCGGCAAAAAGAGTTGTGTAGGCTTTGAGCGCCGCCATCTTTTGCTCAAAAAACGGGCTGACATCCACGACAAACGCTGGCGATGCAGCGACACTGCCGCTGGCAAAAACAACCCGGCCCGTGGCGTGCGCGCTCAGATAGTTATCAAGCCCACTGAGCCCGGCAAGATAGGAGGCATTCTCAACGAGCAGGCTGGCGGCAAGAGAATCCGGATGACGATCTTCCGGGTGCATGGCCACCACTACCTGGGGCCGCAGCCGCTTGAATTCTCCAGTTACCGTCATTCTCGACATGATTGTGTCTTCGAGGCGCCCATCGGGAAAGCGCATTGTGCCGCGCCAGGCGACACCGAGAATGCCTGCCGCGACGTCGCCCTCGTCGAGAATCCTGTTGCCCCCGGCCAGAGTACCGGCCTCGCCAGCAGTCAGATCGAGAATTGCCACCCGCTTGCCCGCGCTGCTGAGTTTGGCAATCGTCCCCCCGCAAAGCAATTCTGCTTCGCCCGGGTGGGGCATCATAATGGCCACGTCTACTTCTGGCAGATTATCCAGATAGTGACTGGCAAGTCGGGTCATTTCCATCGAAACTCCTGTCGTACACGTCCACTCGGCCGGGTTGGCAGCATGCGGATCAGGGCCATTCCAGCCACAAATCCGCCGATGTGGGCAAACCATGCGGTGCCGCCCTGATCGCCGCCCGCCATTGCTAGATGACCGAAACCGCTGAAGAGCTGCACAACAAACCAGTATCCAATCATCAGGATGGCCGGCACTTCCAGTGTTGTCGCAAATATGAAGAAAAAGAGCAGAGTGTGGATCCGCGATCTCGGAAAGCGCACCAGATACGCCCCCATTACGCCAGAGATGGCACCACTGGCCCCGATTGCCGGTACTGCCGAGTTCGGGTTGAAGGCCACGTGCAGTAAGCCCCCCACAATGCCGCAGAGCAGGTAGAAGATCAAATAATTCGTGTGGCCCAGAATGTCTTCAATATTGTCTCCAAAGATCCAGAGAAACCAGATATTGCCGATCACATGCATCCAGCCACCGTGCAGAAACATGCTGGTGAGGACGTCGGTAAATTCGAAGTTGCGAGGTACGGTGCCCCACTCGACAAGAAAATGATTCAGCGAGAAATCGTCGAGGGAGAGTTCGTAAAAGAAAGCGAGTAAATTGACGAGGATCAGGCCCACCGTGACAAACGGCGTGCTGGCGCTTTGTTCTGAATCCCGAAGCGGGAACACTCGGCTAGATTCTCCTTCGTACTTCTTCCATCACACGGCGTTCAGCCCGGGACATCAGGGCCTTGGCCTTATCGAGAGTCGAAATGCCGCCACGGGCGCCAATGGCGGTGCAGTTCAGCGCGGCCATGGCGTTTGAGAAGTCGAGAATATCCTGAATATCCCAGCCGGCAAGTACACCGTAGCAGAAGCCACCGTGAAAGACATCCCCCGCGCCGGTTGTGTCCACGCAGTTCACAACAAAGGCCGGGCTGTAGTGGAACTTGCCATTGATGCGCGCCAGAGCTCCATGAGCCCCCAGCGTCATCGCCGCACAATGAATGCCGTACTCGTCCTGGATCAGTTCCAGCGCCTTGAGCGGATCGGTCTGGTGTGTCCACTGGATCGGGAACTCGCTCGAGGCGATCAGGTAATCCACGTGAGGCAGTACACGCTCAAAGCCTTTGTAGATCGTGTCGACATCGACTGTGACGGGGATTCCGTTTTCATGCGCAATGCGAGCGGCTTTTTCCATCGCCGGAGTGTCGTGTCCGTCAATGTGCAAGAGTCGCGCATTGGTGATCATCGACTCTTCGATTTCGCTCGGGTCCAGCCGCAAACAATCCGGCCGCTGCCAGAATACGGTTCGCTCGCCCGTTGACTGGTCGATGATAATGTAGGCGCTCTGGTTGGGGCAGCCCTTGCGCTGCTGCACGTCGTCGAGGTTGATGCCTGAACCGAGCAGGCTTTCCATCTGCACACGGCCACGCTCGTCATCGCCTACCGTGCCAATGTACTTGGTGCGCAGACCCAAATTGGCGCAGGTCACCATGGCGCTGGCCACCTGGCCACCTGGACTTAAAATTTCCTGACTGAAGGGCCCCTTCCCGGCATAGGAAGGAAAGTGGGGGACGATGATAAGGGTGTCGGTGGCATTGAGCCCAATACCTACGACATCAAACTCGGACATCTTTACAGGTTACAGCTACTTTTGGGGCGGCATCCGGTAAACGTAAATTTTATGGTTGCGCCGGAAGGC
>JBIPMY010000039.1:0-21933 GCA_044376335.1 Bryobacter sp.
TTAAAGTTTTGCGGCTTTCTTGCGCCGCTTCTCGAATCACATTCAACAGATCGCTTTCGCTGACAGCACGAGAGCACGAACAACTCACAAATAACCCTGAAGGGGCCACCGCGCTTAGCGCTCTGAGATTCAGATCGTAATAAGCCCGAGTGGCCTCTTCTTTTTGGCGGGCTTGCTTTGCAAAGGCCGGCGGATCGGCGATTACACATTCGTATTGCCTGCGGGCCTGCCCTAATCCACGCAAAAACTGTTTGACATCACTTTCAATCGCACGAACATTTTCGAGGCAATTGCGCTGGGCATTTTCTTGTATTCTTTCGACTGCGCTTTTGGAAGAATCCACTGCATCGACCTTGTCCAAGGTGCGCGCCAAATGCAGGGCAAAGCCACCAGAAGAGGAATAAAGATCGAGCGCCCTGCCGTTGATGCCTAGCCGCTTGACCCAATTAGCGGCAGCAAGATAGTTTTCTCTTTGGTCAAGAAAGGCTCCAGTTTTCGGTCCATTCAGTAAATCAGCTTCAAACTTCAAACCATTCAAAAGGTAAATGGGCTTCGCTTTTTCCTCATCGCCCAGAAACAAATTTCTTTCGCCACTAAGCTCCCGGACGGCACAATCGATTCCGCCGGATGACTCGAAGCGCTGTTGAATCTGACTAACAATTAAATCTGAAAATTCACTATAGCTGCGCACATTACATTGCAATGCCAACCCGCTACCGAAGCGATCTACGGTTAGGCCGGGAAGGCCATCGGCCTCACTGAAAACGAGGCGATATCCAGTACTATTCTCGAGGGCTAGTTTTTCCCGCCAGTCGAGGGCTGCAGCCAGTCGCGCAGAAATAAAAGCAGCATCGAGGGCCTGCTCTCGCCTTGCGTAAAGGCGGACGGGGACGGGGGAGGCACCGTCAACCAGGGCGCTTCCGAGCAGGCGGCCCCGCTCATCGGTGAGCAGGACCGTCTCTAATGTTTGCGCTGTCAACTCTGCTTCTACTTCACCTCGGTAGACCCAGACATGGCCCGCATCGAGGCGCTGTGCGGTTTTGCGACTCAGCCTCCAGCGCTTCACTGACGCTGGCCCAGAAGTGCGGCAATCCGCTGCTCAGTTGTCGGGTGCGTGGAGAAGAGTCTCGCGAGGCCGCCCATGGCAGGGGGGAAGATGTACATGTGGGACATGGTGGGAGAAGCTTCCATGGGGATGCGCTGCGACCAGGCGTCGAGTTTACGGAGGCCGTTCACCAAGCCAACGGGGGAACCAGTGTATTTGGCGGCTGCGGCGTCAGCTGAGTATTCGCGAGTACGCGACACGGCCATCTGAATGAGCAGGGCTGCCACGGGGGCTAGAAACATCATCAAGAGGTTTGCAGTAGGGCTATCGTCTTCGTCGCGGCGGCCACCAAAAAACACACCAAAGCGGGCAATGCCCGTAATGGCCGCGCCCAAGGTGGCGGCTACTGAGGAGATCAGAATGTCACGATGCAGAATGTGGCCCAGCTCATGGGCGATGACGGCTTCTACTTCCTGATCGTTCATGATCTCAAGCAAGCCAGCGCTGACGGCAACTGAGGAATGCGAAGGGTTCCGCCCGGTAGCAAAAGCATTGGGCGATTCTTCGGGCAACACCCAAAGCCGAGGCATCGGCAGGCCCATCTTTTCGGTGAGTCGTGCAGTCATGGGGCCGATGCGATTCCAAATGTAGGGGTGCTCGGTTTCACTTACGCGTTGCGCTCCGGACATCGACAGCGCCATCTTCTCGGAGAAGAAATAACTGAAGAAGTTCATCAGAACTGCTCCGCCCAGCGCCATCAGCAGACCGCTGCGGCCCCCAAAGGCCTGCCCGAGAAACAACAATACGCCAGACATCCCGCCCAGCAAAAGAACTGTCTTCATTCCATTCATCGTCATACTCCTGTTCACGATAAGAAAGGGCAGAGGCCTCAGCCTCTGCCCCTAGTGTATTGGATTGCTGCCGCAGCGTCTTAGTTGCTAACTTCTACCTTAATTTGACGCGGTTTGGCAACTTCCTTCTTAGGAAGATTCACGGTCAAAACGCCATCCTTGAATGTCGCTTTGACGCCATCGGCTTGCACCGTATCGGGCAGCGTAAAGCTCCGGCTGAAGGCGCCATAGCTACGCTCAATGCGGTGGTAGCCCTTTTCGTCCTTCACGGCTTCGAATTTACGCTCGCCCCGAAGGGTCAGGGTTCCATCTTCGACGCGAATGTCGATCTGGTCTTGCTTCACTTCAGGCAAGTCTGCCTTGAGGATCAATTCATTCTCAGTTTCGAGAATATCGACTGCAGGTGCCCACGGACGTGCCGCATCGGGCTGTGTCACGGTCGGCAATGCATGTTCAAACAAGCGGAATGCCTGGAAGGGAGTCAGATCAAACGGATTGTAACGAGTGAGGCTCATATTCTTATTTCCTTGAGTGATGGTGATCACAATCTAAATATAAAACCTGCGTGTGTTCTTGTCAAGTAATTTTCCAAAACGGCAACATATTTTTCCTCTTGCTTACCGAGGGGAGTTCAGGTAATCTGTCCTCGATAACCGAGACAAGAGAATGAGTAAACCAACTGATCTAGTTCAGGGCACCTTGGACCTCCTGTTGCTGAAGATAGTGGCACTTGAGCCACTCCACGCCTGGGCCATCGCCCAGCGCCTCAAGCAAGTTTCTGGCGACGTTCTTCAGGTCAGCGACGGCTCGCTTTACCCGGCGCTGCATAAGCTGGAACAGGCAGGCTGGATTTCTGCGGAATGGAAGCAAACCGAGAGCGGCAGGCGCGCAAAATACTATGCGCTCACGGCTCCCGGCCGCCTGGAGCTCGACCGTGAAGCGCTCAAGTGGGACCGGCTATCGGAAGCCATCACGAAGGTGATGAGAATCGAGGAAGTCTAATGCTGAGACTCTGGCGTATGCTTTATTCCGTGCCCCTGCAGTTGAGATCGTTGCTGCACCGAGACCAGGTGGAGCAAGAACTCGATGAGGAGCTGAACTTCTACCTCGAAGAGCGGATCGCTCACGAAATTGCGCAAGGCCGGAGCCCCGGCGAGGCTCGTCGCATCGCGCGCCAGGCTCTTGGCGGCATTGAGCAACGCAAAGAAGAATGCCGTGACGCGCGTGGCACACAGTGGATTGAGAACTTCACTGCAGACCTTCGGCACGGGTTGCGCTCGTGGCAGAAAACGCCTGGCATTTGGGCGCTCGCCACCCTCACCCTGGGCCTCGGCATAGGCGCAAACGCGACGGTAATTTCGATCGTTGACAAGATCTACAATCGCCCCTTCGCTGGCCTCAGTCATGAGACGGATCGGGTGCTTCGCTCGGGCAAAGCGAGTTCGAGCGACAAGCGCAATACGGTGACGCTCGACGACTATCTCGCCTGGCGGACGGCTCCCGTCTTCGACAAAGTCATGGGGTACAAGGCGGTGGAGTATGTGATCAGCGGCGTAGGGGATCCGGAGCGGATCGTAGGTCAGGCAGTCTCACCCGGCTTCTTCTCGACCCTCGGCGCGAAACTCGTGCTTGGGCGTTTTCCTCTCGATGTAGAGCATCAGCCAGAGGGCGCCAGGGTAATCATTCTGAGCCACGACTACTGGCAAAATCGCTTTGCCGGAAGCCCCGCGGTTCTAGGCACGACCATCCGGCTGGACGGCATTCGCTTCGCCATCGTTGGGGTGGCGGCAAAGGAGTTCTGGTTCCCCAGCGTCCAGGCAAAATTCTGGACCCCTCTTCTGCTCGCCCCAACGCCAACAAGCCATAAAGAGCCAGGGCTGCAGGTAATCGCCCGCTTAAGGCCTGGCATTGGTGCCAGCGAGGCCAACTCGGCTTTGACGCCCATCAGTGTCGACCTTGAGCGACGCTTTCCCGATACGCATACGGGAATGCGCGTCCAGATCCTGCAACTCTTTGACGGCTTCTATAGCCAGGACGACGGCAAGGTGATCGTTCTGCTCTATCTGATTTCGGGCGGGATCCTGCTGATCGCATGCGCCAATGTAGCCAATCTGCTGATGGTTCGCGGCCTGGCCCGGCAGCGTGAGATGTCGATCCGCATTGCGCTTGGGGCAGCCAGATCTCGCATTCTCGCCCAATCGCTCACCGAGGGGCTTCTGCTTGCGCTGCCGGCGCTCGGATTTTCAACCATTGCCGCGCACTTGTCCTCGAGCCTGCTCTTGTCGCAAGTGCGCGTGCCCTTCCCTGTAGACGGGCCTGTGCTTGACCCGCACTACCTGCTGATCAATGGCCTGATCGCCCTGGGATCGATCTTTCTGTTTAGCCTCTATCCGGCCTGGGCGGCTACAGCGATCCAGGGCGATGCCAGCAATCGCAATACCCTCGGCCGCGGCACACAGCGGGCAACCAGTTCTCTGGTGGTGGTTCAGGTTGCGCTTGGCCTTGCGTTGGTAATGACGGCGATCCTTGGTGCGCGCGGAGTTGAGGTGCTACTCAATCTTGATCCGGGCTACGATCGCAGCCGCGTGCTGCAGGCCGAGTTTTATCCATCGCGACGCAGCGAAGCAAGCGATACGGCAACGCATCAGTTGCACCAACGGCTGCTCGATCGCAGTGCCGCCTCGACGGAATTTCAATCCGTCGGGCTGATCAGCCCGGTGCCTGTAACCAGCGCAGGTGACGGCATCCCCACTAGAATCTCTCCGTTGCATCAGCAGCTCTCGGTAAAGGACAGCCCTCAGGCGCACTATGGTGTGATGAGTCCGGGTGCACTGGAAACGCTGCGGATTCCTTTGTTGCGTGGACGCGCCTTCACCACCGCCGACGGTGCCGAGACCAGGCCAGTCGCTATCGTCAATCAAAAGCTTGGCGAGCAGCTCTTCCCCGGTGAGGACCCGGTCGGCAAGTCTATTCGCGTGGCTGCTCTTGGTGGCGGGACCTTCGAGATTGTGGGGCTTTACCCCAACCTCGACAGGGAGAATACGATCCGCGGCACCGTATCGCAGTTCTATGTTCCCTTCAGCCAGGCACCGAGGAGGTCGATGCAGTGGGTGGGTCGCTTCCGGACAGAGACTGCGGGGATTGAAGCCTTGCGGGCGGCAGCGCGCGAAGTTGATCCTGAAGCACCCCTTGAGGTTGATAGCCTCACACACCGTCACTTCGAAGAGTTACAGAACAGCCGCGTCCTGATTTATCTGATATCAGCCTTTGCGGTGCTGGCACTCTTCTTTGGTGGTTGCGGGCTGTTTGCAGTGGTGTCGCAAACGGTGAGCCAACGCTTGCCGGAGATTGGTTTGAGGATGGCGCTGGGCGCCTCTGGCGGCAGGATCGGAAAGTGGGTATTGGCATCGGGCTTCCGGCTTCTGGCTTTCGGTGCCTTCGTTGGTCTTGGAGCCGGCCTCCTGCTTGGCAGCTTGCTGGCCACGCAGTTGGTGAAGGTTACGCCTTATGACTGGCAGGTGATTCTGCCCTCTGCTCTTAGCTTTGTTGCGGTAGGCCTGTTAGCCTGTCTTGCGCCGGCGCTCCGGGCATCTCGCACCGATATAACGCGTGTGATTCGCCAGGATTAAACGACAAAAGGGCCAGCCCCGAAGGACTGGCCCTTTTGTGTTTACTACCACCAAAAAACTAATTGGTCGCTTCGTTGCCTTCGGCGCCCGGCTCGCGGCCTTCCTGCAGTGCCTTGAGCTTGTCTTCGCGACGCTTGGCACGTTCGCCTGCGCGGCGCACCAGTTCGCTGCCGACCAACTCGAGCTTGCAGGTTTCAGCGCCATCGCCCTGGCGGAAGCCCACACGTACGATACGTGTGTAGCCGCCATTGCGCTGTCCGAAACGTGGTCCCAGCTTGTCGAACAACTTTTTGACGCTGTCGGGGGTCAGCAGGAATGCTGCCGCCTGACGGCGCGAATGAAGTGTACCTTCCTTGGCGAGCGTGATCATCTTTTCAACCAAAGGCTTTGCGGCCTTGGCCTTGGGGATGGTCGTTTCAATACGTTCATCGAGCACTACAGCCGTCACCAGGCTGCGCAGTAACGCGCGGCGCTCACTAAGGCTGCGTTTGAGTTTGAAGCCGCCCTTACGATGTCTCATTTCCTAACTCCTTCTAATTGCCGTATCGTTTAGAGGTCATCGTCGCCCAGCGGCAACGGCTCCATGGACATACCGCCCGGGGGGGCGATGAGGCGGCCGCTGGCATCGATCTTCATACCGAAGCTCAAGGCGAGACCACCGAGGATTTCTTTGATTTCGTTTAGCGACTTGCGCCCGAAATTCTTGGTGCGCAACATTTCGGCTTCGGTCTTCTGTACGAGATCGCCGATTGTCTGAATGTTGGCATTTTTGAGGCAGTTGTAAGAACGGACGCTGAGTTCGAGTTCTTCGACCGAACGGTTGAGAACTTCGTTCATCTGACCCGCTGCGCGCTCGACCGGCTCTTCAACCGATTCTGGCGTCTCTTCGAAGTTGACGAAGATCGTCATGTGGTCCTTCAGCAGCTTGGCCGCCATGCCGATTGAGTCAGCAGGCGAAACAGCACCGTTGGTCCAGACTTCCAGAGTCAGCTTGTCAAAGTCTGTCATCTGCCCGAGGCGCGCGGCCTCGACGTTGTAATTTACTTTGCGTACCGGCGAGTGCACCGAGTCGATCGGAATGTATCCCAGGGGGAGGTCTTCGTCGAAGTTACGGTCTGCGCTGACATAGCCGCGGCCCATCTTCAAACGCATTTCGATCGTCAGGCTTCCGCCCTCGCTCACTGTCGCAATGTGCATGTTGCGGTCCAGCACTTCAACGTCGCTGTCCGTCTCGATCATGCCACTCAATAGTTCGTTAGATCCGTCCGACTTCAGGCGGACAGTCTTGATCCCTTCTCCTGCCATCTTGAAAGGGATTTGCTTCAAATTCAGGATGATGTCTGTCGCATCCTCTACGACTCCGGGGATCGGCGAGAATTCGTGCGCGACTCCCTCGATACGAACGGCTGTGATCGCGGCACCTTCGATCGAGCTCAACAGAGCGCGCCGTAGCGCGTTCCCGATCGTCGTGCCGAAGCCACGTTCAAACGGCTGAGCCGTGAACATGCCATACCGCTCGCTCAATGTTTCCGTATTGGCAACCAGACGCTTTGGCTTTTGAAAACCTCGAAACATGCGCCTCCTTGTAGTTAGAAATTGTTAGTGTGTCTTGCCAATTACTTCGAGTACAGTTCGACGATTAACTGTTCGTTGAGCTGTATTTGAACCAGGTCTTCCCGCTTGGGAGCCTGAGTGATGCGCGCCTTGAAATTCTCGCGATCCACATCGAGCCAGTTGGGGGAAGGATAGTGTGCTGTGGCGTCGCGGGAAGCAATGATCGAAGTCACCTTGCGGCTCTTCTCCACAACTTCGAGCGTGTCGCCCGGCTTGGCTTGAAACGAAGGAATATTGGTGCGACGGCCGTTCACGCTGATATGGCCGTGACGGACGAGCTGACGGGCCTGGGCCCGGCTGGTGGCAAATCCGGCGCGGAGAACGACGTTGTCCAAACGGCTTTCGAGCATGCTGAGCATGTTGTCGCCGGTGACGCCTTTCATCGCGGATGCCTTCTCGAACAGGTTGCGGAAATAGCCTTCGAGTACGCCGTAGTAGCGGCGGGCCTTCTGCTTTTCACGCAACTGCAGGCCGTAGCCCTGAATCTTAGACTTGCGGTCCTTGCCGTGCTGGCCGGGAACGAAATTGCGCTTTTCGATGGCACACTTTTCAGTGTGGCAGCGCTCGCCCTTCAAAAAGAGCTTCATACCCTCGCGCCGGCAAAGCCGACATACTGGGCCGTGATAACGAGCCATTGTTTCTTCTTTTCTCCTGGTTACCTGAATGGTTCCGGATCAGGTGCAGTTTACAACCCCGAAGGGTTTTCGTCCTGCTTCCAAATCACATACAAAATTATTGAATATCAAACACGACGGCGTTTTGGCGGACGGCAGCCGTTGTGTGGGATCGGCGTAGTATCGCGGATCGAACGCACTTCGATGCCAACACTGCCAAGAGCACGTACAGCCGATTCGCGGCCAGCGCCGGGGCCGGACACCTTGACGTCGACAGTGCGAAGTCCGGCGTTGTCCTTGGCTTTGGTGGCAGCCGTGAAGCTGGCTTGCTGGGCGGCAAACGGGGTGCCCTTGCGCGAGCCACGGAAGCCAAGCGAACCGCTCGAGCTCCAGCTCAACACATTGCCCACCAGGTCAGTGATCGTGATGATGGTGTTGTTGAAAGAGGCCTGAACGTGCACCAAACCAAGTGGGACGTTCTTGCGCTCTTTCTTCTTGAAAGACTTCTTCTTATTGCTTTTTGCTTGCGCCTTAGCCATATAAATTCCTCGTTAGCCGGGTGACGGCTTACTTGGTCGCCTTCTTCTTGCCGGCAACCGTGCCCTTGCGCGGTCCCTTGCGGGTGCGGGCATTGGTGTGTGTACGCTGGCCGCGGGCCGGAAGCCCACGACGGTGACGCAAGCCACGATAGCTGCCCATTTCCATCAGGCGCTTGATGTTCATCGAGATTTCCTTGCGCAGGTCACCTTCGATGGCGCCTTCTGATTCCAGCAGAAGACGAATCTTGTTGATGTCATCGTCGCTCAGGTCGGAAATTTTGGTTCCGCCATCGATTTCGCAACGGTGCAGGATGGAGGCAGCGCGGGTGCGCCCCACTCCATAAATGTAGGTAAGCCCAATGTCTGCCCGCTTCCGGGCCGGTAGATCAACGCCAGCAATACGTGCCATATCTTTTCGCTCTCCTTGACTCTTTCCCGAACTAACTAACCCTGCCGCTGCTTATGCTTCGGGTTGGAGCAGATCACGCGCACGACGCCTTCGCGGTGGATGACCTTGCATTTATCACAAATTTTCTTGACCGACGGACGAACCTTCATTACGGTAAACCTTCGCCTTTTCTAAAACTCAGTATTTGCTGCCAGCGGCCTTAAACCGCCAACAACTTCACAATCCGGCCCCGCGACTTGTCGTGCGGAGACAATTCCACCAAAACTCGATCGTTGGGCCTCAGGCGGGTAAAATTCACCTTCACCGGGCTGGCCGGATGCCCAATTACTTGAGCCCGACTCTCCAACTCCAATTTCACTGCCCCGTTAGGGAGCAGATCCAAAACTTTGGCCTCTACTGTCTCAACTTCAGCCACTTAAGGCCTCGTCAAAACCCACGGCCCGTTCGCCGTGATTGCCACAACATGCTCAAAGTGTGCCGAGGGCTTTCCATCGGTAGCCACTGCCGTCCACTTGTCGCTCAACACATTTGTTTCCGGTTGGCCCAGGTTCACCATCGGCTCGATCGCCAGAACCATACCTTCCTTCAACTTCGGGTTTTCCTGCTGCCGGTCCACATAGTTTGGAACTTGCGGTTCCTCGTGCAGCTTCGTCCCGATTCCATGGCCAACAAATTCGCGAACCACAGTAAAACCATTTTTCAGAACATGTGCCTCTACTGTACGACTAATATCGAAAAGACGATTTCCGGGCTGCGCCTGCTGGATTGCCAATTCCAGAGACTCCTTGGTGACATCAAGCAACCGCTGCTTTTCGGATGAAATCTCACCCACTGCAACCGTCACTGCCGAATCACCGTAGTATCCATCGAGGGCAAGGCCTGTATCGATCGAGACGATGTCGCCCGACTTCAACTGCCGCTTCGCCGATGGCATCCCGTGAACCACCACTTCGTTAATCGACGTACAAAGAACATAGGGGAATTTCGTCCCCGCCGCTTCCGAGTAATAACCCTTGAACGCTGACTTGGCACCAGCATCGCGAATCATCTTCTCGGCCTCGACTTCCAGATCCATTGTCGTGATGCCTTCCTTCACCATCTTGGAAAGCTCACTCAGAATCTGATAAACCAGGAGCCCAGACTTCCTCATTTTTTCGAGTTCGGACTGGCTCTTGCGAATGATGGCCATTAGAGGCCTTCTCCGCTCGCAGATCCTTCATCGGTAATGGTTGTCTGAATCCAGTTCACAATTTCGTTCGACAAATCTTCCGGCTTCCGGTCGCTACCGTCCACCTCAAAAAACTTTACGCGTTCAGCGAAAAACTCCAGCACCGGCATGGTTTGGGCGTCATACCCAACCAGCCTCTGCCGGATCACCGACTCCTTGTCATCCTCTCGAATGATCAGGCGGGACCCTTCTATATTGCACCTTCCAGGCACAATAGGCGGTTTCAGGCGAATGTTGTACAGGGTTCCACACTGAGGGCAGATGCGACGTCCCGTTAATCGGGCTGTAATCACATCATAATCTACTTTCAAGTGGATTACCAACAGGCGAAGACCGCGACCCTCCGCCATGCCCAGCAACATGCGGGCTTGGTCGATGGTTCGCGGAAACCCATCCAACAAAACTCCGGCCTTACAATCTGGCCGGTTTAGCCTATCTTCCACAAGGCGGATCACCAGATGATCTGGCACCAGATTGCCCGCCTTGATTACTTCTCGAACTTCAATTCCCAGTGCATCGCCTAATGCAATATGCTCGCGAAGCATATCGCCGGTAGATACATGGGGCAGGTTCAGCTTCTCGGTCAAGAGCTGGGCCTGCGTCCCTTTTCCCGATCCAGGGGGTCCAAAAAGAACCACTCCAGTCGGAATCAGTTCACCATTCAAAACTTATACGCTGCTCCGGCGTCCGCGAATGCGACCCGCTTTCGGAGTGAAGCCCTCATAATGACGCATGATCAATTGCGCTTCCACCTGGTTGACCGTGTCCATAGCCACACCCACTACGATCAGCAGGGAAGTACCGCCGAAGTAGAAGGAGACGCCGAGGCCGTCGAGCAGCCAGCGGGGGAAGTTTCCATCGATAAAGTTGCCGATCAGCGGTAGCCGCTGCAACTTGATACCAGAGATCATGACTTCGGGCAGAAGGCTCAAGAGAGCCAGATAGAGACCGCCGACAACCGTGATACGGGTCAGGATGCGGTTCATGTAGTCGGCAGTGTTCTTGCCCGGGCGAATGCCAGGGATAAAGCCACCAAACTTGCGCATGTTGTCAGCTGCTTCGTTCGGGTTGAAAATGATCGAAACGTAGAAGAAGCAGAAGAAAACGATCAGGGCTGTGTAGAGGATAAAGTAAAGCGGTTGTGTGTGCCCAATCGATTCGAGCAAGCCCGAGATCCACTGGTTGTTTTTGATCCACTCTACCTGTAGAAAGCTCTGCGGGAAGGTAAGCAAGCTCTGCGCGAAGATTACCGGGATAACGCCTCCGGCATTTACCTTCAGGGGCAAGTGAGTCTGCTGTCCGCCCATCACGCGGCGGCCCACCACACGCTTGGCATACTGCACCGGGATGCGGCGTTCGCCGCGCTCAACCAGTACAATCAGGCCGATCACCGCAACCATCATCACCAGAATGATGATCATCTGCAGCGGGTTCCACTGCCGGGTGACAAATACGTTGTTGTAGATTTCAAGGATTGCCGTAGGCAGCCCGATTACGATGCCCGTGAAGATGATCAGGGACATACCGTTACCGATGCCGCGTTCGGTGATCTGCTCACCAAGCCACATGATGAAGGCGGTACCGGTCGTAAGGCTGATCATGGTCATCAGGATAAAGCCGATGCCAGGATTGAGAACAAACCCACCGCCAGCAGAACCAGCCGATTGCAGGGCTGCAGCAATACCGAAAGACTGGAACAAGGCCAGTACAACTGTCAGGTAGCGAGTCCACTGGGTGATCTTACGACGACCCATTTCGCCTTCCTTGGACAGCTTCTCGAGCGTCGGCACCACTACCGTCAACAGCTGCAAAATGATGGAAGAGGTGATGTAGGGCATAATGCCCAAAGCAAAAATGGTCAGCCGGCGGAACATGCCGCCGCTGAACAAGTCCATGAAGCCGAAGATACCTCCGGCGTTTTGCTTGAAATACTCTTCCAGACGATTGGCGTCAATCCCCGGAGTGGGGATGTGGCCACCAAGGCGGTATACGGCCAACATGGCGAGCGTGAACAGGATCCGATTACGAAGATCGGGGATCCGGAACACGTTGGCGAAGGCTTCGAAGAACTTCATGGATTTTAAGGTCGATCCTTATAGGAACAGGGTCAATTTCTGCTTACTTCTTTTTCGCGGCTTTGCGCTCAAGGGCGGCATCGCGCTTCGGGTTTTTGATCGGGGCGGGCACGAAGGGAGGAATTACTTCTACCGTTCCGCCGGCTGCTTCAATCTTTGCCTTGGCTGCGTCGGAAAACTGGTGCGCCTTGATGGTGATTTTGCGAGTGATCTCACCGGTACCGAGGATCTTGAGGCCCTTTTCGAGCTTCTTCAAGACGCCAGCTGACTTGAGGATTTCAGGTGAAAACTCTGAGATTTCCATCTTGTCGAGGCGGCTCAGGTTTAGAACCACATATTCTTCACGGAAAGGATTGGTGAAGCCGCGCTTTGGCATACGGCGATGCAGTGGCATCTGGCCGCCTTCAAAGCCGCGCATCTTGGAATAACCACTGATCGAGCGGGCACCCTTGGCACCGCGACCCGAGAACTTACCCCGGCGGGTACCCATACCCTGGCCGACGCGTTGTTTCTTCTGCTTTTGCCCCTCAGGGGGATGGAGGTTGCTTAAATTCATCGCGATAACCTATTCCTTGACGCCTATTACTTCACGATTGCCAACAGATGTGGCACCTTTAACACCATACCGCGGAAGGCAGGGGTATCTGGCCGCTCGACCACCCGGTTCATCGTGTGCAGGTTTAGGCTGCGAACGATTCTCTTCTGGTTTTCGGGGCAACAGATCGGACTGCCAATCAACTTGATCTTGATCGTATTGTCTGCCATTTCAGTTCCTCAATCGACTGGCCAATCGGCCAGTCTAGACCTTCTCCATGCTGACGCCGCGCATGTCGGCTGTCGCTTGTTTGTCGCGCAATTGCTCGAGCGCGTTGACGGTTGCCTTTACGGCGTTGTGGGGATTGCGTGAACCCAGATTCTTGGTCAGAATGTTCGGGATGCCGACGCTCTCAATCACAGCGCGGACCGGGCCGCCAGCGATTACGCCAGTACCTTCAGGAGCCGGCTTGAGGAGCACAACACCCGCACCGAAACGTCCTTCGACCTTGTGCAGAATGGTGGTGGGCAGGGTGTTGATCTGGCGCAGATTCTTCTTTGCCGCCTCAATGCCCTTCTTGATGGCTGAAGGAACTTCCTTCGCTTTGCCTGTGCCGTAGCCGACCACCCGCTTTTCAGCGTCGCCCACTACAACCAGAGCTGCGAAGCTCATGTTCTTACCGCCCTTGACTACTTTTGTGACTCGATTGATCGAGACAACTTGTTCCTTCAGGTTCAAGCCGCCCGCCTCAACTCGCTTAATGCCATGTGTTGCCATGCGTTTTTCCTTACCGGCTTTCCTTTAGAACTCGAGCCCGCCCTCGCGAGCGGCATCAGCCAGGGCCTTGACCCGGCCGTGATACAAGAACCCACCGCGATCAAATACGACCGCACCGATCCCTGCCTGCTTGGCCCTCTCGGCCACCAGCTTGCCTACTACCTTGGCTGCCTCGACGTTGCCGCCAGACTTTAGATTTACACTCTTTTCGGCTGTCGATGCCGCAGCCAGTGTGCGGCCCGTGCGGTCGTCGATGACCTGAGCATAAATGTGATTCAGGCTGCGGAATACCGCGAGCCTTGGCCTTTCGGCCGTACCCTGAACACGTTTCCGAATGCGGGTGTGAATTCGGCGGCGAACTGCGTCGCGATCTACTTGTGCTTTCATATCGTTCCTCGCTATCCTCGCGCCTTATTTACCCTTGCCACCGGCGCCGCTCTTGCCGACCTTCTTCTTGAGCACTTCGCCTGTGTAGCGAACGCCCTTGTTCTTGTAGGGATCTGGCGGACGCAGACCGCGCATGTGAGCGGCAATCTGGCCAACCAGCTGGCGGTCGTGGCTCTTCAAAACAATGTGTGTCTGCTTGTCGACGGTCATCTCGACACCGGCAGGCAACAGCAACTCGATCGAGTGGCTATAACCGAGGGAGAAGGTGGCAATGTTGCCCTTCAAATCGCAACGGTAACCGATGCCAACGATGTCCAGTTCACGAGTCCATCCAGTGGAGACTCCGGTGATGGCGTTAGCAGCCAGAGCGCGCGTCAGCCCGTGGACTGCTGCATGCTTGTCGCTCTCCCGAAGGATCTGCACAGTACCGTTGTTGTTTTCCACTGTGATGCCCTGCGGAATCGGAACCACCAATTTACCCTTGGGGCCTTCTACCTGCAGCTCAGTTCCGATCTGGAGTTTGACTCCAGCCGGCAGAGCAATGGGCTTTTTACCTACACGTGACATATTCTTTTTCCTTCAATCGCTCTATTAGTAAATGTGACAGAGCATTTCGCCGCCAACGTTCGCTTTGCGAGCCGCATGGCCAGTCATTACACCCTTGGGCGTGGTGAGAATGCTTATTCCCAGGCCACCCAGCACCTTCGGCACTTCGGACGAACCGACGTATCTACGGCAACCGGGGCGCGAGATGCGCTCGAGGTGCGAGATCACGCTGTCGTTGGTGGGCGTGTACTTCAAGTAAATCTTAATGGTCTTCTTCACGCCCTCTTCTGCCAGCTTGAAGTTGAGGATATAGCCCTCTTCCTTCATAATGCGGGCAATCTCGAGCTTGAGCTTGGAGGCCGGGATATCCACTTTCGAGTGACGCGCCTTGATGGCATTGCGTACCCGCGTCAGCATATCGGCGATTGGATCGGTCGTCATCCTGTTTCTTCTCTCTTCTTTCGCTTCGCGCTACCAGCTAGACTTCGTCACGCCGGGAACTTCTCCAGCCAGGGCGAGCTGACGGAAACAGATACGGCACAGATTGAATTTGCGCATATAAGCACGCGGCCGGCCACAACGTCCGCAACGATTGCGGTGCTGGCACTCAAACTTTGGCTTTTTGTTGTCCTTGGCGATTTTTGCGGTAGTTGCCATCGTGTATCTCTGTTTCTTCCTTTATTGGCGGAACGGCATTCCCATAAACTTGAGCAACGCGAGCGCTTCTGCGTCGTTGGTTGCAGTGGTCGTGATGCAAATGTTCATACCCCGCGCTTTGTCGACCTTGTTGTAGTCGATTTCGGGGAAGATCAATTGATCCTTGATGCCCATTGTGTAATTTCCGCGGCCATCGAATGATTTCGGGTTCACTCCGCGGAAGTCGCGGACTCGGGGGAGTGCAATGTTCATGAAGCGGTCTAGAAACTCGTACATGGCATCGTTGCGCAGGGTGACCATGCAGCCGATCGGCATGCCTTCGCGCAGTTTGAATGCTGCAATCGATTTCTTCGCTTTGGTGATGACAGGCTTCTGGCCGCTAATAGCAGACAGTTCCTGCACCGCTACGTCCATCAACTTCGCATTGCCGGTTGCTTCACCGAGGCCCAGATTGATCGACACCTTGTCGACCCTCGGGATGGCCATCGGGTTCTTGTAGCCGAACTCCGCCTGGAGTGCCGGTACAACCTGCTTGTTATAAACTTCTCTTAGCCGCGCTTTCATTGCTTCATAACCTCATTCGTGTTGGGAGGGACCTGGCTAACTTTGCCTCGAAAGGCGCAGTTACTTGGAATCCAGCACCTCACCGGTTTTCCGCGCGATGCGCGTGCGGCGGGTTTTTCCACCCACCGTCTCCACCTTCGTACCAATCCGGGTCGGGATGCCGCCTGCAGTCAGAATCATCACGTTCGAGACGTGGATGCTGGATTCCTTTTCCTGGAAACCACCCTTGATTCCTTTAGCCGGGTTCGGCTTGGTTGCCCGTTTTACCATGCTGATGCCTTCAACCAGGACGCGGCCGAGATCGTGATTTACTTCAAGCACTTTTCCGGTCTTGCCCTTGTCTTTGCCAACAAGCACTTTCACCATGTCGTCTTTTTTAATGCGAATCCGCTTCGGGATTCCTGCCTTCTCAGAGGCATTCATTTTGCTGAGGGAAGCCATATAACTACACGACCTCCGGAGCAAGAGAAACGATCTTCATAAATTTCTTGTCGCGCAGTTCACGTGCCACAGGGCCGAACACACGCGTGCCTACCGGCTCGCCGAGTTCATTCACCAGCACAGCGGCGTTTGAATCGAAGCGAATGTAGGTTCCGTCCTTGCGGCGGGCTTCCTTGCGCATGCGGACGATAACCGCACGTACTACTTTACCCTTTTTCACTGACGAGTCGGGAGCTGCTTCCTTGACGCTGGCCGTGATGATGTCGCCCAAACCGGCTGTTTTGCCTTTATCGCCGCCGCGCGGCAGAATGCACTGGAGCTTGCGGGCGCCACTGTTGTCCGCCACTTCCAGCATTGTTCTCATCCCAATCATTGCGTATTCTCCGTAGCTCTCTTAAAACATCTCTCGAACAGTTTGGCTTAAGCCTACTTGTTCTTCTTCTTGGCCGCTGCGGCACGAGCAAGACGCTCGGCTGAGGGCTCATCCTGGATCTGAATGCGAACTGCGGCACGCAGTACTTCTTTCAGTTCCCAACGCTTCAACTTGCTCAAGGGACGGCTCTCGATGATGCGAACCTGATCGCCCTGCTTTGCCTTGCCCTCTTCGTCGTGGGCGTAAAACTTGTTGCGACGGGTCAAAATTCGCTTGTACAGCGGGTGCTGTACCTTGCGGGTAACTTCAACCACGATCGTTTTTGCCATCTTGGTCGAGACTACTTCACCGACCTTTTCCTGCTTATTGGGGGTCTTGACGACTTCTTCGGCCATTGGCTACTTGCCTTCCTTTTTGGCGGCCAGTTCGGTCTGGCGCATGACGGTCAGAATGCGTGCACGATCCTTCTTGAGCTCGCGCAGCTTCTTGATGCCTTCCATCTGGCCCATGGACATCTGAAAGCGCAAACGGAACATGTTCTCATTGCCTTCGGCCAGTTGCTTTTTAAGTTCAGCCTCATCGAGGCCGCGAATTTGTTCAGCTTTCATTGTTCGTGTTCCTTACGCTTACTGCCTATACCGCCGAACGCAACACAAGCTTGGTTTTGATCGGCAACTTCATTGCCGCCAAACGCATGGCTTCGGTAGCGATTTCAAGCGACACGCCTTCCATCTCAAACAAAATTTTGCCAGGGCGAATTACGCAAACCCAGCCATCCGGAGCACCCTTACCGGAGCCCATTCGGACTTCGGCCGGCTTCTTGGTGACAGGCTTATCCGGGAAAATCCGGATCCAGACCTTGCCGCCGCGCTTGATGTGGCGCGTCATTGCGATACGGGCAGCTTCAAGCTGGCGATTGGTGATGTAACCGCAAGCCATTGCCTTCAGGCCGTATTCGCCGAAGTCCACACTGGAGCCGCGATGAGCCATACCGCGCATGCGGCCGCGCTGCTGTTTGCGGTACTTGACTTTCTTTGGCATCAACATAGGTCGTGTTCCTCTTTTGAAAAATCTTCTGTGGCTTCTCTAATTATTCAGCTGGCTTTTCAGCTTCGGGAGCGGCCTCAACTACGGGCTCCACAACAGCTTCGACGGCATCCACCTGGGGCTCAACGCCTTCGGCGTTCATTTCCTGCTTCCAGTTGGGAGAGGGGGGAGCCATCGGGGGGAGAATCGGGCCACCGCTCTTGATCACCGAAGGGACCTCAGGAGCCGTTACCACAACTCCAGCATCTGCCACGGGGGGCACTGCTGCTTCAGTACGGGCGCGGCCATCGGCACCACGGCCTTCACCGCGGGGCTCGTAGGCGCCACGAGGACGATCGCCACCAGGACGATCCCCACCGGGACGGCGGTCACGATCGCGGTTGTCACGCTTCGGGCGTGGCTGCGGCTCGTTGTCGTTGCGCAACATCACGCGACGCTGGCCTTCGCCAATGTCACCCTTGTAGATCCAGCACTTGACGCCAATCACACCGTAGGTGGTGTTGGCTTCAGCAAAACCATAGTCAATGTCGGCGCGCAGGGTGTGCAGCGGCAACTGACCGTGGAGATACCATTCGGTGCGGGCGATTTCGGCGCCGTTGAGGCGTCCGCTCACGCGAACCTTGATACCCTTGCAACCAAAGCGCTGGGCGCTGTCAACGGCCTTGCGCATGGCGCGGCGGAATGCTACGCGCTTTTCCAGCTGCAAAGCGATCGACTCGGACACCAGTTGGGCATCGAGCTCGGGCTTGTGAACTTCCTGAATGTCGATGAAAACTTCACGCTTGGTTTTCTTGGCCAGATCCTGCTTCAGCTTTTCGATTTCAGCGCCCTTGCGGCCGATGATGATACCGGGACGCGAGGTGCGAATCGTGATGCGCAGTTTGTTGCCGGGACGGTCGACTTCGATCGAGCTCACACCAGCGCTCTTTAAGCGGCTGCGGAGCGATTCCTTCAGTTCGAGATCTTCAAAGAGAAGTTTGGCGTAGTCTTGCTTGGCAAACCAGCGGCTCTTCCAGGTTTTGGTGACCCCGAGACGGAATCCAAAGGGATGTACTTTCTGACCCATTCGCTTTTTTCCTTATGCCTCAGCCTTGACTTCGGCGGCAACGCCGTCGGAAACCTTGACCACAATGTGGGCGATCCTCTTCTGGTAACGATAGGCACGGCCCATCGGAGCAGGGCGGATGCGCTTCATGCGCGGCCCTTCGTTTACGTATGCTTCACTTACTGTCAGGTTGTCGACGTCAACGTTGCTGTTTTTGTTCTCGGCGTTAGCGATGGCGCTGCGCAAGAGCTTTTCGACGACCGGCGCCATGCGCTTGTTCGTCATCTTCAACAAATTGATTGCCTCGCCGGCATTGAGTCCACGGATCAAATCGATCACCAGACGGCATTTTTGCGGGCTCACGCGGACGTAACGGGCTTCTGCTTTGGCTATCATGATTCAGTCCTATTTGCCTTTTTCGTTGGACTTGGATTTCGCCACGTGACCCTTGAAGGTACGCGTCGGTGAAAATTCGCCCAGTTTATGGCCAACCATGTTTTCGGTCACATAGACCGGGATAAACTTTTTACCATTGTGGACGGCGAGAGTGTGACCGATGAACAAGGGCATGATCGTCGAGCGGCGAGACCAGGTCTTTAGAACCTTTTTCTCGTCCCGGCTATTCATGGCCTCGAGTTTTACGATCAGGTGTTCGTCGGCGAACGGTCCTTTTTTGAGTGAACGGCCCATATTATCTTCTTACCTGTTCCCTAGCTCTTCTGCTTCCGTTTGACAATCATCTTGTCGGTACGCTTGTTATTGCGGGTCTTGAATCCACGCGTGGGCTGACCCCAGGGCGTTACCGGGTGACGACCACCGGATGTACGACCCTCACCACCACCGTGCGGGTGGTCAACCGGGTTCATTGTGACGCCGCGGTTATGAGGACGCTTGCCAACCCAGCGGCTGCGACCAGCCTTGCCGAGTGTCTGATTTTCGTGATCGAGATTGCCAACCTGACCAATCGTTGCGTAGCAATCGATCAGCACCTTGCGGACTTCGCCGCTCGGCAACTTGAGTAGGCAATATTCGGTTTCCTTCGACACAACCTGAGCCTGAGCTCCGGCGGTGCGTGCCATTTGGGCACCTTTGCCAGGGCGCAATTCGATGTTGTGGACGATCGTACCGGCCGGGATATTCTTGAGGGGCAAAGCATTGCCAACAAGAATGTCAGCCTCGGGGCCACTCATGATCTTCGAGCCGACCTTGAGGCCGACCGGAGCAATGATGTAGCGCTTTTCGCCGTCAACGTAGTTGAGCAGGGCGATGCGAGCGGTGCGGTTCGGATCGTATTCGACCGAAGCAACGGTTGCCGGGATGCCAGCCTTGTCACGCTTGAAGTCGATCTCGCGGTAGGAGGTCTTGTTGCCACCACCACGGAAGCGCATTGTCGTACGGCCCGTTGAGTTACGGCCGCCTGACTTTACCTTACCTTTGGTGAGGCTCTTCTCCGGCGTCTGCTTGGTGATGTCCTCACGCGTAACTACCGTACGGAAGCGGCGCGTGGGGGTAAAGGGACGATAACTTTTAATCGGCATTAGACGACCTCGGAGTATTCAGGGACCTTCTGGTCCTTCTTGAGTTTCACGTAGGCCTTCTTCCAATCCGAGCCGTAGGCTGCGAATTTGCCACGGCGACGAAGCTTGCCTTCGTTGATCACGGTGCGAACTTCTTCTACCTTGACCTTGAAGATTTTCTCAACAGCCTGCTTGATCTGGGTCTTGGTGGCGGCCGGCTTTACTTCAAAGCACAGGGTGCGCTCGCCGTCCTTCTTCATGACACCTTTTTCGGTGACAATCGGACGCGTAATTACATCAAATAAAGTCATTTACTTCAGGGCCTCCGACAATTTCTCGGCAGCCGACTTACTCACCAGAACATCTTTGTACTTCAGGATGTCGTAAGTGGTGACATTCTTGGTGCTCACCAGCTTGACTCCCGGGATGTTACGTGAGCCCAGCGTCAGGTTGCGGTTTTCGGCGTTTTCGACGAGAAGTACTGTCTTCTCAGCCTTCAACTTACCGAGTGTGCCGGCAAAGTTCTTGGTCTTGGCGTCGGCCAGGGTGAAGCCGTCAACGATGCGCAATTCGCCGTCACGCAACTTGGCAGTCAAAGCCGAGCGCAATGCGCCCAAAACCATCTTCTTGTTCAGGCGGTAGCTGTAGTCGCGGGGTTGCGGACCATGCGTTGTGCCGCCATGACGCCACAGTGGCGAACGGATGCTACCCATACGGGCGCGACCGGTGCCCTTTTGCTTCCAGAGCTTCTTGCCGCTACCGGCCACTTCGTGACGGGTCTTGGTTGCAGCCAGGCCTTTGCGCTGTCCGGCCATGTAATGGCGGACCGATTCATACAGAAGGTGCTCGTTGACATCGGCGCCGAATACTTCGGCAGCCAACTCGAGCGAACCCACTACTTTGTTTTCGAGATTGATTACGTCTACGGTAGGCATCGTATTAGCCCCTCGCCTTTGTACGACGGATCATGACGTAAGAGCCGTTTGCTCCGGGGAGCGCGCCCTTCACCATGATCACGTTCTCTTCGGCATCGACCTCGATGATTTCAAGGTTGCGTACGGTTACCTGGTCGGTACCCATGTGGCCGCCCATGCGCATGCCTGGGAAGACACGCGAGGGGAAGCTCGACGCACCGATCGAACCAGGGGCACGATGGAACATCGAACCGTGGCCGCCAGGACCGCCGCGGAAGCCGTGACGTTTGACGACACCCTGGAAACCGCGGCCTTTGGAGATACCGATTACATCGATGATCTCTTTGGGCTTGAAGTCTTCAGCGGTGATCTTGTCGCCAGCCTTGAAGTCACCGTTGCCGCGGTTCAGCTTGAACTCGCGACTATAACGGACCCCGTCCGCGCCAGCCTTCTTCAGGTGGCCCGTCTCGGGCTTGTTGATCCGGGCTGGTTTGACGTATTCCATCAGGCCAACCTGAATGGCGTCATAACCGTCAGTAGCAGGCGTCTTGCGCTGTACGACCACGCATGGACCGGCCTTCACCAATGTGACAGGCACCACCTGCCCATCGGCGCGGAAGATCTGCGTCATGCCGATTTTTTTACCTAAAATTCCTGGGCTCATTGCCAACCTCTCCAGGTTCTAACCACGAAGGTCAAACTGCGGATTCCTAAAAACTTTTCTACTTCTTGCCGAAAGCTTTAATTTCGACGTCCACGCCTGCCGGCAGGTCGAGCTTCATCAGCGCGTCTACCGTGTCCTGCGTCGGCTCGAGAATATCGAGCAAGCGCTTGTGCGTGCGAATTTCAAACTGCTCCCGCGACTTCTTGTCTACGTGCGGCGAGCGATTCACCGTGTAGCGGTTCCGCACCGTGGGAAGCGGGATCGGCCCGGCGATCACCGCACCGGTACGGCGAGCCGTGTCAACGATTTCAGTCGTTGATTGGTCCAGTACGCGGTGATCGTAAGCCTTGAGGCGGATACGGATTCGTTCTTTATTCATCTGTCAGGTCCTAGCTAAACTACTACTCGACG
Organism: Bryobacter sp.; assembly: GCA_044376335.1. Lineage (GTDB taxonomy): Bacteria > Acidobacteriota > Terriglobia > Bryobacterales > Bryobacteraceae > Bryobacter. Next base: position 21,883 of record JBIPMY010000039.1, read on the forward strand.
ATTTCTGATACCGTGCCGGCACCGACTGTACGGCCGCCTTCGCGAATTGCG
>JBIPMY010000315.1:0-7302 GCA_044376335.1 Bryobacter sp.
ATCTATCCTGGCTGGGATTCCGCTTATGCCGCTCAACTCTGCCGTCACTTCGATCTAAAGCCCGCTCAAAAGATCAAAGGGCTCTCAACAGGCCAGCGCGTGAAGGCTTCTCTGCTGCTGGCATTTGCCCGCAGGCCGCGTTTGCTGGTGCTTGACGAACCCACCACGGGCCTAGACCCTGTCGCCCGCCACGAGGTACTGGGCGCACTCATGGAAGCCATGCAGGACGAAGCCCGCACCATCCTTTTCTCTTCTCACAACACGCATGATGTCGAACAGATCTCAGATCAGATCACCTTTATCGATCGTGGCCGCGTGATCGAATCCGATGACAAAGAGACCTTTCTGGACCGCTGGCGAAGATTCCGGCTCGAAGTGCCTCCCGGGGTCACTCTGCCTGTTCTGCCTGGAACCATTGCCACCAGTGGCAGCGCCCGTATCGCCGTCGTCACTACCTCTCGCTACGATGAATCGCTCACCGCGGCCTACTCGCAAGCCGGCGTCTCGGTAAAGAGTATCGACCCGATGACCCTCGAAGAAATATTTGTTGCCAATGTCCACAGCAAGCGCGAAGAGGTGGCAGCATGAACTACCCAATGATTGTGCATCTGATCCGCAAGGATTGGCAGCTCAACCAGAGAGCCGTCTATGGTGCGCTGGCCGGCGGTCTCATCTCGCTTTTGATCTTAAGCAGAAGCACGCAAATCACCTTCTTCATGGGCGTTACTTTGCTGCTAACAATGCTGATTTCGATCGGCGCCCACCTCGTCATTTCCATGGTGATCAACGAACACAAGGATCAAACCCTCGCCTTCTCGATGTCTCTTCCGATCACAGGCAGAGACTATTCTGCCGCCAAAATCTCTGCAACACTTCTGAGCTTCCTCCTGCCCTGGACCACTCTCTTTCTCGGCTCCATCGCCGTGATCCTTTCTGGCCCGCTGCCAGACGGCTTGATTCCCATGGTTGTCGTGATGCTGATTGAGATTCTTCTGAACATCTGCCTGATGCTGTCGGTCGCGTTGATCTCAGAGTCCAATGGCTGGACTATCGGAGCACTCATGGTGGGCAACGTTGGCTTCAACGCAATTCTGTTTTACCTGGCGAATCAAACCAGCATGGGTGCAACCATGCAAGGCCCCTTCGCTGTTTGGACTCCCCTGGTCTTTGGCCTCATCACCTTCGAGGTCCTGATCATTGTTGCCATGCTGAGCCTCACAGTAGTCTTGCTCGGCCGCAAAACCAGCTTCATCTAATCCACTTAAAAATTAACGAAAAACGGAGTCATCATGACCTCAACGGCGGAGCTGCGTCCAGACGCAGCCAATAGAAACATCCCACTTGGCTACCTGCGAACCTTTCTGACATTGCTCGTCGTTGGCCACCACGCCGCACTTGCCTACATCGAACTCGGCCTCAAACAAGCGAGCGACTTGAACACACCACCCATGATCTGGGGTGCCTTCCCCATCATCGATAAGGTGAAGGTGCCAGGCCTCGAGCTCTTTGTCGGCCTTAACGATACGTACTTTATGGCCCTGCTCTTCCTGCTGGCAGGCTTCTTCACCTGGCCCAGTTTGCAACGGAAAGGCACCAAGGCCTACATGCGCGATCGTAGCTGGCGTCTTGGGCTACCCTTCCTGCTTGGGGCGCTCCTGCTGGCACCACTAGCGTATTTCCCGTCATACCTTGCTACCGGCGCCGCCCCCTCGCTACAGGCTTACGCGAAGCTCTGGTGGGGGCTTTCGAGCCACCCGGCCGGCCCAGTCTGGTTTCTCTGGGTGTTGCTTGCCTTCAGTTCGATTGCCTCCATCTGCTTCGAGTTTTCCCCTGAATGGCTCAAGCGCTGGCAATCCTGGATTGGCCGCTTTTCCGGTCGGCCAATCCTCTTTTTCAGCATGCTCACTTGCCTCTCTTCGCTCGCCTACATACCAATGGTTCTGTGGTGGACCCCCGAAAAGTGGGTTGACCTTGGCATCTTCTGGATCCAGATTGGCCGCACTTTTTACTACTTTCTCTACTTCGCCATTGGCCTCGGTGCGCAGAGCTTTCTCAGCAACGGCATCGCCCTCGCACGCCGCTGGTTTGTCTGGGTGCCTTCGGCGCTCTTCTGCTACATCATCGGGATCGCCCTCTTCATCGCCATCATGTCGACGCTCGCCAAAGGTGGCCCCAGCCTTGGCTTGTCCCTCGCTGGTCACTTCAGTTTCACCCTCAGCTCGGCCGCAATTTCGATGGCTGCTCTGGCTGTCTTCATGCGCTTCATGCAAACAGCAGGGCCGCTCTGGGATAGCCTGAGCGAAAGCTCCTATGGCATCTACCTCCTCCACTACGTTGCTGTAGTCTGGCTGCAATATGGGCTGCTGCCGGTGCATTTGCCTGCCTTTGCCAAGTTCTCCATCGTCTGGCTCGGCGGCGTTTTGCTGCCCTGGGGATTGACGATCCTCTGGCGCCGCAGGATCGGCTAAACTGGCAGCACATGCTGCTGGCAACAGGTCTCAGAAAAGCCTACGGAAGTCTGCAGGCTGTCGATGGCGTAAGCCTCGAAGCTGCCCGCGGGCAGGTAATCGGGCTGCTGGGGCCTAACGGGGCAGGGAAGACCACCACCATTGGCATGCTTGCTGGACTTGTTGGCCCTGACGCTGGCGAAGTAAAGATCGGCGGCGAGCGCATCAGCGGTGACACCAGCCCCGTGAAGCGCAGGCTCGGCCTCGTACCTCAGGAACTCGCCCTCTTCGATGAGATGAGCGCCACAGCCAACCTCGAATTATTCGGTGCACTCTACGGTGTCACCTCGGCTAAAGATCGCGATCGGGTTCTAGATCTGGTAGGCCTTCGCGACCGGGCCAAAGACAAGACAGCTACCTTCTCCGGCGGCATGAAACGTCGCCTCAACCTTGCCGCCGCCCTGCTTCACGATCCTGACGTCCTGCTTCTCGACGAGCCTACCGTTGGCGTCGACCCGCAAAGCCGCAATGCCATCTTCGACAATCTGGAAACCCTCAAGGCGATGGGCAAGACTCTCCTCTACACCACCCATTACATGGAGGAAGCTGCCCGCCTCTGCGATCACATCTCCATCATGGATCACGGCAAAATCATAGCGAGCGACAATCTTGCCGGGCTCCTGCGACGGGTTCCGGTCAGTAGTTTTGTGGTCGTGGAATTGGCAGAAGATGGCTTCGCAGGTCTTGACGCTTTGCGCTCGATGGTGCGGGAGGTCTCACTCAATCAGCGTCAGTTGCGAATGGGGCTTCAGCATCTCGATACGCTCCCTGCATTGCTACAGTGGCTCACTGCCAACGGAGGCGCTTTCTCGCACGTGGCCACCGAGCGTCCCACGCTTGAGACCGTGTTTTTACAGTTGACCGGAAGGAGCTTGCGCGACTCATGATTGCATTCTGGGCTTTGGTGAGAAAAGACCTTCGTATCTTCTTTGGTGACCCGCGCGCGGTCATCATGGCCTTCATCGCGCCAATCCTGATTGGCAGCTTTTTCGGCTATGTGTTCGGCTCCATCGGAAAGCCAGCCGATCGAGGCAAACTCAAGGTGCTGCTGGTGGATCCAGCGCCTGGTCGCGTGACAAAGCAGATTCTCGATGCCCTGCAAAGAGAGCCTCTCCTCGATGTCGCTGCTTCAGATCTCGCCACTGCCGAGGCTCAGGTGAAAAGAGGCCGCGCTTCCGTAGCTCTGCTGTTTCCAAAAGGTTTTTCTGAATCTGTCGGGCATGCCCTCTTCAACTCCTCAAGCAAACCCGAAGTGAAGATTCTCTACGACCCATCGCAAAAATTCGAAGCCGGGATGGTGCAGGGCATCCTCGCCGGAATCGTGATGCAAGCCATCACCCGGGCTTCCTCGCCGGCCAACCTCAGCCTTCCCTTCTTGATAGACGAAGAACCCCTCACTGCGAGATCTGGGGTCCCCTATAATTCCTATGCCCACTCCTTTGGCGGTATGGCAATTCAGTTCATGTTGTTCATGGGAATCGATGTCGGCATGGGGATGCTGCTCTTGCGCGAGCGGGGCCTATGGCGAAGATTTCGCGCCGCGCCGCTGTCGAAAACTGTGCTCCTCGGCAGTCGCGCCTTCAGCGCCATGTTGGTTGGCTTGTTGATTCTTGCCGTTGTCTTTGCCTTCGCACGCATTGTCTTTGGAGTGAAGATCGAAGGCAGTGTGCTTGGCTTCTTAGGCATCTGTGCCGCCTTTTCACTAATGACTGCTACCTACGGCCTCTTGATTGCCGCGCTCGCCAAAACGCCAGAGGCAGCGCGTGGGCTGGCCACCCTCGCTACTCTCGTGATGGTGATGCTGAGTGGTGCCTGGGTGCCAAGCTTCATCTTCCCGGCATGGCTTCAATCCCTCACAAACTTCGTACCGCCCCGTTGGGCGATGGACGGTTTGGATGCAATGGTATGGCGCGGCTTGGGGTTGGCAGACGCTCTTCTCCCTATCGGAGTTCTACTCTTAAGCACCGTCATCTTCGGCACCTTTGCTGTCATTCGATTCCGCTGGGATGCCGAGTAGCAATAAAAAAGGGGCGATGCTCAACTTGCTGAGCACCGCCCCTCTTTTGTTCGATTTGCTTTAGCCGAGAATTGCGAACGGCTTTGAACTGTTCAGCGCAGGCTTCTTCAGCTCAGGCATTGGCTTGGCGCGGAAGATCCACACCAGCGGCAACGTCAACCACTTGGCAGAATTCGTAGAACTCTTGCGGCGGGCGCTGTCGGTAGCAATGCCGGTGTTGGCGTACATCTGGCGGTACAGCTTTGAGATCAGGAAGAAGGCCAGCTTCGCCTTCAGGCTCTTAACGCAACCAGCGCGCTTCCATACCGGGCCGCTCTCGTAGAACTTGTCCCAGACGCCCTGTGTGCGCATGCGGATTTCTTCCGGGCTCATGGTGGGGTGTGGAGTGTAGAGCTTCGGACGCTTCTCCGAAGGAATCAGCCAGTAGCGGGTGATCGGAATCCCGTCCACCTTCGGAACGTTGTCGCCCTGTTCTTTTTCCCACTTCTGGAAGTCAACCGTACCCGGGAAAGGCGTCATCATGACGAACTGTGCAATCGTGATGTCGGCTTCCAAGGCCAGCTTGGCAGTGGCTTCAAACGTTTCAGCGCGGTCTGTATGCAGACCGAAAATGAACGAACCCAGTACGTGCACGTTGTGCTTCCTGAATTCCTTCAGGCGCGTCACCAATTGTGCGCCAGAGCAGTTGAAGTCCTTAAACACGGCCTTCAAGCCTTCAGGCGTAACAGCCTCGATACCAACGAGGGCACCCTTGATGCGAGCCCGTGACATTGCATTCAGGAATTCAGGGTCTTCGGCTGCTTCCATGGTGATCTGTGTAAAGAACACCATGTCCTTTGGCAATTGGGCCATGGCATCCATGAGCTCAAAGCGCTCTTCACGCAGAGTCTTCAATTCCTGGATGCGGGCCGGGTTGCCCTGCTTTTCTGCCAATTCGATATCGGTGAGCGTTACCGTATAAAAGTTGTCATCAGAAAGAGTAATAAACCGGTAACCGCTTCGGCGAAGTTCAACAATTTCGTTAATTACGCTGTCGGTAGACCGCTGACGAGGCTTCTGCCCATCCGTGCGCCAGACGCTGCAAAATGAACAATGCTTAGGGCATCCACGGACGGTTTGCACCGAAGCAAACATGTAACCCTTCTCCGGAAGCAGGTCCCAACGAGCTTCAAGGAAGCGATCGGCACCCACTCTGCCGCCGTCGTAAGTATGCTCGGGTTTGCCGGCCAGGCAGTCGCTGATCACCTGTGACCAGACATCATCACCATCGCCCTTGACGACAGCATGGCCGCCACCCAACTCGAAGCTCTCTTCCGGGTAAAGCGTGGCATGGATACCGCCATAAACGACCCATGCGCCCATCTCGCGGGCCTTACGGCCCACTTCGTAACCGCGCAATACATTAGCGGTGTGGATGCCGATCCCGACGATGTCGCCCTTCTGAATCGTACTGAAGTCGATTTGGACAAGGGTTTCGTCCACGATTTGAGGATCTCCATAATGCCGCGGTGTTGCAGCGGCTAGGACGTAGAGCCAGCGTGGTGTGATGACTCCTCTTCCGAAGGAAATATCACTTGGGTTAACTAGATGAATTCGCAAGGTATACCAATCCTATCAAAGTGTTGTCTGAGGGGTCCAATCGAATTTAACTTTATTTATTTCAGTGCTATAGAAGCTTTGTACAGCCCGTCTTCCCGCCTGGAATACTCATTCCAGATTAAGGCAATAAATCAAAGTGAATTAAATCCGTGTTTAGTTATATGCAAATCAATTTTCAGCTTCTAGACGTCGCATATGGAGATCCCTTGCTGCAGGGATGCCAATGCATCGCTGCGCTTCGGAACAAATTCCTGCGCGATGAATCCTTTAAAGCCTGTGGCCACAATGGCCTTGACGATCGCCGGGTAGTACAACTCCTGCGATTCATCGATCTCATTCCGGCCCGGCACTCCGCCCGTGTGGTAGTGGGCAAAGTAAGGGTGGTATTGACGGATGTTGGCGATCACATCGCCCTCCATAATTTGCATATGGTAGATGTCATAAAGCAACTTCATCCGCTCTGACCCTACCCGTTTGCAAAGCTCGACGCCCCAGGCCGTATGGTCACATTGGTAGTCCTTATGGTTCACCTTGGAGTTGAGAAGCTCCATCACCAGGTTCACCTTATGCTTCTCTACCAATGGCATCAAGCGCTTCAAGCCAATCGCACAGTTCTCGAGCCCCTTTTGGTCGTCGAGCCCATCGCGATTGCCAGAAAAACAAATCAGATTTTGAACCCCGGCCGCTGCTGCTTTCGGAATCCAGTCTGAATAAACCTGTACTAATTTGTCGTGATGCTCGATCCGATTGAAGGATTTCGTAATTCCCCCAAGGCCGTCGATGTTTGGAGCGGTGGCAATGGCGCAGGTCAGTCCGTGTTTTGCCAGCGTTGGCCAGTCGTCGGGCCCGAGTAGCTCAATCGAGCTCAGGCCGATTCCTTTTGCTGCCTTGCAAAGATCCTCAAGCGAAATCTTCGGGTAACACCACTTGCATACCGAATGCAGGATGTTGCCTTTCATGGGTGCAGCCTGTGAGGCGGCATCAAGACGCGTTGCCAGCGATTGCGCGGTGGCGGCGATTGCGGCTGACTGGAGCAGCGAGCGACGTGAGCTCATGCCCGATATCCTATCAATTCGCGAAGCCCAGTTTTCGCATCAATGCCTGAGGGTCTGGTTGACGTCCACGGAAAGACTTGTAGAGCTCCATCGGATCCGTCGCCCCGCCAGCCGAATAAATGTA
>JBIPMY010000316.1:0-7301 GCA_044376335.1 Bryobacter sp.
GTAACGACAGTGACGTTCTTGCCAGGGGTGATGGTGAGCGGTTTGCCTGACAGATCACGAAGGGTCATCGGATCGGAGGCTTGAGCAAGGAAGCCGGCTGACATTGCAGCGATCGCAGAGCGGCGAGTGAACATGGTGAAGTCCTACTTCTTGGGTTCGAGTTTGAGATTCATTACGGCTTCGCGACGGTTGTCGTAAACCGAAAGGACTTTGGCAGAGCTAGCCTGGCCATCTTTGCCTTCGGCACGGAGTTCGTAATCGGTGCCGACAGAGAGGCCCTGAAAGCTGAAGGCTCCGTCGTTCTTGGTGATGTAGCTGCGAATGGCCAGAGTTTTGGTGTCTTTGCACTTAACGACAGCGTTCTCAAGGAGATTGTCGGAAGCATCGCGGACAACACCTTTGACCATACGAGTGCCGTCATCTTTTTTGTTCTTGTCGCCCTTAAAGAGCGGCGGTGTCTTTGGAGTTGGAGCAGGACGCTCCTGCGCTGCCATCCAGACCACGCACCCCAAGGTCAAAATCAAAAGCTTACGCAGCGTCATGAGTTCATTTCTCCTTTGACGAGCGATCGAGCAAGAAATTCTGCTCGATGCGTTCATCTCCTACTATTTTGACGCGTTTCGAGTCTGGACGGTAGCCTTCAGGTTTTACCCCGATGGAATATTCCATTGCTAGAGCCGGAACTCGAAAGGCGAATTCACCCCGACCGTTGGTTCGAAAGACCTGCTTTTTGTTCTTTTTGCCGGGTTGATCCGGAATGAGTTCCACTTCAACCCCGGCGAAGGCAAGGCCAGAATCTCTGAAAACGGTACCTGCGATTACAGCGTAAGGAGATTCTGCGGCCCAAAGGGCCGCAGAACAAAGAATCAGGCGACGGCTAATTCCAGTCGTCTTCTTCATCCTCTTCCTCTTCGAGTTCATCCTCGTAGTCGTCTTCTTTTTCTTCTTCTTCGTCGTCCTCGTCGTCGTCTTCGTCGTCGTCGAAATCGTCTTCTTCGTCGTCAGCAACGGCTGCGTCGTCTTTGACGACTACGAGTTCAAGCGGCTTGAGGCTGGCGACACGGAGATTGACACCGCACTCGGTGCAATCAAAGAGGTCGCCTTCATCCAGATCTTCTTCATCAACATCAACATCAGCGGCACAGGCCGGACATGTAATCATAAAACCTCCCAAAGTGGCAACGATTTGTAGGATGCCACAAAATGGCCCGCAATGGCACAACGGCTTCAATGCTGGGCTGAAACGGATTCCTTACCTTTTAGACTATCCTGACAGGATATGCTTCGGATATTCTTTCTGTGCACTTTAGGGGCTTTTGGCCAGATGACCGATGGGATGATGAGTGGGACTGTTCGGGATTCGTCTGGTGCGGTGATTCCGCAGGCGAAACTGGAGGCACTGAACAAGCAGACGGGCGTGTCGACCAGGGTTGAGAGCAATGCCGGAGGTCTGTATGTGTTCGTTGCCCTGAGTCCTGGCGAGTATAAACTGATCGCGGAGCAACCCGGGTTCAAGAAGAGCACGCTCGACAAGATCCAGTTGGAGGTGGGGGCGAAGCTGTCGCTCGATCTGACGCTTGAAGTTTCAACGACGAGCGATAGTGTGGAAGTTGTAGCAGATGCGCGCACGGATCTGGCTTATGCGACCTCATCGGTGGGTGGTGTGGTGGAGGGCAAGCGCGTACTGGATCTGCCGGTAACGAGCCGGAATGCTCTCATTCTTGCGACAACGCAAGCAGGTTCTTATGGGAGCTACTATTCTGGGGCTCGCATCGGGACTCTGAACATTCAGGTGGATGGTGTGAATACGCAGGATGCGCGTTTGAATCAGGGGCGGAGCAATCCCTTCTTTTTGTCGGTAGATCGAATTGCTGAGTTTCGTGTTGTAACTTCACCAGCCGATGCGGAATTGGGCCGTGGGTCAGGGCAGATACAGATGATCACACGCAGTGGCACGAATGAGTTTCACGGGAGCATGTTTGAGTATCTCCGTAACACCGCTTTTAACGCGAATACGTTCTTTAACAATCTGCAGGGTCGCAATGCGGATGGTGAAGCGATTGCGCCGCGCAACATTCTTGTGCGCAATCAGTATGGGGCAAGAATCGGCGGTCCGATTCTGATTCCAAAAATCTACAACGGGAAGAACAAAACCTTCTTTCACTTTTTAACGGAGAGCGAGCGGATTCGGCAGAGGAGTCGAGTCACCCGAACCGTACTTACGAGTCAGGCTCGGCAAGGGATATTCCGTTACTTTCCAGGCTTGCAGAATGGGAATGCCAGTGCACAGGTTCCAGTGATTGACTTTCAGGGAAATCCGGTTCGACCGTCGACCGCCACGGGTGAGTTGCAGACGATCAGTCTGTTCAACCGGGATCCGAACCGAGCGGGGCCGGATTCAAGCGGGCTGATCAAACAAGCGCTGGATTTCATGCCGTTACCAAACGTGTTCAACGTTGGCGATGGCTTAAATACTGCGGGTTATTCGTGGATACAACGGGCGGCGACTAATACCGATCAAGTGAGCTTGAAGATTGATCACAACTTTAACGAGAAGCACCGGCTGACCTTTAGCTGGAATCGTGAGAATTCGAATTCGACGAATGGATTCCAGAGCCAGCGCTTTCCAGGTACGCCCGGGGGATCCGTCAATTCTCCAGACAGTGCCTATGCGCTCAAGGTGTTTTCGGTGTTGAAGAGCAACATCACGAATGAGTTCTCAGTTGGGATCTTACGGAGTAGAAGCGTGAGCCGCGCTCCCTGGGAGGTAGAGGGCGGACTTGCGGCATTACCGAGGATTGGGAATCAATCCTTTTTGCTGGACATGGTTAGCGTTACCGATCCTGTACTTACCGATAACGACCCGCAGGGGAGGTTTACACCCAATTATCAGTACAGCGATAACGTGAGCTGGATTCGCGGGAAACACAATTTCAAGGGTGGTGCGGCGGTGTGGTTTCCGTCCACCAATGGCTTCAATTCGTTTGATGTGATGCCGAGAGTAAACATCGGACAAGGGATTGTACCGGTAGCGAATTTCGCGGCGATTCCTGGAATTGGGCGCAACCAAACGGCAGCGGAGAACCTTCTGAATGATTTGAGTGGGTCTGTGAGCAGCATGGTGCAGGCATTCAATTCTCCTGGTGGCGCAAATCCACAATATCTCGCTGGTGAGTATAAGGCTCGTGTCTGGAAGAACCGCGAGATGTTCTTTTTCTTCAAGGATGACTGGCGCGTGTCTCGACGGCTGACGCTGAACCTTGGCCTTCGCTATGAGTACTATCAGGTGCCTTATGACAAGAATGGCAAGACGGCGGCAACCGTAGGTGCACAGGCAGGGTTGTTTGGGATCTCGGGGACGGATGAGAGTGCGATGTTCCGACCGGGAGCAAGTGGCGGCAGTTTGTCACGGGTGGAGTTGATCGGGCCGGGGACTGACCAGCCTGGGAAGCAGTTGTTTCGGCCGGACCGGAATAACTTTGCTCCTGCGATCGGGCTTTCGTGGGCGTTGCCATGGTTTGGGGAGAACAAGACGATTTTCCGGGCCGGCTACAGCGTTGGATACGAGCGGAATTCGTTGCGCATCATCGACGTGTTTAGCGGGGACCAACCTGGGTTGCGGACGCGTGTAGTGCGGAATGTACCGACGTTTACGAACCTGAACGCGGTGCGGTTGCCGTTGACGCCAACGGAACTGCCACTGGCGACAGTGCCGATTACAGACCGCACGCAAACGCTGCGAGCCTTTGATGAGAATCTGCGGCAGCCTTATGTGCAGAACTGGAATGCAAGCTTGCAGCGGCAGTTGCCGGCTGGCTTGCTGCTGGATATGCGCTATGTGGGGAACAAGGGCACCAAAGGGATTCGCGCTACGAATCTGAATGAAACTAACATTTTCGAGAATGGTTTGCTGGACGCGTTCAAGGTTGCTCAAGCAGGACAGGAAAGCCCGTTGCTCGATCAGGTGCTTCGCGGCTTGCGTGGTAATTCCAGTGGTTCTACTTTTATGCGAACCAATGCGACGCTGGCAGGGTATCTGGCGAACTTCAGTGTGGGAGCATTCGCCAACTACATCAACACACAGAATGTTGGAGGGCGTAACGGTGGTTTGTTGACAGCGGGTGGGTTGCCTGAGAACTTTATCGTGGTGAACCCGCAGTTTTCAGCATCGACTTATGCGGCTAATTTTGCGAACTCGACTTATCACAGCTTGCAGATTGATGTGAGCAAACGGTTCAGCAATGGGTTTAGCGTGCAGGCGAACTACACGCTGGCAAAAGCGCTAGGTGAGGAAGAGGGTGAAGGGCAGGAGATGCTGGACTCCTACCGGACTTATCGCAATCGGAGCATTGAGAAGCGCCTGTTGAGCTTTGGTGCGCCACATGTGTTTCGCAGCAATTGGCTGTGGGATTTGCCGATTGGACCGAACCGGAAGTTTGCTGGCGGGACTCGTGGATTTATGGGCAAGTTGCTGGAACATTGGCAGATTGGCGCGATTCACAACCGGTTTAGCGGCATCCCGATCTCCTGGGATAGCGGGCGGAGTTCGTTGAACAATTTCTCTGGAGACAATACTGCGACCTTTACCGGACCTATCGATGCGCATATCGGAAAGATTGAAAAGCGGGGGAATGGGGTGTTCTTCTATGGCGGGTATAACGTTCGTCCAGACCCACAGGTGAGCGGGGTTACTACGTTGAACGGAGTACAGGGCCGGAGTACACTTCAGGCGGTTACTGATCCGAGTGGAAAAGTGATCGCAGTGAATCCATTGCCGGGAACACTGGGCTCTTCGCCGCTACGCTACTTCTATGGGCCTGGATATTATTCGCTCGATATGAACCTGCTGAAGAACATCACGATTCGTGAGCGGGTGCAGGTGCAGATAGGTGTGACGGCTGACAATGTGCTGAACCGGGTGTTCTTTACGGACCCGGACAATAACTTGTCGAAGAACATCAACAACACGAACTTTGGACAGTTTACGACGACGGATTATGGAGCGAGGCTGGTGATTTTGAATATGCGGATCAACTTCTAGGTTGCTGGGGAAGAGTGTGCAGAAATCGATTTACGAGACGGCTGGAGGGATGGTTTGGCTCGAGCGGCTAGCTGAGGCGTGGCACCGGCGCGTGCTGGCTGATGAGGTGGTTGCGCATGCCATTTGTTCTCGCAACCGCGAACTGAGCATGGTTTTTGGGGGAGCGCTAGCTGCTGGTAATGGAAGTCGATTTGCTGCGGTGCGCCGACATGGGTGACATTTTGGTCTGCTGTCATTTGGAATCCCCGCGATTACGCATGGGGTTGGCAGGGGGACACTGGACTCGCAGTCGTTTTGGATCATCGCTGGGGAACTCTTCACCCTCGCTGTTGTCCCTGGACTCTAGCGCTGGATGGTGATGATCGCTGCGGCTGCGCGGGCGTTATTCGTTTCGTCTGATTCGGTGACCTGATTCTGGTCGTCTACGATTGCGCCGAAGTAGTAACGGCCTGGTGTGAGTGTGGCAGGGAAAAGTAGAGGGCCAGAACAGCCGCTATTGGCTCCTGCAGCAAGCGCTGTATAAGCGCAGGTGCCAAGCAGAATGTCGGAAGCAGAGATGGTTGCGTCGGTGGAGAGATAGTAACCCAAGCGGAAAGCTCCGGCATTGGCCGGGCCCTGGTTGAGGATTGCCGTTGTGATATTGGGCCGATCTCCCAGGATGACCGTTGTCGGTGCGATGACGGAGGTGACCGTGAGATCCGGGGCCGGAGCTCTCGAAATCACGATCTGGTTGGGAGCCAAGGCCGTGTTGTTGTTCTCGTCGGATTCGCGAACCTGTTCGGTATCATCGGCGAAGGCACCCACAAAGTAGGTGCCCGGAGCGAGAGTGGCTGGAAGGGTTATGTTGCCGCTGCAGGTGGCTGTGGCATCCACTGCCAAACTGGGGAAATTGCAGGTTGCGACCTGGATATCCGAGCGTGTGATGACGGCGTCGATCGACAGGTAAATGCCGAGCCGGAAGGCAGCAGCGGAACCCGTGCCCTGATTCTTGACTTGTACGGACAGGCGCACCGGTTGTCCTGCGCTGCCTGTTGCCGGGGCACTGCCGTCAGTGATGGTAAGGTCGGGCAGGATTTGCCGCCCAATCACAAGGGGGTCAGGATTGACGCCGACGTTGTTGGTTTCGTCGGTCTCGCGGACCTGATTCAAGTCGTCGACAATCGCGCCGCCGTAATACTGCCCCAGAGCCAGCGTTGCGGGGATCGTTACCACGGCAGAGCAGGAGGCTTTGGCGCCCGCTGCGAGAGATGGAATGCTGCATGTACCCAGCCGCGTGTCTGCGGTTGTCAGTACGGAACTGAGCGAGATATAGAATCCTACGCGGAAGGCAGCAGCCGCGCCCGAGCCCTGATTGGTGACTTCGACAGCTACTGAGATGCTCTGGCCTGGCGAGGCGCTGCTGGGGCCTCTGCCGTCGGACACAAGCAGGTCGGCGGGTGGTGCAGGGCGCACGTTAATGCGACTGGTGGCGATCGCGGTGTTGTTGATCTTGTTGAGTTCGGCAATTTGATCGGTGTCGTCGGCGATGGCACCGACGAAGTAATCGCCACTGCGCAAGGCGGCCGGGATGGCGGCTGTAACGCTGCATGTGACGTTGCCGCGAGCGGCCAGGCTTGTGTAGTTGCAGGTGCCGACGCGAGTGTCGGCAGAGGTGATGGTGGTGTTGCCGCTCAGGTAAAGGCCCACGCGGAAGGCGCCCGCTGCGGCCGAGCCTGGATTGCGAAGGTTGGCGGAGAGGGTTAGGGTTTGTCCGGCAGTTGCCGTTGTGGGGGTAGTAACTGAGACGACCGAAAGATCGGTGTTCGCTAGTGATCGGAGCGGGGTTCCGATGATGCGTAGTTTCACCTGCTTCAAGATGCCGGCATTCCCGTTCTCGTCTTCGTCGGAGACCTTGACCTTCCAAATGCCACGGCTCGACTCACCCCAGTGACGGGAGGAGGTGAAGCGGTAGCTCGCAAAATTTTCGCCTTTGTCCTTTGGACGCCTGTCGGCGGAGCTGATCATGCCGGAGGGGCTGACGATCTCAAAGCTGAGGTCGCCGCGTATGGGGTGATCGGCATCTACGATGATTTCGACGTGCTCGACACGGAGAGCCTTTTCGGCGCTGGTATCGATCTCTGCCAAGGCACCATCATCGGCCCCCTCCGGGATATCGACGGGGCCCTCGAGAGTTAATTCGATTTCCTCGGTTTCCGGGAGGTTCTTCCAAACACCGGACAGTTCCACCGCGCCGTTTACGTTGAGGAGGCCGGTGCCGAAA
>JBIPMY010000040.1:0-21811 GCA_044376335.1 Bryobacter sp.
CTTGGCCAGGTATTCGTCGCGAAGTCGCTTGGGGAAGTTGAGGCTGCCGTAGAGCTGGGCTTCGCCGAATTTGGGCTCGGGGATGATAGTGAGCTTGCGGCCTTCTATCTGCATCGTGCCCTGATCGCCCATGATCAGGATGCCTCGCGGGGCGAATGAATTCACCTGAGTCACGTAGACATCAACGAGAAAGCCTTCTGGATATTCAAGCAGGCTGTTCATAATGTCGGGTACGGTGCGGCCGTCTTTCCAGCGGAAGATTCCGCCCTGGGAGACCGCAGAAGACGGGGCCTTGGTGCCCATGATTTCGTGCATCTGGGTGAACTGGTGTACAAAGAGATCGCCTGCCACGCCAGCCGAATAATCCCACCAGCAGCGCCAGCGGAAGAACTGCGCCGCATCGAAAGGACGCTTCTTGGCCTTGCCGAGAAAGCGCGGCCAGTCGATTGTCTTTTCGCTTGCATCGGGTGGGATTGGGTAAACCCAGGCACCTTCGGCGTTGTTGCGATGGTTGCCCATGCGGATCATGTTCACTTTGCCCAGCACGCCTGAGGCGATCAGTTCTTTTGCTTTGGCGGTGAGCGCGGAGGTCTTGGCCTGGCTGCCCACCTGCAACACTTTGCCACTGGCCTTGGCAGCGGCAATCATGCGAGGGCCTTCGCCAATAGTCCAAGTCATCGGCTTCTCGACGTAGACGTGCTTGCCGGCGGAGAGGGCGTCGAGGGTGATGCGCTCGTGGAGGTGGTCAGGAGTCGCGATCACGACGGCGTCGACGTCTTTGTTTTCAAGCAGGCGCCGGTAGTCTTTGGTGGTTGTGATCTTGTCGCCCAGTTGTTCTTTGGCTCGCTCGAGGCAACCATCGTAGAGGTCGGCTACTGCCACCCCGCGGGCTGCGGGTACGGCCATGAATTCATCGATCAACTGCTTGCCGCGAATGCCGCTGCCGATGAAGCCGAGATTCACCTTGTCTTTGGATGCGGGCGCTTGCGCCGCCCCTTTCAGTGAAAAAACCATGGCCGAGGAAGAAAGTAAAGATCGCCGGGAAACACTCATACGACTAGACTATCGAATTGGACCCTCTTTACGTAAAAGTTCACACACGCGACAACGTCGCGATCATCGTCAACCCAGGCGGCCTGAAGGCTGGTGCGCGTTTTGCCGATGGCCTCACGCTTAAGGAAGACACGCCACAAGCCCACAAGGTGACGCTTCAGGATTTGGCTGAAGGTGAGCCGATCTTGCGTTACGGCCAGGTGATTGGCCACGCCCGGCGAAGTCTGGCCGCTGGATCCTGGGTACGGGAAGATCTGGTTGCGATGCCATCGGCCCCGAATCTCGATGAGCTTGCGCTGGCAACGGAAGTGCCTGCCGCGCTGCCTCCGCTGGAAGGCTATCGCTTCGATGGATTCCTGAATCCAGACGGCAGCGCTGGCACCAAGAACATCCTTGGCATTACGACCACCGTGCAGTGTGTTGCCCCGACAGTGGACTACGCGGTTCGGCGCATCAAGGCGGAATTGCTGCCACGCTTTACCAACGTCGATGATGCGGTTGCGATCACGCACACCTACGGCTGCGGGGTTGCCATAGACGCACCTGGGGCCGCTGTGCCGATCGCAACTCTGGGCCACATCAGCCGCCATGCCAATATTGCAAATTCGCCACTAGTGGTGAGTCTTGGTTGTGAAAAGATGCAACCCGGCCGGCTCCTGCCGAGCGACCCGGCTTTTCCGGTTTTTGACTATGCGCCAGATCTGATCCGGCTGCAGGATGAACTTGGCTTCGCCGAGACGATTGCTGCCATCATGCGTGCGGCTGAGCGGCGGCTTGAGGTGCTCAATCGCCGTGAGCGTCAGAGCCTGCCGGCTTCGCAATTGATCGTTGGCCTGCAATGCGGCGGCAGCGATGCGTTTTCGGGAGTTACCTGCAACCCGGCTGTCGGCTATGCGGCCGATTTGCTGGTGCGGGCGGGTGCGACGGTGATGTTCAGCGAAGTCACCGAAGTTCGTGATGCGATTCATTTGCTGACACCACGCTGCGCCACCCCCGAGGTAGCTCGCGATCTGATTCGCGAAATGCGCTGGTATGACGAATATCTGGCACGAGGCTATGCCGACCGCAGCGCGAATACAACACCCGGCAATAAGCGCGGCGGCCTTGTAAACATTGTTGAAAAAAGCCTGGGCAGCATTGCAAAGTCAGGTACTGGGGCGATTCATTCCGTTGCTGCACAAGGGCAGAAGGTAACAGCCAAAGGCCTGGTTTTTGCAGCTACCCCGGCAAGCGATTTCATCTGCGGCACCCAGCAACTGGCTTCGATGAACATGCACATCTTCACAACTGGTGAAGGCACACCATACGGGCTTGCTCTTGCACCGGTCATCAAGGTCTCATCGCGCACGACGCTTGCCGAACGCTGGCCAGATCTGATCGATCTCGATGCCGGACGCATTGCTACAGGCGAGGCCACTATTGAAAGTGTCGGCTGGGATCTCTTTCACCTGATTCTCGAAATCGCCAGTGGCCGCAAGAAAACATGGGCAGATCACTGGGGTCTACACAACGCTCTGGCGCCTTTTAATCCCGGCCCCGTAACCTGATCTGTTCTCCTTGACAACTTAGGGGTGTAGCGCTATTATCCTAACTAATTTAGGACAATTATGCCCACCTCCATTCTTCCCGGAACACTCGACCTGCTGATCCTCAAGGCTGTTTCTCTCGGCCCCCAGCATGGATACGGAATTCTCTTGCGAATTGAACAAACCTCCGGCGGCGGGCTGTTAATTGAACAAGGGGCACTTTATCCGGCTCTCTGTCGATTAGAGACTCAGGAGCTGATCAGCTCGGAGTGGGGCGTTTCGGACAACAACCGTCGGGCGAAGTTTTATACGCTGACCCCTGCGGGCAAAAAGCGCCTCAAGCAGGAGCTCAGCACCTGGAATGATGTGGTGGAAGCAATGGCACTGGCACTGTCGGCAAAGGCATCAGAGCTGTGAACTTCTTTCGTCGCTTGATGGGTCGCGCAAAAATCGAGTCTTCGCTAGCCGAAGAAATGGCGTTTCATCGTCAAGCTCGAATTGACGATCTCGTTGCTCGGGGAATGGCACGAGAGGAGGCCGCTCGGCAAGCCTCTATCGAGTTTGGAAGCTCTGCCGCCTATACGGAGGAATGCCGCGCGGCTCTGGGCTACCGGCTCTGGGATGAACTCACGTCAGATCTTCGCTACGCGGCGCGGGGCATTCGCAAAAGCCCGGGATTCTCGGCAGCGGCTGTCGCAATTCTCGCCCTGGCAATCGGGGCTAACGGCACTTTCTTTACACTGCTCTCGCACTTCGTTTTGAAGCCGTTACCAATTCGCGGCTTTGAGCGGCATTTCGATATTGAATCCTTTGACAAAAATTCCCGCTCTGCTGGAGGGTGGTCCAAGGCGGAACTCGATGTGATGCGCCAAAGCAGCATCGGGAAAATTGAGGACTTTTACTCGATGGGGATGATGCAGGTTCTCATGCTGACTCCTGTCCAAAGGCATGGTCTGGTAACTGGTGTTTCTTCGAATTTCTTTGAGCTTCTTGGCGGAAAGGCCCGCATGGGCCGCACGATTACAGCCTCTGAGGAGAATCAAAACCTGGCCGTTCTTAGCGACTCCGGATGGCGTAGATTGCTGGCAGCCGATCCGGCCGCGCTCGGCAAATCGATTCGTATCAAGTCGACACTTTTCACTGTTGTTGGGGTGATGCCCCCAGAGTTTACTGGAACAGAAGCGGCTGTGCCCGATTTCTGGATCGGGGTGAAGCAACTGCGTCTAGTGCGCACCAGTGAGGCAACAGAAGGTGAAGCGCGTAATGCAGTTTCAGGCTTGCTCGCACCTGGAGTTTCGCCCAAAGAGGCAGAAGAACTTCTGTCTGCTGTAGCTACCCGATTCAATAGGCCGGGACGCGACCCTGTGGCGAGATTGGAGTTAGTGCCCCGGCCTTCTTATCTTCCCCAGCTAACCGAAGTGAGTATTGCGGGGGCATTGTGTCTTGCGGCATTCCTCATGGTGCTGCTGATCGCCTGCGCCAATCTGGCAAATCTCTATCTGGCCCGGGCTACTTCAAGAACCCATGAAATTGCGATGCGCATCTCACTTGGCGCTTCCCGGTTCCGCATTGTGCGGCAGTTGCTGACCGAAAGCATTTTTATCGCGTCGCTTGGCGCTGCGGCAGGGATTGGGCTTGCATCGATTCTGATTGAAGAAGCGCAAATTTACCTGTTTTCGATCGCTTCCGGTCTGGGCATGCCGATGCTGCCGGTAGCGATGGATTGGCGCGTAGTTCTCTATTCTGCGGCTCTTGGTGTGCTGGCTGGTATTGCCTTTGGCCTTCTTCCAGCACTTGAAGTCACCTCGCCCAGTCTCACTCAATCCACAAAGCGAGAAAACTCAACCTTCATGGGCCGGATTCGTCCTCGCCGCATGCGGGATCTGTTGATCGGCGGCCAGGTTGCAGCAAGTCTGGTGCTGCTCATTCTGGCTGGGGTGCTGGTGCGAAATATTCAGAAGCTCGATACCGCCAGTACAGGATATGATCTGGATCGCATCTATGACCTGCGCGTCGACAAAACCACGCCGGAGTTCATCGCACAACTGGAACGAATCCCTGGCATCGGAATTGTCAGTGCCGTAGATAGGGCTCCTTTGATGGGGCAACTCAGCCGAGTGGATGCCCTGGCCAACAACCAGAATCTACGGCTCGGATTCAATCAGACAGACCATCGCTATTTCGATGTGCTCGGTCTCAAGGTGGAGGCGGGACGGACATACACAGCTTTGGAGTCTCGATCTGAAGCCAAAGTCGCTGTTATTAGCAAAGCCACAGCAACCAGACTCTGGCCTGGAGAGTCTCCACTTGGCAAAACGATTCAGATGGATCTTTCCTCCAATGGAGATCCAAAGTCTGGCAAAACCTATACGGTGATCGGGCAAGTGCCGGATGTCACCAAAGGCTTTCTCTTCATGGGCAAGGACACAACAGCCATCTACCTTCCGGCTGCCGCAGGGCAAGCCGGGATCACTTCGGCCATCGCAAAAATCGTTGGCAATCCGGCAAGCGCAATGGCTGCAGTGCGGGCGTTGTGTGCGGATGGGGCCGAGGCCTCTGGATGTGAGCCAATGAGCTTGCGTGCGGTCTCAGCGCAACATCGTTTTCCGTTTCAGGCAGCCGCTGGTGTGTCTGCGATCCTGGGGATTCTGGCTCTGGCCCTTACGGCAGTGGGCCTCTATACGGTGTCGAGTTATTCCGTTCTGCAGCGCCGGCGTGAGATTGGGATTCATCTCGCCCTTGGGGCTACGGGGGCTCAAGTGATGCGCCGTATTCTGGGCGAAGCATGGCGTTGCACGCTTTGGGGCGTCGTCGTGGGTATGCCAGTGTGTCTGGTGCTGTCTAAGCTTGCGACGTCGGCGATATTGCAGATTCAGACCTTCGACCTGATCACCTATACAGGCGTACCCGCCATGCTCGTTGTAATCGCAATTCTTGCTTGTGCATTGCCAGCAAGGAAAGCTGCGAGGCTGGATCCGATGCTGTCGCTGCGGGAAGAATAACTACATCCAGAGTGGCGCAGCCATCTCGCGATTGGTGGCTTCGAGTTCTGCGAGAAGTTGCTTTTTCATGTCAGGCCGTAGCGCCGACAAATCGTTGGTTTCGGCGGGGTCGCTAGCCAGATCAAAAAGCTGGAAATCGTTTGAGCGCTGTTTGACCACCTTCCACTGCCCCTTACGCATCGCAAGATTCTGGCCGTAGCGCCAGAACAAGCTGCGCTGCCCAACAGGCTTTGTATTGTCGCTGAGGTGCGGCATCAGGTTTACTCCATCGAGATTCGTGGGCGGCTTAAGGCCTGCTGCGGAGATGGCCGTAGGTAGCAGGTCCAGTGCACTGACCGTTTCATTACTGACGCGGCCGGCAGCTATTCGCCCCTTCCACTGACAAGCGAAAGGGACACGAATGCCGCCTTCATAAAGCTGGCCTTTGCCGCCTCGCAGCGGGGCGTTTGAAGACGTCAGCTCAGCCGTTGGGCCCCCGTTGTCGCTGAGGAAAAACACTAGGGTGTCCTGCTCAAGCCCGCGTGCCCGTAGTGTTTCGAGGACGCGTCCGGTTGCATTATCCATAGCCCGGTTCATAGCCGCAAAGAGCCTGCGCTGCTCTCCACGCAAACCCTCAAACTCGCTCATCAAAGCAACCGGTGCCTGCATCGGGCTATGAATTGCATTGAAGGCCAGATAGAGGAAAAACGGCTTCTCGCCGCTGCGCTCGATAAACGAAGCGGCCTCCCGGCCGAGAGCATCGGTGAGGTAAGACTTTTCTTCGACAACGTTGCGGCCACGCATCAAGGGATTGTCGTCATCGTATGGAGGCTCGTTTTCACGCAGCCTCGTAACGGCGCCTCTATACGGAGGCGGGTAGTAGAAATGCCCCTCGTGCAGGAAGCCATAAAACTCGTCAAAGCCGCGATTCATCGGATGCCCGCCCAGATGCCACTTGCCAATCAGGCCGGTGCGATAGCCAGCCTCCTGGAAGTGGTTGGCCATTGTCTTCTCGGTGAGAGGCAAGCCGATTTTGGGTCGAGATTCCGTTTGCCCACCACGTTCATCTCGTGGCCAAAACGAGTCTGGTAGCGGCCCGTCATCAGGCCTGCGCGTGATGGGCAGCAGAAGGGAGCAGAGACGTACCCGTTGGTGAACCTAACACCGTTATTAGCGATGGAATCCAGATGCGGTGTAGCAAAGTCAGAATGGCCCTGAAAGCCAAGTTCGCCATAGCCCAAATCATCAGCCAGAATCACCACTACGTTGGGCTTGCGTCTGGGCTGGGCAAACAAGGCCCCGGCAGACGAGGCCAAAAAGCTTCGGCGCAGCATTTAGGATTCCGTAGTCTTGAGGGAGTCGATGAAGCTATCAGCTTCGCGCATGGAACCCTCAATATCCTGAATCAACACCCCTACCTCACCGTCCATCTTTGTGGCCGTGGCCTTGAGTGAGCCGATCGCCCTGGCGTTGAGGTTGTGCTTCAAGAAGAGCACCTGATCGCGAAAACCCTGCAGCACAGGCTGCATCTTTTTGTCAGTCTGCTGCATACGCTTGAGGTACTGCTGATGCCGGGCGCGCGTCTCTCGCAACATCTGCTGGCTGCGGGTGCGGAGGCTTTTGTCTTTCATCGCGGAGATCTCTTTGTCCCATTCGGCAAAAAGATCTTTGGCAACCTGGTCGATACTGGCGATGCGGTCTGACAGATCCTTCGCACGCTTTTCGGAATCGGCGAATTCGCCGCTTAGCTTCTTGTAAACCTTTTCGAGGTTGCCACCTTCAAAACCAGTGAGCTCCTGAAAAGCTTCGAGCGTGGTTTTGAGTTGTTTCTTGGCGGCTTCCTGATCCTTCTTGCCATCAACAATACGCTGCACCAGGATGTCGCGTTTTTCTTTGCCGATTTTCTCCATCGCGTTGTAGTAAAGCGACGAACAACTTGTAAGAAGAAGGAGCAACAGGGCAAGCAAAGACTTTAAGAGCATCTGCCCCTAGTTTAGTCTTCGTCGGGCACAGGCGGCAGTTTGCGGCGAAACAGCATTCCAATCACACCGCCAATGATGATGGCACCCACCAGTGCGACTCCGCTCACCGCAAAGAACGGGAAGCCCTGGCTCTCAGTCAGCAACACTTCTTTCACCGGCTCATCAACAACAAAACGAATCGATTTGTGAGTAGCAGTAGTTGTCTCATCACTGGAAACAAAGCGCCCGTCCAGGCGCACATGTGACAACTCCTTGCCCATGCCAAGCATCGTTCGCGGGAAAGCAATCGATACGATGGCTTTGCGTGTACCGGGCAGCAACTTCAGGCGCAACTCCCGACGCACCGCGTCAAAATCCAGCTTCTCGATCGGGGAAGATTCAGGCCAGGCCACCGTTAACTTTCCAGGCTGCTGGGGCCCGACAAAAGCGTTCACTTCTTCATCGTGGATGCGCATTCCCTCATCAGCCAGGGCCGTGAGGCAGCTAATCCGGTTGGGGTCAAAAACGCGCTCGGGCAGGTTCTTACCCATCGGGGCGGTTTGCGAGGTCTCGCGCAACGGCATCGAGTTTACGTCGACAAAAGCGCGTACCCAGCGCCCTGCCGGGTCTTTTGCTGCAACGGTTGCGTAGGTAGTGATCTGCTGGCGGCCAAAGTCATAAACGGCGTGATGCCCGGCGCGCGAATCCCAATTGTGATGCAGAAAGCGCACAAGCTTACCGGCAGTACGTAGCCACTGGCCACCATTAGGCAAAGCAGCCTCGGCAACCGGCCCCTGGTGCTCTACCCCTGCCGAATTGATCCCATCCGCCAACTGGCAACGATCGAGCAACACCGAGGCGCCAGACGGCCCGGCAACTCGGTACTGATAGTTAAAGCCTGCCGCTTCTTTTGCGCACCAGATCTCGATGGAAGCGCCACTCGGGTCCTGCACACGCATCAGCAACGTGCTGCCATCAGCCTCAGCCTTGGGCCGTGGCGTCGCACTCGGGCCCGCGCAGGCGGGCAGATTCGCAAAGCGCATCGGCAAAATATCAGTCTGCGCATAGGCAGCCAGCGTCACAACAAACAGGGTTAAGAAACGAATCACGAGTCCAGCTTTGCCTTCAACATCTCATTGACTGAGCCAGGATTGGCCTGACCCTTGCTGGCCTTCATCACCGCACCCACCAGGAAGCCGATAACGGTAGTCTTGCCGCCCTTGTACTGTTCCACTTGTTTGGGATTGGCGGCCAGCACTTCTTCGATGATCTTGTCGAGAGCACCGGTGTCAGAAATTTGCTTCAGCCCGTCGCGCTCCATGATGAACTTCGGCGACAGCCCTTCAGAAAACATCTTGGGGAAGATCTCTTTGGCCAGTTTGCCGGAGAGCTCGCCGCTCTGGATCAGGCCCAGCAATTCGCCCAGATTCTCTGGCGGAATCGGGGATTCCGAGATCTCCTTGCCAACTCCATTGAGCAGGCCCATCAGATCGCCCATCACCCAGTTGGCAGCCATCTTAGGGTCTGGCGAGGACTTTACAACCCGCTCGTAATAGTCCGCCATAGGACGCGTTTGGGTCAGCACGTTTGCGTCGTATTCTTTCAAGCCATAAGCGCTGATAAAGCGGGCCCGGCGGTCTGCGGGGAGTTCTGGCATCTTTGCTGCCAGCTCGTTCTTCCACTCTTCGGTCACCACCAGCGGTAACAGATCGGGCTCAGGGAAGTAGCGGTAATCGGCCGCTTCTTCTTTGTCACGCATCAGCGTGGTTTCGCCCGAATCCGGATTGAACAAACGAGTCTGCTGCCGCACGCGCTGCCCTGCCTCGATCAGACCAATCTGACGGAGGATCTCGTACTCGATGCCCAGTTTCACGTGGCGGAAACTGTTCAGGTTTTTGATCTCAACCTTGGTACCAAATTTTTCGGCACCCTTCAGACGGACGCTGACGTTGGCATCACAACGCAGTTGTCCCTTTTCCATGTCGCAAGTGGACACACCAATAAACTGCATCGCCTGCTTGATCTCGGTCAGATAGGCGTAAGCTTCGTCTGAGTTGCGCATATCGGGCTCGCTGACGATTTCGATCAGCGGAGTACCGGCCCGGTTGAGATCGACGTAGCTGTACTTCTCAGAATCCTTGAATCCGTCGTGCGAGCTCTTGCCGGCGTCGTCTTCCATATGCACGCGCGTCACGCCGATGCGCTTGCCAACACCTTCAATCTCGACGTCGACATAACCGCGCTCTGCCAGCGGTTGATCGAATTGCGAGATCTGGTAGCCCTTGGGCAGATCCGGGTAGAAATAATTCTTACGAGCGAAAATCGATCTCGGGCTGATCTCGCAATGCAGCGCAAGAGAACCCTGCACGGCGAGCTCTACGGCCTGACGGCTCAGCACCGGCAGAGCACCGGGGAGCGCCAGGCAGACGGGGCAGGTGTTTGAGTTCGGGTCTTCTCCGAAACTCGTTGGGCAACCGCAAAAAATCTTCGTATTGGTGGCCAGTTGGCAATGCACTTCGAGGCCAATCACAGGTTCATATTTTGCTACCTGTTCGGCCGTCGGAAGCGCAACATCAGCAGTGGACATAGCCTTTATTCTGGCATAGCTGATAATCTGAACCGCTATGAGATGTTTTGCATTTGTGCTTCTAGCCGGGATTGCCGCCTATGCCCAAAACGCGGACCTGTTGCTGCGAAACGGTAAAATCTGGACGGGTGACGCCCGCACCACAGCCATTGCCGTTACCAATGGCCGTATCGTTGCCCTCGGGGCTGAGGCAGAGAAACTTAAGGCGAAACAGACGATCGACCTTCGCGGCCGCTTCGCCATGCCGGGTTTTAACGACGCCCACATTCACTTTCTCGAAGGCGCACTTGGGCTCACCAAGGTGGATCTCACCGGCATCTGCACCCTACCGGCCATCCAGAAGGCAATCCGCGACTACGCTACCGCTCATCCCGACGCCCCCTGGATTACCGGTGGCGGCTGGGAATACACCTGCTTTCCCAATCTGCGAATGCCCACGCGCGAAGACATCGATGCAGTGGTGCCAGACCGGCCCGTTTTCCTCGATGCCTATGACGGCCACACGGCCTGGGCCAATTCAAAAGCCTTGCGCATTGCCGAGGTGGAATCTACGCCCTTTAGTGGCTTCGGTGAGGTGGTTCGCGACAAGGACGGCAAGGCCACTGGAGTCTTAAAGGAAAGCGCACAATCGCTGGTTTCGCGGCATGTACCGAAGCCAACCCGCGCAGAGAAGCTGGCTGCCCTGGCGCAAGGCCTGAAACTTGCCGCCTCACTCGGCATCACCAGCATCCAAAACGCCAGTAGTGGCGCGGAAGATCTCGAGATCTATAGCGAATTTCTGAAGCAAAACAAGCTTACCGTGCGTACTTCACTTGCCATCAACGCCAACCCCAAGACAGACTTCAAGACGCTGTCGAAAATTCAGAACACTCCGATGCTCGCGGTTCGCGCGGTGAAGTTCTTCCTCGACGGTGTGATCGAAAGCCACACTGCAGCGATGCTCGAAAACTATTCCGACGGCACCAATTCCACCGGCCCCACTGCGATGCCGCCAGACCAGTACCGCGATGCCGTGCGCCGGGCTGACGCTGAAGGCTGGCAAATCTACACCCATGCAATCGGCGACCGTGCCGTGCGCCTCGCCCTCGATTCGTACGAAAACGCCGCCAAAGCCAACGGCAAGCGCGACTCGAGACATCGCATCGAACACATCGAAGTGATCCACCCAGATGACGTACCGCGCTTTGCTAGCCTCGGCGTTCTCCCGGTGATGCAACCGATCCATGCCTATCCGGCCACTGTCGCGGTCTGGTCAAAGGCAGTGGGCGAGAAGCGTCTTGAGCTGGCCTTCCCTTGGGCCAGCATCGCCAAAACTGGTGCAAAACTCACCTTCTCAAGCGACTGGCCGGCCTGCATCAGCCTGAACCCGATCCGCGGCCTGCACAACGCAGTGAACCGGCGCACGATCGAAGGAGAGCCCAAACAGGGCTGGCGCCCCGAACAGCGCGTCTCGCTGGATCTGGCGCTCAAAGCCTATACGCAGGCAGGTGCCTATGCCAGTTTTGAAGAAAAAGAGAAAGGCCGTCTAGCGAAAAACATGCTGGCCGATCTTGTGGTGCTGAGCAAGGATCCCTTCGCTGTAGAGCCGCAAGACCTTCACCAAATCGAGGTGCAGATGACAATCGTCGGCGGCAAGCTGGTTTACAAGAAGGACTGAGCTGTTTTCGCCTTTTGCGCTGCCACCTGCAGCGGGCGGTTTAGATACTCGAGAAGCGGCGTGGCCGCCTCAAAGCGGGCCGACAAGTCAGCCAGCAGGTTCGGCGTATAGGCCAGATCGATTGGTAACTCTACCCAGACGATGTACATCTTGCGCCTGAGCAAATCCTCAGCCGGGTGAGCACCGAGAAAGCCCAGCGGCATGCGGGTCATCGATTCCCCTTGCAGCCCTCCCATCCACTTGCGCAACTGATTGTCGGCCAGAATTTCCCGCAATTCCTGGTGATGGGCAGCAATATGGTTGCGCATCAGCTTCATCGGCTCAGGCGGGGGCATATAGATTCCGGCCCCCACAAAAAGCTCCTTTGCGCTGAGGTGCATGTAGAAGCTGGCCGCTTCGTTCTTGTTCAGGTTTTGCCGGTGCCAGCCGGCCGCGATATTCGTCTTGTATGGCGTTTTGTCTTTGGCAAAGCGCACGTCGCGGTGAATCCGAAAGACTGCCTTCTTCGGTTCGGTGATGTAGTTGGGAGCAAAATTCACCATCTCGGAATTGATCGCTTCCACCAGAGCCAGCATCGGCTCTTTCACCTTCGTCTCGTATTCTTCCTTCTTTTTGTCAAACCATTGCTTGTTGTTGTTCTTCTCAATGCCTCGCAAAAATTGCAAAGCTTCTTTTGGGAATCCGGGGAACGTTGCCTTGGTGCGCGCCATACTAATTAAGGATGCAGGGCATACACAACTTACTGCAACGGTTCCCGAAAGAAATCTTGATTCGGGAAAACGAGCCGTTGAGCAAACACACCCGTTTTGGACTCGGCGGGCCAGCCCGATTTTTGATCGATGTATCGAGTTCTGAGGCCTTTCCTGCTGTTCTGGCGGAGTTGCAAGACACCGGCCTGCCGCTGATTACCCTCGGCGGCGGCTCTAACCTGATCGTTGCCGACCAGGGCTTTGACGGCATCGTTTTGCGCTTCACTGGCAAATCCATCACCCGGCGCGACGGCAAAACGGTGGCCGAATCGGGAGTTCTCTGGCAGGAGCTGGTAGATTTCCATACCAATCTGGCCCTCACCGGCATGGAGCGCATGACCGGAATCCCCGGCTGGCTCGGTGGCGCACTCTACGGCAATGCCGGTGCCTACGGGCAAACCATCATGGACTTCGTCGAAAGCGTCCGCATCTTCGATGGCCGCGAGTTCCGGGATATCCCCAACTCGGAATGTGGCTTCGCCTATCGCACCAGCGGCTTCAAATCGCACAAAGACTGGATTCTGCTGAGCGCAACTATCCAGCTAGCCGCAGGCGACCCGATCGAGATCCGGCAAACCGCTCACGAAATCCTTACCACTCGTAACGAAAAATTCCCGCCAACCATGAAATGCGCCGGGAGCATCTTCAAAAACCTCTTCGTCGCCGAACTCCCTGAAAAGGCGCTCAATCGCGTCCCGCCCGGCATCATGCGCGCCGGCAAAGTGCCGTCTGCCTGGTTTCTCGAGCAGATTGGCTCCAAAGGAATGGCCCTGGGGGGTATCGAAGTGGCAAAATACCACGCCAATCTGCTTTATAACACCGGAACCGGCACCTCTACGGAAGTCTGCCAGCTCATCGACACACTAAAGTCGCTCGTCTTGAATGAATTCGACCTCAGGCTGGAAGAAGAAGTACAGTATGTCGGCTTTCCGGATCGAAATAGTCACTAAAGTCTATTCCCGAAGCTGCCGATAGTTGCATCACAAATGATCATCAAGCGTCGGCGAGGCACTTCAGGTGCCAAGACTGGCTATTACCGCATCCAGGGTGCAGGCAATCAATTCCTGCACGGCTTTGGTGACGGCGATTTCATTCGGCTCCGCGACGAATTCGGACGTGAATGGCGCGGGGTCGCTGAAATCTTCGACACGATGGTGCGCTTCCGATTTCGCGATTCCGAAGGCAAATATATCTCTGGCGTCTCGACGCAAGGCAGCGATATCGTCCTTCGCGACGAAAAAGGAAATACCTGGCGCGGCTTCGTAGACTAGTTCACTTGCCAGACTGTCGTGGTGCCGCTGATTTCATTGGCAACCACAAGCAGAGGCTGGCCGTTGGGGCTTTCGCTGGCCGGGATAAACAGAATCCCTTCAGGGCCCAGGTCACCGGCTGCGGCGGTATTGGTGGCCGCACTTGGATTCCGGTTCCACCACTGGCTCGCAAAGCGAACTGCCTTGGGGTCGGTAACGTCATAGATCATGATGTTGCCCTGACGTTCGTTACCGATAAAGGCGTAGGTCTTGCCACGAATCGTTCCTGTCGTAATTGCCTCGGGCTCAGGGCCCTTGTCATCGCTACGATCGTCGGCGGTGTTGCTTGTGTGGGCCAGATTGTGAAGCCCGATGTAGTCGGTCAGTTGCAAACGTTCGATGTCGTTTTTGCTGTCATAAACCATCGCGGCATTGGCATCCCAGATCGAGAATGAGCGGGCACCAAAGACGTGAAGCATATCGATGTCACCATCGCCATCGGTGTCACCCGTTGCATTCGTTACATTCAGACGCCCCAGTTCACTCGGCAGCTTCAGTTCAGCCTCGTTCGGATACAAACGCGGATCCAGTCTCAAGGTCGCTACACGAGCCACTTCCGAATAGCCCGGATAGTCTCTTGAGTCGCCTTCGTTTGCAGTCACTACATAATACTTACCGTCTGCCGCAACATATCCGGCAATCGCGTCCGGCATGTACATGCCCCAGATAGTCCAGGTTCGCAGAGCAAAACTACTATCGCGGTCGCTGACGTCCAGGGAGTTTTCCGGCATCCAGTGCGGCTTCAGGCCCAGGGGCACAAGCTTGGTTACTTTCGCCGTTTCTACATCCACAATTGCGATGGCATTGGCTTCCTGAACAGTGACATAAGCTGTCTTTGAATCTGGGGTGAGCGTGATGTACTCGGGCTCCATGTCCTGAGCGACACTGGCGCCGGGGCCGAAGGCTCTTACCCCAGCAGGTAAATTTTCCCTGGTGAAAGCGCGGAAGTCGGCAGTCTTGACATCGGCCTGCGTCAGCGCCTCAACGCCCTTGCTGATGTCGATGATGCTAATGCTGCCTTCGGGATCGATTTTGTAGTCATCGCTTGGCTCGCCTTCATTGGCGGTGAGCACTTTTTTCCCGTCGGGGGAAAAGGTGATCATGTCCGGGAGTGCCCCGACTTTCAGAAACTTCAACAAGCGCCCGTCGGCATTGTAAAAGGCCACCGAACCCGGGTCAGTCTTGGGGCTGGCCTCAACTGCTACGGCAACAATGCCATTCTTGACAGCAACACTGTTTGCCGCAAAGCCGACTTCGGAGGCAATCGTGATCCGGTTGATGCGTGTCATGTTGGCGGGATTACGCATGTCCAGAACGTCGACAGTTCTGTCGGCACCGTTCACAACAAAGAGTCTTTGGGTCTGGGGGTCGTGAGCGGCAATTTCTGCCGCTGAAACGTTATAAGATCCTGTACGGTAGGTCCCTAATACGCTCATGACGGGATCCTGCGCCGAAGCGATCACAACAGTACTCAAAAAGACGAAAGAACGACAGTAGTAACTCAGCATCAATCAAATAGTAATGTTAAGAATCCCTAGAAAAATGAACGTGAGGTTACGTAAGGATCAATTTCAGATGACACCTTTTCACTGGAGCCGCAGAGGCTTCCTGGCTGCAAGCGTTGCCGCTGCTGCCCCTTCAGACCCGGTTTCGCTCGGCGTCATTGGTGCTGGTGGCCGCGGCACCTTTGTCATGACTGTATTTCAGAAAGACCCCGCACTGCGCGTCAACGCCATTTGCGACGTCTACGAACCGAACCTCGAGCGCGGCATCTCCACCGCGAACAAGGCCCAAAGCAATTCCCCCAAGGCCTACAGAAAATACCAGGAACTCCTCAACGACAAAAGCATCCAGGCCGTCTTGATCGCAACGCCTGAGCATTGGCATGCCCGCATGATCCTCGATGCGCTGGCCGCAGGCAAGGATATCTACGTCGAGAAGCCCCTCTGCCGCACCCCTGAAGAAGGCGTCTCCCTGGTTGAGGCCGAAAAGAAAACGAAGCAAATCATCCAGGTGGGCATGCAGCGCCGCAGCTACGATCTTTACCAGCAGGGCCGCGAGATTGTGGCATCTGGCGTACTGGGCAAGGTGCGCATGGTGCGCTCCTGGTGGCTCAATAACTACCTGAACGGCAATCCTGCCTCGGCCAAACTCGATGGCCCACTCGACTGGGAACAGTGGCAGGGGCCACTCGAGAAGCGCACGGCTCTCAACGCAGACGTCTTCCGCAACTGGCGCAACTATTCAGATTACGCCGGTGGCATCGTAGCCGATCAGGGCGCACACGTCTTCGACGGCATCCACCAACTAATGAACGCCAGCTACCCCACGGCAGTAACAGCAGCCGCTGGCAAGCCACATCGTGCAGGCTTCGACACTCCAGAATCTGTCGTCGTCAGCGTGGAATATCCAGAAGACTTCCTCGGCGTCTTCTCTATCAACTATGCCGCCATGAAGTACAAGAGCCGCAACGACCAGATGAATCATCTCGATGGCGACAAAGCCCGCATGGATATTGGCCGCGAGACTTGCCGCGTATATCCCGAAGGCGCCGAAGACAGCCCCACCATCGAGAAGACTTCAGCCAAAGGCTTCGGTTGGGCAACAGACCTGCACGTCCAAAACTTCCTCAAGTGTGTGCGCACCCGCAAGAAACCGACAGCACCGATTGCGCTCGGCTTCCAGGCCGCCCTCGTAGTGCAAATGGCGAACCTGTCGCTAAAGTCCGGACGCCGCATCCGCTGGAACGCCACGCTGAACAAGATCGAATCCTAGGGGAAAAGCACCACCGCCTCCAGCCGCGTAATTTCATTCCTGAGCTTGCCTTCGGTTGTGACCTCAAGGTAAGAAACTTTTACCGGCATGCCGTCATGAAACTTCAAACGCTGCGAATTGGAGAAGTAGTTCTGCGTTGTATCTGTACAGTACATGAACTGCTTGTCGCCGACGCTAAAGCCCTCCCACTGCGAATAGGAATTGCCGTTACCGGCACGCTTCACGCGATCCCTCCAGTGAGCCATCACAATACCCTCGATGGTCTTGAGTTCGGTTTTTGACTTCTCGAGAATCCAGTGTCGCTCGTATTGCATCAGTCCGCTCAGCAGCAGCAGAATGACTGCCACAAACGCGAGAAACTTCACGGGAAAGGCCATGGGGTTGCCGCGCAGTTTCATAAACAGCCCGGAAACCAGCGCGAGTGCGCCAAATATTGCCGACACGTAGAGTACACCGATAGGCGCCTTGGACGTCGTGGCCAGATCAAAGATGAGTTGATATTTCATTTGAGAGTCTTCAGGAATTGATCGCGTTCGTAGGAAAATGCCGCACCTTCACCGCCGCTGGTGGCAAAACCGGCAAAAGTATAGGCCCAACTGGAGGCTTCCTTGCGCGCCTCCTCGGCGCGAACTACCTCACCAGCTGCCTTGAAGCGTCGCCACCGGCCGCGGTAAACGGTCGCGATTTCCAGTGCGTATTGAGCATACGGGATGGAGTCCTTCATGATCCGCTCCACCTCTTCCATCTGGTCTGCACGATCGAGCCGGTCGATCATTTGTGAAAACTCGTCAGGCTTCAATCGAGGGGACATGTCAACCGGAACCGGCAATGGTTCCGCAGGCTGAATTGGCACGGGAGGTCGCTCTTCCTCTGGGCCCCAAACCACTTCCTCTCCAGTCACTTCAAAGTATTGACGCAGATTGCCCGATCTCGGTCCGCTGGCCTTGCTGGTGTGATGGTGAAGGACAATCTTCTTCACATCCTCGCCCTGCACGAGTTCAATCGTGATTACGCTGGTGGCCCAATCGAAGTGGATGTGCTGAATTCGCCCGGTTTCGCCAGCTTCAAACACTGCGCCGTTTGCGTCTTCAAATCGACACAACACCTTGACGAGTTTGTGGGCCCCTAAATGGTCTACTGCCGCTGACATAACATTCGCTCCAACCGGTTAAGCGATGGCTGGAAGCGAAATCGATCAGGCTAGCGGCGCGTTTTTTCAGAGCTCAGTTTCCGGATCAGATCCACTTCTTCCTGCCGGTAAGGCTTGCCGTCTTTGCGGAAGATCTCATGAAACCAGACGCTGGGCTCGCGCCCCACATAGGGTTTCTGCCAGGAATCCCACGGCAGATCGGTTTGCGTTTTCCCCTGTACAAAGCCCCAATTGTAGGCAGCTACATCGTACTTGGCAGCCAGCGGCAAAATGCCTTCAAAGGTGCTGCCTGCCCCACGCGCCATGTATTCAGTACAGAGCAGCGGCCGCTTCAATCGCTCCAGAGCCTTCATGCGTTTCTCAAACTCGGGTGCCGGGCTGTAGTTGTGAAACGAAATAACGTCCGACATCCCGATTAACATTCGGTCCACGGCACTCATCGCTTCGTTGCTCGACCAGTCTTTCCCCTGCCAGACACCCACCGTCAGCGGCTGTACCGGTTTGGTAGATCGAGCCCAGGCAAAGACCTTCGGCATTGAGGCTTCAACCTGAGCCGCCTTGCCAGCCAGCTCTGTCGATTTGTAGCTATTGCCGTTTGTGTTGTCGGGCTCTTTCCAGAGATCCCAGGCCAGCACGCGAGGGTCTTTGGCAAAGGCCGACATTACACCAGTGACATAAGTTTCGAGTTTGGCAAACTTCGCCGGGTCGCCCAGAATCTCCGCCCCAGGGCTCTGCACCCAACCGGAATTATGTACGCCGGGCTTCGGCGCGCGCTGCTTGCCGGCTTTGGGTTGCGGGTCCCACACCGAATCAAAGAGAACAAACATGGGCTTGATCTTGTGCCGCTGACAGATGCCAAGAAAAGTGTTCATTCGCTTCACCAGCCCGGCAGAATCCGTCGTCCACAGAAGATCATGCAGGAAGACACGCAGAGTGTTCAGGCCGATGCCTTCGGCCAGCCCCAACTCGCGGTCAATCGCTTTCGCGTCGAAGCTATCCGCCTGCCACATCTCCAGTTGATTGATCGCATAAGCAGGCGTGTAGTTGCACCCGACAAGCCAGCCCTGCTTCTTGTACCAGGCCCAGGCTTGAGCTTCGGTCCAGCGCCCTGCTGCTTCTTGCGCACGCAAACCAATCGGGGCCAGCAGGAAACTTCTACGAGCAATCTTCATGCCCGCATCATATATCCAGATCTAATGAGAAGCGAGCCCTACTATGGAGTATGCGAACAGGATACGAGATCAGCTTTGAAGACTTCTTGCGGCTCTGCTCCGACCACAGCAACGAATTGGCCCCCGAGCTCAAGGCCTGGTTCCAAATCAAGATCGAAAAGACAAAGCAAAGCTTCCTGTTAAGGGACAACAAAGGCAGTGAGGCAGATCCGGTGAAGATTCACCAGGCAATTCAGGCAGACCCCGAACGGCAAGGCACAATCTACCGGATTGCAATGACACTCTGGCGATGAAGGATTTAGATTCGGGTGGGAGTCTTTAGGAGAACCTGCGGAGCCGCTTATCTAGAGCAGATCCGCAGGACAAAACTGGCGGTGAGGGTGGGATTCGAACCCACGGTACCCTTTCGGGTACGACGATTTTCGAGACCGTTCGATTCAACCACTCTCGCACCTCACCGCTTACGATTATAGCGAAATTTTTCTAGGCCGTGCCCATCTCGATCAACTGCTGGGCGTAACGCACCGCCTCATCGGTCAGCCGCTGTCCGCCAATCATGCGCGCCACTTCCTTCACACGCGCCTCGCCGTCAAGCTCTTCCACCACGCTATGTGTCCGCCCCTTGAGTTCTTTCTTCGACACCGAATAATGGTGATCCCCAAACGCCGCAATCTGCGCCAGATGCGTCACGCACAACAATTGATTCTTCTCAGCCAGCATCTTCAGCTTCTTGCCCACCTGCTCGGCCGCACTCCCGCCAATGCCCGCATCCACCTCGTCAAACACCATCGTCCGGCCGCCCTTGGCCGCCAGCGACACCTTCAACGCCAAAGCGAGTCGCGACAATTCACCACCGCTAGCCACCTTCTCGAGCGGCTTCGGCTCTTCACCCAAATTCGTCGAGATCAGAAAGCGCACATCGTCCATCCCGGCCACGCTCCATTCAGCCTCCTGCACTGCGATCACAAAGCGGCTGCGCTCCATGTTCAAGTCCTTCAACTCACCCTCAACCTTTTGATCCAGCTTGCCTGCTGCCTTCTTGCGCTTTGCCGTTAGATCCGCCGCCGCCTTCTGATACTCATCGCGCAGCTTCGCAACCTGCTTCTTCAGGTAATCGCGCCGCTCATCGGCACCTTCCACCAAACTCAGATCCGCACAGACCTGATCGTAGAAAGCAAGAATCTCCTCCACCGTATGCCCGTACTTGCGGCGCAGCTTGTCTACTTCCCCAATCCGGCCCTCGACAAATTGCAGGCGCCCCGGGTCGGCCTCAAGCTTGCCCAGATAGCGGCCCAACTCGCGCGTTGCATCATCAATCGAAACCTCTGCACTGCGCAAAGTCTCCAGCACCCCGTCGAGACTCTCATCAATCCGGCGCAAATCCACGATCCGCTTGATCGCTACCTTCAACACCGACATCGCGCTCTCAGGCCCTTCTTGCAAAGCCTCAAACGCCCCACCCGCCTGTTCCTTCAACTTCACGACATTGGCAAGCACACGCAATTCCTGGTCGAGCGAAACATCCTCACCGGGCTTGAGGTCAGCAGCTTCAATCTCCTGCTTCTGAAAACTCCAGACATCGCGCTGGCGCAACATCTCCTGCTCGCGTTCTTCGAGTTGCCGCAACTCGCCCTCAGCCGCCCGCAAGGAATTCCACAATGCACCCACCTTCTCAAGCACCGCCTCATTGCCCGCAAACTCATCGAGCATCGCCCGCTGCTCTACGGCGCTAAAAAGCCGCTGCTGGTCATGCTGGCCATGAATATCCCCAAGAAAAGGCTGCAATTCTTTCAGGAACCCGGCCGACACCGCCCGCGACCCGACAAAGGCCCGGCTCTTTCCACTGGAGAGAATCTCCCGCTCCACCAGCAACTCGCCGTCCTCCATCTCAAGGCCAGCGCCCTCAAGCAGAGTAACCAGTTCCGCAGTCCGCACGGCTTCAAAGATCCCGGCGATCCGGGCGCGTTCGGCCCCACTGCGCACCACCTCAGCACTCGCCCTGCCCCCAAACAAAAGGCCCAGCGAATCCACGATAAGACTCTTACCGCTGCCGGTTTCACCCGACAATACATTCAGTCCGGCGTGCAGGCGCACCCGCACACGATCAGCCACCGCAAAGTTCTCGACCAGCAATTCGACGAGCATCAGCTTGATTTTACTGGCAGTGGGGCATCTTTGGCGTCCATAATGTAATTTGATAATGATTGCCTTCCTACTTCAGCTCAAGCTGGGCGAACTCTTTGACCCGGCAAAGCCGATCCCCTTTGCAGTCTTGTTACTTTTGATCGGTTCTTCTTTACTCAGTTGGTCGATTATCTTTGCCAAGTTTGGCTTGCTCAGAAAGGCCACCGCCGCCAACAAATCCTTTCTGCGCGCCTTCCGCAAAGCTACCGGCTTCGACACCATTGCCGCCGCAGCCGAACAGAACTCCACAGCGCCCATGGTGGTGGTTTTCGATTTTGGCTATGCCGAGGTGGAACGCCAGGCCCGCGGGCGGAATCAAATCCGTAACAAGCCGATGATCGAACGCAACCTCCAACTTGGAATCAGCGAAGAGATCCAGAAGCTCGAACGCAACATGAACTGGCTCGCCACCATCGCCTCGGTCACTCCCTTCATCGGTCTCTTTGGCACCGTCTGGGGCATCATCGGCGCTTTTGAAGCCCTCTCGATGTCAGCCAGCGTCAGCCTGCGCACCGTCGGCCCTGGCATTGCAGAAGCTCTTATTGCTACTGGTGCCGGCCTTGCTGCCGCCATCCCGGCCGCAGTCGCCTACAACTATCTCGGCGGGCAGATCAAAGAAATCGGCAACCGCATGGAAGACTTCGCCCTCGAATTCATGAACCTCGTGGAGCGCAGCTTCGAAGGCTAGACACCTATGGGATTCTCT
>JBIPMY010000317.1:0-7273 GCA_044376335.1 Bryobacter sp.
CCTTCTACCGCGCCTATCTCAAGAACGCAGTGCTTGGCGGCACCCACGTCATCAACAACCCCTTCTGGTGGAGTGCTGATGACAAGTTCTTCAACTACGCCCTTGCCTCCAAGATTGGCATTGCAATCCCCAAGACGGTCATCCTCCCGCATCACAGCCATCCGCCCGGCACCACTGCGCAATCGATGCGCAATCTCATCTTCCCGCTCAACTGGCAGGAGATCTTCGACTACGTCGGCTTCCCCGCCTTTCTCAAACCCTTCGACGGCGGCGGCTGGCGCGATGTCTACAAAGTGGATTCCCCCGAAGAACTCTTCGAGGCTTACAACAAGACCCACACCCTCTGCATGACGCTGCAGGCGGCAGTCAACTTCACCGAATACTATCGCTGCTATGTCGTTGGGCAAGAGAAGGTCCACATCATGCAGTACGACCCGCGCGCTCCACACGCCGATCGTTACGTCAGGAACCCCGAACCTCTTAAGCCCGAAATGCTGGCTCGCCTCACCAAGGATTGCCTCACCATCTGCAAGGCACTTGGCTATGACCTCAACACTGTAGAATTCGCGGTTGAAGACGGCATCCCTTACGCCATCGATTTCATGAACCCGGCACCCGACGCAGGCATTGAATCTGTAGGCCAGGAGAACTTCGACTGGATCGTCGAACACGTTGCCAAGCTGGCTGTCAAAAAGGCACTCAGCGACGACAAGCCCCAGACCGAATACCGCTGGGCAAAATTCCTGAACGGCGAATAACAACATGAAGAAGCTCCTATTAATCCCCGTCGCTGCCCTTCTCCTCGTTGGCTTTCAGCAGGCCACCAAAACCACATATGCTGACCCGCTGCTCAATGGCTTTTCCAAGTCCACGGTAGCCTCGGTAGCCGATGCTGTCGATCAGATCACTGGCAAGCGCGGCTATATGTCGCATGACATGCGCCCTCGCGTAGGCCAAAGCTTCGTCGGCCGAGCCACAACCGCGCTGCTCAAGCCCGCAACACCAGAACAAGCCACCGCCGCGCTATCAGCCAGAGACAGTGTCGCGATGATTGACGCAGCAAAACCCGGCGAAGTTGGCATTATCGTAATCGCTGAGTCGCTAGACCTCGCTGGCATGGGTGGCCTGATGGCTACTGCGGCGAAAGCCCGCGGCATGGCCGGCATCATCCTCGACGGTGGCGTGAGAGACCTCGCAGAAATCCGGAGCCTCGGCCTGCCTGTCTTTGCTCGCTCGGTAAGCCCGGGTTCAAGCGTTGGCCGCTGGGCCAGCGTTGCCAAAGACATCGAAGTGGATTGCGCTGGCATCAAGGTCAAGCCCGGCGACATCATCGTAGCCGGCGAAGACGGCGTAGTCGTCGTCCCCAAAGAACAGGAAGTCGCCATCCTCAAGCGCTCTCAGGAAATCGATGATCGCGAAACCAAAATGGTCCCCTTCATCAAACAGTTCAAGAGTCTCGGGGAAACTGTCAAGAAGTTCAATCGAATCTAATTGCGCTTGGCTCGAAGTTGGAATTGGAAATTGCTGGTGATCAGGTTGATGTACCCGCCGATCGAAAGCTGTCGGTGTTCAAACCCGATGGATACATCACGTCCCCCACTCATCAAAAATTGAGCCCCAGCCCCAAACCGCCCTGTAACGATTCCCTGCTGAACCAGTCCTTCCAGTTGCAGATACGGCCGTAGCTTTCCTGTCCCAAAGCTCACCACCATTCGTTCCCGCGCGCGAAAGTAGCCCCCGCTGTTAGTTCCGGCAAATCGCTCGAACAAACTCCGTGCCTCAAGCTTCAACTTCGAAGGCGACGGCAAGACAACGCTGGCTCCTCCAAAGAATCGATGAAAGTCACTCCGAGTCCCGCTGCGAGCCTCCTCGTCTGCAAAATAATAGCCCCCGATCAGACTCAGCCTTGGCCGGACTCGATACGAAGCAATAGCACCACCACGAGACTGAAAATAATCCCCGAAGTTGTCGTTGGTCCTCAGCCGCGAATGGAACTGCAGCATCAGCCTCTCGCCCAAAGGCAAGTTCGCATTCGCGATATGCAAGCTGCCCCAATCCTGCGCCCCACAGGCAAACGGCAGAAGGAGCGCAATCCAGCGCATTTCATAATGTTACAAAATGGTTACAGAACGGTCAACGCGCTTTTTTCAGTGGCACCACCCGGCGGATCTCTTCCATCAAATCGACTGTGCTTTCGGTACGGAACACAATCTTCCGGGTCGCATCGAGCAACAGATAGGTGGGATACAAACCCACACGCGTCCGATAGTCGAACAAAACCCCCGGCTCGGTGGATTGCACATCGGGCCACAAGACTTCAAATTGCGCCAGCACCCGCGACGCAGCCCCTGCATCCTCATCCCCATTCACACCCAGCACCTTCACATCGTGCGTCTCAGCAATTGCCTTCAATTGCGGAAAAGCTCCGATACAAGGCCCGCACCAGGAAGCCCAAAAATCGATCAACGTATAGGACGACCCATGCCCACTCAACCGCCGCGACTCCTTCAACCGGTCGACATAAGCAAAATCCGTCAACACCTCACCCTCTGCAAATTTCGGGCCCAAAGCCGTCTCGCTCATCAAGAGCACTCGGCGCTTCCAGTCCACGCGATCAAAAACGAACGCACGCCCATCCCACTCAAACGCACCACCACGCACCCTCGCATACTCGGCTGGGGAATTCACATCCACCTTCCCATCCCCATTGGTGTCCACGCCAACCGGCCCCTTCAAGTTCTCATCAAACAAAGTCAGCCTTCCCCCGCAGAGCGCTGCCGCATACACGCTACTCGTCTTTTGAATCGAAACCCTGGCGGCACCATAGCCCAAGGCCGCGCGGTAGATGCGAAATCCAACCGGCTTTGAACCCACCTTCGCCACACCCTCTACACCAAGAATCCCCATCGGCTTCAGCAAGACCGCTTGTGTCCCAACCTTCAAGCCCACAGCCCCATCTGAGAGCCGTCGAGTCACCTCGACGGAATCCCCACCCCAGGCCTCAAATCCTTTCGGCGCAGCCTTCTTCGACAGCTCTACAGCCCGGTAATCCGGCACTGGCGGCAATCGGAACTCGCCCTCAATCGGGCACTCCAGCCCTAGCGCGAGCAAGATCAATTGCATTACAACCATGCCTCATTTTTGCAGAGCTCAACCACTGTCCACTAATTGTCATAAGATTGTGATAGATTATTTCAGATTTCAGGGACTTCCATGACGACTAAACTGACCAGACTTCTATTCCTCCCGCTTCTCCTGCTGGCCTCGCTGCCAGGCTTTTCGCAACAGGGTCGCGGCACCATTCTCGGCACCGTTACCGATGGTAGCGGCGCAGCAATTGCAGGCGCAAAAATCCGCGTGTTCAACACGGCAACCAACACAGGCATCGAAACCACTTCAACCACCGATGGCCTGTATCAAGCCCCCAACCTCGCGGTCGGCGACTACACCGTTACTGTCGAGAAGACGGGCTTCCGCAAGGTTGTCCGCTCCGGCCTACAGTTGCAGGTAGACCAGCGCGCTCAAGTTGACATCCAACTCGAAGTCGGCCAGGTCACAGAATCGATCGAAGTTAAAAGCGAAGCGATCCTGATCGACACCTCTAACACGTCCATCGGTAAGGTCGTCGATCAGAGGCGCGTCAGCGAGCTTCCCCTCAACGGCCGCAACGCCCTGGCGCTCACGCTACTTACCCCCAGCGTCAAATCGAACGCCGGCTCTACCTCTTCGGGCTTTGCTGATCGCGGCATCCAGCTTTCGTCGATCTCGATCAATGGTGGCCCCAACGCCATGAACGGCCAGCTTCTCGACGGCGGCAATAACATCCAGAGCTACATCGGCGAAGTCGCTATCAACCCGGGTGTTGATTCCGTAGAAGAGTTCAAAGTGCAATCCGGCGGCATGTCTGCTGAATACGGCTTCACCGCCGGCGGCGTCATCAACATGGTGACCCGCTCTGGCACCAACAAGCTTCACGGCAGCATCTATGAGTTCTTCCGCAACGATGCCCTCGACGCCCGCAACACCTTTGCCACTTCCAAGCCGCCTTTCCGCTACAACCAGTTCGGCGCCAGCGTT
This sequence comes from Bryobacter sp., assembly GCA_044376335.1. Lineage (GTDB taxonomy): Bacteria > Acidobacteriota > Terriglobia > Bryobacterales > Bryobacteraceae > Bryobacter. The sequence continues at coordinate 4,078 of JBIPMY010000317.1, forward strand.
GGCGGCCCGGTGATCAAGGATCGCACCTTCTTCTTCGGCAATTGGGAAGAATACCGCTTCCGCCGTTCGCGCCCCGTCATCGCGAGCTTCCCTACCCTGGGCCAGCGCACCGGCAACTTCAGCGACCTCTTCAACGCAAACGGCACGCCCATCCCGATCTATGACCCCTTCAGCACTCAGGGCTCCGGCACTGGAGTCACGCGTCAGATTTACCCTGGCAACATCATCCCGGCCACCCAGATCGACCCCGTCGCGAGAGCCATCAACGAGTTCTATCCACTACCCAACCGTGTGCCTACGGATCGCTTCACCAATGCCAATAACTTCATTGGCACCGCAAAAGAAATCCAGTCCATGCGGCAGTACACCATGAAGGCCGACCACAAGTTCACCAGCAACAACTCGATGTTTGGCCGCTACTCATTCTTTAACCACAAGACCGACAATGGTGGCGGCGGCGCTGCCGTTTATCCCAACGAAGTGGTTGGCAAACGTGACGACGACCTCAAGAACTGGAACGTTGTCCTTAGCGACACCCATGTTGTTTCTCCAACAATCGTCAATGAATTCCGCGTCGGTGCCACCCGCGGCTATTTCCCATTCATCGTCCGCAGCTTCGGCGGCGGCTGGCCACAAAAGCTTGGCCTTCCCTCAATCGTTCCTGCCGACACCTTCCCGGCAATCGGCAACGGCCTGCTCGGATTCAACACCGGCACCGCTGGCGTTCGTGGCAGCCTCAACTGGCAGTTCCTTGATCAGGTGAACATCGTGCGCGGCAAGCACTCGATGAAGATCGGCTTCGACCTGCGTCTCCTGCAGGGTCATAATCTCCAGCGCTCTGCCCCCTCCGGCAGCTACAGCTTTGCCGCTGGCCTCACGGGCAACCCCATCACCCCGGCGGGCACGGGCAGTTCTTACGCTACCTTCCTGCTTGGAGCAGTCAGCGGTGCCAGCGTCAGCACACACGTTGGCGAATCTCAGGTCTCTCATTCTCTCAGCGGCTATTTCCAGGACGACTGGAAGATCACCCGCCGCCTCACCCTGAATCTTGGCCTTCGCTATGACTTCCAGTCCCAGGCCGTAGAGCGCAACAACGGCGCAACCAACTTCGACCCTAACTGCAGACTCCCCAATGGCCTGCCTGGCTGCACGGTATTTGCCGGTGTTGACGGTCAACCGCGCAACTGGCGTGGTGAAGACTACGGCAACTGGGGCCCCCGCCTTGGCTTCGCCTATGACGTTTTTGGCAATACCAAGACAATCCTCCGCGCTGGTTACGGCATGATGTATCCCTCGCAGATGTGGCGTGAGAACTACGGCAACGCCAACGGCTTTGCCCAGACCAACACCAACTATCCGCAGTCCAACCCGAACCTCCCCGCATTCCAGTTGCGGCAGGGCTTCCCCTCGGCACCCATTCAGCCCCAGGGCCGTGCACTTGGTGCAGCAGCCTTCCTCGGCCAGGGTGTCGCCTACGACGAAACCAACGGCAACATTCCTCGCATCCAGCAGTTCACCCTCAGCCTGCAGCAACAGGTATGGAACAACTGGCTCTTTGAGGCTTCCTACGCTGGCAACCTAGGCCGAGGCCTTACCGCTGGCAGCTATGACCTCAATCAGCTGGATCCGCAATTCCTGTCCCTCGGCCAGGCTTTGACCCAGCAGGTTCCAAACCCCAATGCAGGCCGGGTACCCGGAGCTTTGGGCAGTGCGACGATCTCGCGCGAACAGTCTCTGCGTCCCTTCCCCCACTTCAGCGGCGTTACGGTACGCAACCCGCGACTGGGCAGCTACAACTCACACCTGCTCCTGTTGAGTGCCGAGAAGCGCATGTCCAAAGGCCTTGTGCTCCTCTTCTCCTTCACGGGCGGCAAGGTAATTTCAGACAGCCTTCAGACTCCGGTCAACTTTGGCCCTATCGAACAGGCCTCGGTCGTCGGCTACCAGAACGGCAAGTTCAACCGCGCCGCCGAGCGCAGCGTCGACCCGAGTGACGTCTCCAAGCGCGCTACCGTCAGTGCAGTCTACGAACTGCCCTTCGGCAAAGGCAATGGCGTTATGAACCGCATCATCGGCGGCTGGCAGGTAAACACCATCGGCATCATGCAGACCGGTCTTCCGCTGCTGATCGGTGGGGCAAACAACCAGCGCGCCACTCGTCCTGACTCTACCGGCAAATCGGCACAACTGGAAAATCCCACCGCTCAGCGCTGGTTTGACACAACCCAGTTCGTCAACCCTGCTCCCTTCACCTTTGGCAATGTCGGCCGCGTACTTCCTAATGTCCGCACCCCCGGCACCGTCAATTGGGATTTATCTTTCATCAAGAACACCCGCTTTACGGAACGCTTTAATCTTCAGTTCCGCACTGAAATGTTCAACTTCATGAACCAGGTGAATCTCAGCGCGCCCAACACCACCTTCGTCCCAGGCCCGACTGGCCTCAACCAGTCTGGTGCCTTCGGCGTCATCACATCAGCACGCGACGCTCGCACCATCCAGTTGTCGCTCAAGCTAATGTTTTAGTATTGGCTCCAACAACTAGATCCTCAATCCTGGAAAACTTGGCCGATCTTGGCGTCAGGCAGGGAGATACCGTAATGGTGCACTCCAGCCTGCGACAGATCGGCCCTGTCATTGGTGGCGCGGCCACAATCGTCAACGCCCTACTCGAAGCCATCGGCCCCGACGGCACCCTCGTCGCATACGTCGACTATGAACCTTTCTTCGAAGACGGCGACGACGAAATCCCGGTCTTCAATAAACTCACGGCCTCAGCCGCCCGCGATCACGGCGTCCTGCACGAGATGATCCGCACCTGGCCCGGCTCTCTCCGCAGCGACCACCCCGGCGCTGGCATCTCCGCCATTGGCGCCAAAGCCGAATGGCTCACAGAGCACCACCCATTCCACTACGGCTACGGCCCCGGCACTCCCTTTGAAAAGTTAGTCGAAGTCAACGCGAAAATCCTCATGCTCGGAGCTCCGCTCGACACCATCACCCTCCTCCACTACGCCGAGCACCTGGCGGAGATCCCCGACAAACAAGTCGTGAAGTACCGGCACCTCATGCCCACAGAAACAGGCCCGCAATGGATCGACTTTGAAGAGTTCGACACCAGCGAACCCGTCAACTCGCAGCTCCCTGAAAATGTCTTCGAGCAGATCGCAGCAGCCTTCCTCGCAACGGGCAAGGC
>JBIPMY010000318.1:0-7261 GCA_044376335.1 Bryobacter sp.
CATCCAGATTCACCCCGTGCAATTCCAACTCAACCGTCTCCCCTTGCCGCCCACCAGCCGGCATCGCCAGATCCACATGCGGCATCCTCCCCGCCACCAGACGGTAATCCGACACATCCGAACCCACTTCACTAGACCCATACACCCGCAAAAAATAAGCCCCATCCTTCGGTGCCAGAAAAACAAGATGCGGGTCTTTAAATCCGTAATAGTCGTCCGAGTAGGCAAGCTCCTCGCCCTTCGCGTCCAGCACCCCGATCACCGCATCCGTATTCGCCCCATTGCGTGTAGCCAAAACATCAAACGTAACCTTCTCCCCAGCCTTGGCCTCAAACCGGAAGTAATCATAATCCCCAGCCTTCAGAATCCCGTTCACCAGGGCAGGGAAGACAAGCCCTTCCGCCTTCTCACGCGAGTCGTTCGGTTCTTTCTCGCTCCGCTCCGCCAGCGTATTCACATCAAAATAACCAATCGCAGACCCATGCCCGCAAAGCAATCGAAAGTCATGCCGCCCCGGCTCTGTGTCGGCCGCCAGGCTAATCTTTGCAACCACCCGGTAAGCCTCAGCCTTGACGATCTCCCCACGCAGCTTCCCAGACTTGAACACCAGCTCCTTAGCCCCTTGAAGATTCCGCCCCGAAAGCGTCACCGTAACGCTGGTCCCACGCTGTCCACCATGCGGAAAGGTCCCCTGGATTTGGGGCCAGATCGGCGGAATTTTCGTCTGCCCCAAAAGCACCAAACCAAGTCCAGTCAAAAGGAACATGGCTCGAATCATGAACGAATCTTATCTAATTCGCCAGGCGCCAACAACATGCAATTACAGCAATTGACGAACGGTCCGCAACAGCATCTCACTATCCACCGGCTTCGGCAGATAACCCTGCATCCCCTGCGAGAGGCACAAAATCCGGTATTCATCCCCGGCATTGGCTGTCAGCGCCAACACTGGCGTCCGCTCATACCCACTGATATCCCGCAATCGCGTAGTCGTCTCGATCCCGTCCATCCCGGGCATCTGCAAATCCATCACCACCAGATCAAACCGTTCCGCCTCGGCCTTCGCCAGGCCCTCAGCGCCACTGGTAGCCAGCGTCACTTTATAGCCGCCACGTTTCAGATACGCTTCGGCTACCTTGCGTGCCGCCTCGTTATCGTCCACCACCAGCACCTTGCGCTCGGCCGGACGTACAAATGTGGTCTCCAGATTCGAGTATCCCAGTGGAATCGTAAACGCAAACAAGCTTCCCTCACCCTGCTTGCTCTCCACTGTCAGATCTCCACCCATCACCTTGGTCAATCCCTGCGCCAGCGTCAGTCCCAGCCCCATCCCCGAATACCGCCGCGATAAACCACTCTCCAGCTGTTCAAACGATTCAAAGATCTTCTGAATCTGCTCCCCGTCCATCCCGATGCCCGTATCTTTGATCTCAACAGTCAGCAAAAACAAATTCGCATCGCTGACATGCGGCTCTACCCTCACCGCCAACTCCACCTGCCCCTTGTCCGTAAATTTCACCGAGTTCGAAAGCAGATGCTGCAACAGCTTCCGGAATCGCAACTCATCGCCCTTCGCTGCCTCCGGCACATCGTCCGAGATCCGCAAATAAAACGCAATCCCCTTTTGCCGCGCCTTCACCAGCCACTGTGCCGCCAGCGATTCAATCGCTTCCTGCAGCAGAAACTCGCTGTTGTCTACCTGTGAATCCCCAGCCGCCAGCGCTGTAAACTCCAGCGTCGACGACAACACCGAATACAGTTCTTCCGCACACGCCTTCGTTAGCTGTACATATTCCCTTTGCTCACTGTTCAGATTCGACTGTTCCAGCAAACTCGTCATCCCGAGGATCCCGCTCAACGGCGTTCGCACCTCATGATTCAGCGCCGCCAAAAACTGGCGCTTCAGACGATCTATTTCAAGGCGCTCCGACATCTATACGCGTATCGGCAAAACACCTTAGCTACTTTAGAAAATCGGGATTTATTTCAACATTCCTTGCACACCCGCAATCAACGTGCAGGTGACGACGTGAAAGAGCCAACCGTAATGGATCCAACGTCTTGTGTACTTTATGACGAGCCGGACATCTTGATAAGCCATGGGACAGTACGATTGTCCCTAAGGTTTTAGCCTTATGGTGCTAGTTAGGGTACTGTCTAAGGCCCTATTCGGTACTAGTAAAGCCCCGGCTCCCCCTCGGGCCTCGTCTTCCACCGCCGGTGTAGCCACAACCACTGCCCAGGCTCCCGCCGGATCACCCCCTCAAAATGCTTCGCGAGCCGCGCCGTATCCCCCACCACATCCCCACTCATCTCAAACACCGGGTCAAACCGCAAAACATACTTGCCCTTCTTCGCATCCCAAAGCGCATAGCCCGGAATCACCGCCGCCCCCGTTTTATGCGCCAGCTTCGCAAACGTCGTCCCCGTACAAGCCGCAATCCCAAAGAAATCGACAAAGCTCCCATTCTCCGGCAACGTATTCTGATCAATCAGAATCCCTACTGGCTCATTATTCCCCAGCGCCTTCAAAATCCCCCGCAAAAAATCCTGCTTGTCCAGAATCTTGTTCCCAGACCCCGTCCTGTACCCCTTCACCAACTCATCGAGCAGCGGATTATCCAGCGGCCTCACCACAACATTCATCGGCTCGGTCATCAACGCATGAGCAAACGCACTCAATTCCCAATTCCCCAAATGCCCCGTCGCAAATAGCACCCCCCGCCCCCGCGCCTTCGCCTCCCTGTAGTGCTCAAACCCCTCATACTCAATCCACTCCCCGATATTGCCGCGATTCCGCGTCCCAAACCGCGAAAAGTAATACAACATCCGCCCCAGCCCCTCATAAACCTGGTCAATCGTCTGAACGGCATCCACTTCAGGCAGCGCCATCCGCAGATTCTTCTCCCCACTCTGTCGCATCCGACGCGCCACCCTGTCCAGCACCCGCGCCACTCCAATTGAAAACCCAAGCGGCATCACAGAAGCCGCCCCCAACAATCCGCGCATCAGCGCAGCCTCAGCCGAATTCCGAAACTCCGATCGCCGCTTGCTCACACCTCGCGCTCGATCCAGCCCCCGCCCACTACCAACTCTCCCTGGTAGAACACTGCCGCCTGCCCCGGCGTCACAGCTCGCTGTGCCACATCAAACTCCACCTCTGCACCCCTCGGGTCCGCCTTCGGATAAATCGTCGCCATCGCCGGCTGATGCCGGTTCCTGATCCTCACCTCGGCCCGTAACGGCTCCGTCGGCACACCCAGCGAGATCCAGTTGATGTCCCCCACCACAAAGCGCTTCTTCATCAACGCCTCGCCTGAACCCACCAGAATCTCCCGCGTCGCCGGATTCGTCTGGATCACATACAACGGCTCACCCACCGCCACATTCAAGCCACGTCGCTGCCCCACCGTAAAGTGATGCACCCCCGCATGCTCACCCAGCTTCTTCCCCTCACGATCCACAATGTTGCCACTGGTAACATCCGTAGTGATGCCTTGCTCCTTGAAGTAAGCATCGATAAACGCTGCATAATCCCCATTCGGGACAAAACAAATCTCCTGGCTATCTGGCTTCTCAGCCACCGGCAATCCAAGATCAATCGCCAATTGCCGCACATCCGACTTCACCATCCCGCCCAGCGGAAACATCGTCCGTGCCAACTGCTCCTGCGTCAGCCCCCACAAAAAGTAGGTCTGATCCTTGGTCGCATCGGCAGACCGCAACAACTGCCACCGCCCTGTCGCCTCATCCTGGCGAATCTGCGCATAATGCCCGGTCGCAATCTTCTCAGCCCCAATCCCGTCAGCCATCTCCATGAACTGGTCAAACTTGATGAAGTTATTGCAAAGCGTGCAAGGGATCGGCGTCTTCCCCGCCACATAATCCGCCACAAATGGCTTCACCACATGCTGCTCAAACCGGTCCTCGAAGTTCACCACGTAATAGGGAATCCCCAGCGTCTGGGCCACATACCGTGCGTCATAGACATCATCGAGAGAGCAGCAACGCCCGGTCGCCGCGTCGCTAGACACCTCCGGCAACCGCCGCTGGTTCCACAACTGCATCGTCAAGCCCACCACGGGCTCACCCTGGCGCTTGAGCAAACCAGCCACCACAGAAGAATCAACGCCGCCACTCATCGCAACAGCAATCGGAGCTACATCAGACATAAACAGGAGACAACTTTCTCAATCGCGCCACACTTTCGGCCACAGCCGCAATCAGCGCATCCACTTCTTCAACCGTATTCGAAACACCAAGCGAAAACCGGATCGCCGATCGCGCATCCGCCGGGCTCAACCCCAGCGCCAGCAACACATGCGACGGCTCAACAGACCCGCTAGAACAAGCCGAGCCACTCGACACTGCAAAGCCCTTCATATCCAGTGCAATCACCAGACTCTCGCCCTCAATTCCAGGAAACCGCAAATTCGTCACATTCGGCGCCCGCCGCACTCGATCCCCGTTCACAAACGCATCAGGAATCCGCGCAAGCAAGCCCGCCTCCAAGCGGTCCCGCAAGCTTCCATCCAACACCTGCACCGCCTCACAAGCCGCACCAAGCCCCACCGCCCCCGCTACATTCTCGGTACCCGGCCGCCGGTCCCGCTCGTGATGCCCGCCAAAGGTCCGCTTCCGCAACGGCACGCCCTTCTTCACATACAGCGCCCCCACACCTTTCGGCCCATTCAGCTTGTGCCCGCTCAGGCTCAACAAATCCACTCCCAATTCGCGTACATCAATCTTGATCCTGCCCGGTGCCTGCACAGCATCACAATGCACAAACACCCCAGCCGCACGAGCAATCGCAGCCACCTCCGCCACTGGCTGCAAACTCCCGATCTCGTTATTGATCGCCATCAAACTCACCGCACGAGTATTCGACCGCAAAGCCCGCCGTACATCCTCCGGGTCCACCACCCCACCCTCACCCACAGGCAGAAACGTCACCTCATGCCCCAGCCCCCGCAACTCCTCCATCACATTCAAAACGGCCGGATGCTCAATTGCGCTCGTCACAAAATGTGCCGCCACACCAGCCTGCACCAACCCAAACAGAGCCAGATTATTGGCCTCTGTCCCTCCGCTGGTAAACACAACCTCTTCCGCCTTGGCCCCAATCAACCCGGCCACCTGACGCCGAGCCTTCTCAAGCAACTGCCGCGCCTCCTGCCCATAGCCGTGAATGCTCGAAGCGTTCCCAAAAACACTCGTATAGGCAGGCATCATCGCCTCCCAAACCGAGTTGGCTACAGGTGTCGTCGCGTTGTGGTCAAAATAGGCGCGCACCCCTTTATTATCGCTTGCGAACTACCGTCGAGTCGCGCAACCCAAGACTCTGGTAAATCTGCCGTGTCGCATCGCTCTTGTTCAGCGTATAGAGATGAATCCCGCTCACCCCGTGATCAAACAAATCACGGCACTGTTCCGTAGCCCAGTGGATGCCCACATTACGCACCGCCGCCGGGTCATCCTGACACCGCTGCAACGCCTTCATCAAACGAGCCGGATACCGCGCACCCAGCGCCAACTGCGCCATACGCTTCATACTCGGCAACGAAGTCACCGGCATAATCCCGGCAATGATCGGGATGTGAATCCCGGCCAGCTCACAACGCTCCCGGTAATCATAAAAATCACGATTATCAAAGAACAACTGCGTGCAGATGTAATCCGCCCCTTCGTCCACCTTCCGCTTCAGAAAATCCATCTCATCCAGGCGATTCGGCGTCGCCGGATGCCCTTCCGGAAACCCAGCCACCCCAATTCCAAACCCACGCTTGTCCGGGTGAATGCCACTCTCGTTGAACTTCTTGATAAACCGCACCAGATCCGCTGCATTCTGAAAGGCATCGTCAGCCTTCACATAATTCACCAGATCCTTCGGCGGATCTCCACCCAAAGCCAGAATATTCGACACCCCCGACAACGCATACTTCTCGAGAATCGATTGCACTTCATCTTCCTGATGACAGACACAAGTCAAATGCGGTACCGGGTCCAGCTCCGTCGTTGACTTGAGCCTCACCACCAGGTCATGCGTCATCTCGCGCGTCGACCCACCCGCCCCATATGTCACCGAGACAAACGAGGGCTGCAGCGTCTCAAGCGACGAAATATTCTCAAACAACACCTCGGAATCCTTTTCCGTCTTCGGCGGAAAGAACTCAAAGGACAGCGTTGTCTGATGTTCTGCCAAAATGTCGCGAATATGCATGCTTACCCTCTATTCTAACGAATAGCGATGATCACTCTCCTTACCGACTTCGGCACCGCCGACCATTTCGTTGGCATCCTCAAAGGCGTCATCGCCACCATCTCGCCAGCCACCCCCGTAGTTGACATCACCCACGAAGTCCCGCCCTACGCCATACAGCAAGCTGCCTTCCTCCTCGATCAATCCTGGCGCTACTTCCCCAAAGGCACCATCCACGTCGCAATCATCGACCCCGGCGTCGGCAGCGAGCGCCGCCCTCTCCTGATCGAAGCCGAAGGCCAATACTTCATCGGCCCCGACAACGGCCTCTTCTCGCTGATTCTCGCAACAGACAAACCCAAAACCCGCCACCTCAACCAGCCCAAATTCTGGCTCTCCAATCCATCCACAACCTTCCACGGCAGAGACATCTTCGCCCCTACAGCCGCCCACCTGGCCGCCGGAATCAAACCAGCAAAACTAGGCCAACTCATAACAGACCCCATGCGCAGCCCGGCGCTTACCCCCACCCGCCTCTCCAGGCGCAGCTACGTAGGCACCGTCCTCCACACAGACCGCTTCGGCAACCTGATCACCAACTTCCCAACATCGCAATTCGACACACTCAGAAACCGCCCCTTCACCCTGATGGCCGGCCTCAACCAGGTCGAACTCTACGCCACCACCTACGCAAACTGCCCCCCCGGCGAACTCTGCGTCATCCCCGGCTCCTCCGGCTTCTGGGAAGTCTCAATAGCCAGCGACAGCGCCGCCCGCCAAACCGGCCTCATCCCCGGCTCACCGTTAGAACTCACCCTCTCTTAGCTATCAAGCTGCAATCAAGACTGGATCGCTCCCTCGAACACCCGATTCGCCCGTCTACAATCAAAGGAGGGAGGTCTACTTATGTCTTGTCTGGATTGGTCCCAATGCCCAGTTGTCGAAAGTGTTCCCGGTCGTCTAAGTGGTGCCTGGGTTTTTCGCGACACCCGCATGCCCGTCTCCGCCGTCTTCCAAAATCTCGAAGCCGGTGCCCCCGTCGACGAAATCACCGAATGGTTT
>JBIPMY010000319.1:0-7252 GCA_044376335.1 Bryobacter sp.
GAGCTTCCTTACCGGTGAGCCTTATGAGGTGAAGAAGGCTCCTGGGGTTGAGGTGATTTCGGGTGCCAAGAACGGCAATAGTCTGCTCGAGATTCGAGTGCTGCGCGCACCTAAGGATTCACGCTACGCGCAGATCATGGGCGTGATGAAAGATAGCGAATTGCGGCGGCCAAGGATTCGCCGCCTGGCCGATCAACTGGGGGCCTGGTATTCGCCCATTGCGCTGGTGATCGCGGCAGTGGCTGGATGGTGGGCTTATGACTGGCAACGCTTTCTTGCCGTGATTGTGGTGGCTACGCCGTGTCCGCTCTTGATCTCGATTCCGGTTGCGCTGATTGGGTCGATCTCGCGCGCGGCACGAGCTGGGATTGTGATTCGCGACCCGGCCATTCTCGAAGAGATGCCTAACGTCAAGACCTTTATCTTCGACAAAACCGGCACGCTCACTCGCGGCAAGCCGCAGTTGGTAGATGTGCTGCCGGTGCATGGGGTAAATGCAGACGAAGCTCTGGCGCAGATTGCCAGCCTGGAGAGGTATTCGAAGCATCCGCTGGCAACTCCGATTCTCAATGCGGCTGAGGTGAAGGGCCTGGTCTTGCTCGATGCCGACGAGGTTTCTGAGCAGGCAGGGCAGGGGCTTGAAGCGAAGATGGCTGGGGCGAAATTTGCGGTGGTGGGTCGCAAGCAGTTTGAGGGCAGGGAAGCGTTGCCGCCGCTTCCGGCTGGGCATCTCGAATGTCTGCTTCTGAAGGACGGGCAATTGGTTGCGGCGTTTCATTTCTTTGATGCTCCACGTCAGGACACGCGGCTCTTTCTGGATCATCTAGGGCCAAGGCATGGAGGGCGGCGTACGGTTTTGTTGACGGGAGATCAAGAGGCGGCTGCGCAGCAGTTGGCCCGGCAGGTTGGGATCAAGGAAGTGCTGGCTGCGCAGTCTCCTGAGCAGAAGCTCGAGTTTATTCGTGAGGCCAATAAGCAGGGGCCAACCTTGTATGTGGGGGACGGGATCAATGATGGCCCGGCGCTGGCTGCGGCTACCGTTGGCATTGCGTTTGGCAGTGCGAGTAATGTAACTGGTGCTGCGGCGAGCGCGGTCGTGCTGGAGCCGAGTCTGGCTAAGATCGATGAGTTACTGCATTTGGGGATTCGCTTGCGGCGGATTGCGCTGGTGTCTACGGTTGGGGGGCTTGCGCTGAGCACTGTGGGGATGGGCTTTGCCGCGTTCGGCTATCTATCGCCACTCTACGGTGCACTGCTGCAGGAAGCGATTGATGTGTTGAGTGTTCTGAATGCGCTAAGGACGAGTCTGGGGGATGACAAGGTTGATTATGATCAAGGTTGAAGTGAATTATGGCTTTTCGTATTTTGCAGCCTTGCCATCGCACCTGGTCGAGCCTTGAAGGCGAAGGCTCGGTTCGCCAGTGTGGCGAATGTGGCCGCGACGTCCATGAAATTGTTGACCATACGGACTCACAGATAAGCGACTTGTTGGCGGCTGGGAAGCGTTTGTGTGTGCTGGACGCTCGCCCTGCAAGGCGGACCATTCTTGCCGCTGCGGTTGCAATCACTTCTTCTCACTTGTCGGGGCAGGCACTCCCTCGACGGTCAAGTTGGAAAGTGCTTGTAGTTGACCATAGCGGAGCAAGAGTCGTTGGTGCTGAGATCAGGCTCCTGAGTGCTCGCAAGGAGAGCTTGCTCGATCAAAAGACTGATGAAAGCGGCTCGGCGGATATCAGTTTTGATTGGCAAGAAGGCATGACCTTAGAGATTTATTCAAAGGGCTTTACAAAGGCACAGATTTCGCTGAAAGCGATTCCTGAAGCGACACTTCGCGTTGTGCTTGAGGTGGCCAGTATGGGACAGGTGATCGCAGTGCCTGAGGCTTCTGCTTCCAAGAGAGAATCAACCGCTCCAGAGCGCTTAACGAAATGGGAACGATTCAAGGGAATATTCCGGCTGTCCAAGAATTAAGATCTGCCCATACTCCTCGTTGTCCTCTAACCTTGTCTTGCTTCAGATTCACTCACAACTCATCCGCCTGGGCGTTACCCTCAGGGCTTCTATATCTTGTCTTCGTCCTACTCCTTTTGGTTGCCCTGATGATCGACCAATTCACTCGGTGCTCCTGCAGGAAGCGATTGATATGTTGAGTGTTCTGAATGCGCTTCGCACGAGTCTTGGGGATGACAAGGTTGATGATGATCAGTTCTGAGAACTGGTTTCTCCGATTCATGGCACGCTGAATGTAGCAATGAGCAATCTACTCATTTCGTTGCCGGACGACGTCGAGGCAGGTCTAAAAGTTCATTCTGAGCGAACCAATCGTCCTGCAGATGCGCTGGCTCTCGAAGCTATTGAACTTTGGCTGAGCAAGCAGGCAGAGCAAAGCAGGCATGAAGAGATTTCCAATTATGCAAAGCTGCATGGCGGGACTTCGGTTGATCTGGATCCTGCGATTGAGTCGTTAGCGATTGAGCACTGCCTCGCTAGCCGGTGACAGCATTGCCATATGTCATCAGGTGACGACTCTGGACCGGTCCAAACTCACTGAGTTTATAGGTGAGCTTCCACCTTCGCTTTTGGCCTCAGTAGATGCTGGACTCAAAGCTGCTTTGAGTCTTCAAGGGTGACAAATCGACTATGATCAGGGTGGATGTGACTTATGGCTTTTCGTGTCTTGCAGCCTTGCCATCGCACCTGGTCGAGCCTTGAAGGCGAAGGCTCAACTCGCCATTGCCGCGAATGCAAACGTAAAGTTTATGATCTGGATCAATTCTCAGATCGAGCAATCCGCGGGCTTCTCGCCAGCGGCCAAAGGATTTGCGGTAAAGAGCGCACCGCACCTCGCCGCACATTTCTTGCCTCGCTTACTGCCTTCTCACTCTCAGCTTTTCAGCCTTCCAATTCGCGAGAACTCACTGTACGTGTGACTGACGCCAGCGGCGGAACGCTGCCCACAGCTGCGGTCGAATTGCTGATCAACGGTCAGTCAGTTGAGAAGAAAGTTGCCACCAATGATGGCGAGGTCTTGCTTCGTCTTGAAGCTCAAACAGATCTCTCGGTCAAAGTTACCTGCCCCTGCTTTGTCGAACAAATCATTCCAGTCACAGCCTCGACGCCTCGCTTGCTACAAGTTCAACTCGCACTTTCGAGTGGCCCGCAATGCGTCATTATCGGCGTGATTGTCGAAGATAAACCACCCACCTTTTTTCAGCGCATGGCTCGGCTGTTTCGTTGGCTCGCGAGATAGAGATTTCAAGACCCTGTAGCCCTGTTACCTTGCCTGGCCGAGACTGGGGGCAAGGTTGATTATGATCAAAGCTAAGTGTGTTGCATGGTTCCAAATCGAAGATCATTCTTGTTAGCCCTAGGCGCATCTTGTGTTTGCGCTAAGGCTGGTGCTTCTCCCAGAAGCTTTACGATCCGTGTGATTGATCCTGCTGGTTATGCTCTGGACTCGGCCCGCTGGCATCTGGGGCTGAGCGAACAGACTCCTCTTCAAAGCGGCAATGTCGACAAAGAAGGAAAGGCGAAGCTCAGTTTTGAGTGGCAACCCGGCTTGACTCTTTATCTGGAGGCAGACGGTTTTCTTTCGAGGGAGTTTGATTTGAAAGAAGAGCGTTTGGGGCTCTGGACCTTACGCTTGTCATTTGCTTCTTGCTCTTCTCCGCATGCCAATTGCGATTCATTTGTGCCACTCAAGAGGAAAGCCAGGCGTCAGACAAGCCATTAGCTTGGAGACTAGCTGTCTTGCTGGCCAAACAAAAAAGCGGGAGCTGCCAGTGGCCGCTCCCGCTTGAACTCCCGAATCCCGGACTTCTACTTCTCGTCTTCGTCCTGCTCTTCTTTGCCACCTTTACTGCCCTTGCTGCCCTTAGTGCCAGCCCCGGAATTCATCTGAATATTCGGGATTCCGAACTTGCCGGTGAGCTTGCCGAGTGAGGCGAGGTCGAGGTCTCCAACGATGTTCACGACAGTGAGTTCGCGTGCTTCAGCTGCGACGATCACGAAGCCGCGCATCCCTTTCGGCCCCTTGCGCATCACGATCTCGGTGAAGCCGCCTTTTTCCTTTACCGATATCAGCGGCACAAAATCTGCGCTCTTGAGCTTGGCACGCAAGCTCTCGGCATCGGCAATGTTGTACATCCCTTCCTTGTCAAATTCGAAGGTCTTCACTTGCACCCGCTCGATGGACTTGCCTAGCCCGAGCAGCTCTTTTGAGCCTTCGCCCGAGAAGCCCATTAGCAACTGAATCTGCTCTGGCCCCAGGTTAATGTCGGTAGATTCTTTCGCTTTGGCCTCAAGGCCTTTGAGGAAACTTAAGTCCAGCTCCTGCTCGGCAAATGCGACCAGGCTGCAAAACACGACGGCAATTAGATATTTTGATTTCATTTTATTTCTCACTTAGAGACCGCTCTTGAGCGGAACCTCAACCACCAGATTTTTTTGTATCCGCGCCATCTTGCGAGTGGTGATCGTCATCGCCATCGTAAATTGCTCGGCTACGCGGCTGGCTTCGATTTGCTCGGCCCGCCTTTTTTCTTCCCACCTCAATACCCCGAAAGTGCCTGTGACCAACAGAGCTGCAAGAGCTCCCCAGCGCAGCCACATATGCTGCGTCACTGGCTTGCTCGTCTTCTCCGCACGGGCCTCTGCCCGCCGGATAATCCGCTCAGCCAATCCCTCTGGAGCTTCAACCGGCCGCAGAGCAGCCCGCATTTTCTCATCGAATTCTCGTTCGTCCATCATCCGTGTTTCCTCACTTCAGAACGTTTCTCCAGCTTGCCGCGCAGCAATTTCATCGTCCGGTGCAGACGGCTTTTTACCGTCGCCACCGGCATGTCCAGCTCTGCGGCAATCTCGCGCGGTTCCATCTCTTGCTGAAACCGCATGATCGTCAACATCCGCGCCAGAGGCGGCAGGCTTGCCACACTCTCACGCAGTTGCGCCACGAGCAACGGGTCTGATTCTTCGGCATCCACCGACGGCTCAGCCACCTGATCGAGAGCCGGCCCACGCCGGTACTTCAGGCGGCGAATCTCGTCCACCGAGCGGTTCGCTGCCGTCCGTCTCAACCAGTTGCGCGCATGATCTTCACTCTCAATCGAGGCGAGATTCTGGTGCAAACTTAAGAACACTTCCTGGGTCAGATCCTCTGCCACTTCGCGATTGCCCAAAGCCCGCAGGGTAATGGAGAAAACCATTCCCTGGTGGCTGTGAACCAGTTCGCTGAAGCTTGGCAAAGAACCCATCTGTTTTGAAGTACGCACCAACTCGGCCGTCGAATGCAAAAAATCTAAGATTTTCCTCGGCCCAATTGTTCGACGATTTTTGTCGCTTCTTCTACAGCTCGGGCCAGAACGCTGCGGATCTTGCCGTCTTCGAGCATCAGCAAGCCCCCGATGGTGCAGCCGGCTGGCGTGGTGACGTCATCGCGCAAGGCAGCCGGGTGGCGGCCAGTCTCTTGCACCATGCGCGCTGAGCCGAGCATCGTTTGGGCGACGAGCTCCATGGCAAGGTCGCGCGGCAAACCCACTCTTACCCCTGCGTCAGCCAGCGATTCCATCACCAGATACATGTAGGCGGGGCCGGAGCCGCTGAGAGCGGTGATCGCGTTAAAGTAGTGCTCTTCCACTTCGAGCGCTTTACCGACACTCAAAAAGATCTTCTTGCAAAGGTCGAGGTGTTTCTCCGTGGCCCAGCGTCCGCCGCAATAGACGGTGACTCCATGGCCCACCAGGCAAGGTGTATTGGGCATGGCACGGACAAAGGGATTCTCGCTGCCCAGCATCCCCTCAAATCGATCTGTCGTAACGCCGGCCAGCACGCTGATCAGCAGCGCATCGCTGCGCAACCCGCTCGCCTTCAGCTTCTCGGCTACCTTCGCCGCCTGGCCCGGCTTTACGGCGATCAAAACGATCTCGGCATCACTGACAAGATCGCCATACTCGCGAGATGTGGTGATGCCAAGGCTTTGGGCTACTTCTTCACAACTGGCTTCAGTCTTGGCCGCGCCCCAGGCCTGACGCCTCGACAGCAAGCCATGATCGAGCATTCCCTTCAATAGCGCGGTGCCCATGACGCCCGCGCCAATCACACCCAGTGTCCGTCCCGGACTCAGCAATTCTTCGCTCATATGCCCATACTGACAGGAAAGTCAGCGCATGAGCGCCCGGACCACGGAATCTAAACGTTCATGAGAAGGGTTTGACGTCGGCGATCCACTTGGGCAAAAGGCAATGTCCTGCCTTTCAACGGCGGGAAACGCTGGCAACCGAAGCAGGCAGAGAACTCTACCAAAAGCGGCAAGGAATCGTCGAACCGGTACAGTTACTGGTTCCTCCTGATGGGCATGTCACTCGGGATAAGCATAAGCCACTACCGCCAAACGCAGCCCGCAACAAAGCGGCAAAGGCAATGCGGGAAACGCTGGCAACGGAAGCAGGTAGAGAACTTTACCAAAAGCGGCAAGGAATCGTCGAACCGGTCTTCGGACAAATCAAAGAGGTTAGAGGTTACCGCAGGACACTGCTTCGGGGGATCGCAAAAGTACGGGCAGAATGGAATCTAATCTGCCTGACACACAATCTGCTCAAGCTATTTGGTCATCGAGAGGTTCTTCAAACGGCTTGAGGCCGTTTAGGTGGCTCTTGTTTGCCCATAAAAGACGTTAGGTCGGGTAGTTGGCGGAATTTTCAGCCGAAAAAACAACCGTCTAGGTCTCCAAGATCAAAAACGATCAGTCGAAAGGGAATGAGCCGGAAATCCAGCGGGCAGCAAAATCCTTATTTCCGACAGACTCCTGACCTGTCCCAGCGCCATCCCGCTCCTTTCCTCAATGTTTTTGAGATGTTTTCTCCCATTCTCCGCCACAGCACTCCTCCAGACTTCCCGAAAAAATGCGGTTCTATGCCACAAGTGGCATAAAATCTACAACTTAGCACAAAACCACAAAATCCCGAATTTTGACCAAATGACCGATGGGACGGGTGCGCCCGCACCAAGTCAAAAGTCACCCTGCAGAAACCAGGCCAAGGCGAAAGGCAATCGCAAGCATGCCACTACTTGCAGCAAAAGCTAGCGGCACATCGCTTTCAATAAACCAGCCAAAACATTTAGCCCAACGTGATTCACAGCAATTTTCAACGCTCTTTTCGCCCTAACCCCCAGGTGCGGGACAGTCTCCCCAGGATGTCAGTTTCCCGACCGCGTAGTCCTTGCCATGCCTCGGCCATGGCTTTCGGCCCGTCCA
>JBIPMY010000042.1:0-21586 GCA_044376335.1 Bryobacter sp.
GCCCTAAAATCAACTTGCCTTCTTTGGTTCCGAAGAGCAGAATTCCGAAGATCAATAACCCAACCAGGATCTGAACCAGTCCCCAGCCATCAAAGAGCGCACGGTTGAATTCAGCCGCTTGATACCGCGCCAGTACCCGCATCTTTTCTGCCCCTAGCACCTTAAAATAAGGCGCCAACTCTGCCGCCGGATTGAGCATTAGATCATTGACAAGTCGAAAGCTGGATGCTGCGACGGCGGCCATAAACAAACTGGCCCCGATCCACATTCCCAGCAGCGTACAAATGAGTCGGCGAGTATTCATGAAAATACTAAGTGTATCGCGTGATAATGGGGCAGATGAATGACTTAGCCAGAAATTGGAGCCGGCGGCAATGGTTCGCCTCTGCCATGTCGGCGGCAGCATTTGCCGCACCAGTGGCCCTGCCGCGTAAGGTTCGTGTTGCCGTGATCGGACAGGATGGCCACCTGGGCGAAATCCTGAACCCGCTCCCGCAGCTTCCCGACGTCGAAATTGTGGCCTGTTGCGATTACACCGATGCGGCTCTCGCGTCGCTGGCCAAAAAGAAGGGCCTCGAAAAAGCCAAGCCCTTCCTCGACCAGGAGAAGATGCTCGACGAGATCAAGCCCGATGTCGTCGCAGTTGTCAATGACGACGGCGCACGAACTAAAGCTGTGCTTGCGACGCTGCAGCGAGGCATCCACTGCATCGCTGAGAAGCCGCTAGCCATCACCCGCACCGATCTGCAAAAGATCAAGCGCGTGGCCAGAGACTCCAAAGGCCGTCTTGGCATGCTGGTGCCGTTGCGCTACGCCCCGCCCTTCCGCGCCCTCAAGCAGGTTGTCGATTCCGGAGAGATCGGCGAAGTGCTTTTGCTCGGCGGGCAGAAATCCTACAAGCGTGGTGCCAGCAGTTTATGGAAGAACAAGCGCGCCTCCTACGGCAGCACCATGCTCTGGATCGGCCCGCACCTGATCGATCTCTTCTACTTCACCAGTCAGCAGAAGTTTACGGAAGCCTTCTGCTGGCAGGCCAACGTGAAAGACCCGAGCCTTGGCGACCGCGAAAACGTAGTCGGCGCCGTCTTCCGTCTGGCCAACGGCGGTGTTGCCGAATTGCGAATGGACTACCTGCGTCCCGACAGCGCTCCCACCCATGAAGACGACCGTCTGCGCATCGCTGGAACCAAAGGCATCGTCGAGTACACTGCGGCGACGGGCGTGACGATCCTGTCGGAATCCGGCAAACCCAAGCGCATGGAAACCCTGCCCCCAGCGGGTCAGATCTTTGTGGATTATCTAGAATCGATCTACAACAACAAGCCTGCGAAGCTCACGCAAGACGAAATTTTTCACGTCAGTGACGCAATTCAGGCAGCAGAAACAAGCTCCCGCACTGGACATCCGGTCAAAGTCTGATAATTTGGGTAGTGGAGGGATGGCCGAGCGGTTTAAGGCACCGGTCTTGAAAACCGTCGTAGGGGAAACTCTACCGTGAGTTCGAATCTCACTCCCTCCGCCACCTCCTAAGGCTCAAACTCAATCAGCCAGTTGCTATCGCTCCCCATAAAAAACCGAGCAGTCTTCCCCGCCAACTTGTCTGTTCCGCCCTCGTCGATCCCCATGATCATCGGATACCAGCCACCCCCATCTAAAATCTTCACTGGCGGCTGCCACGATTCCGGCATCGACAAATCACCACCAAAGCTGACGTAGATCCCTTCCTGCGGCCAATCCGTCGAACAGCAAGTACGATTCATCACCATCACGTATCTGCCAAGACTCGTATTCCAGTGCACGCTGGGCCCCCAGAATGCATTGGCACTCTCAGATGCCCAACTGCTGGCAGCACCAAAGATCGGAGTTTCATATCCTCCGAGGCCTGGCTCCTCCCAAGTGCCTGCATAGTATTTGAAGACCTGTCCGACAGGCTCTCCCAAATTTTCAATTCGAATCCGGGCGGTAGCAATGCCCTGTGACGAGGTCTCGCCCGAGTAGTTCGAATAGAGAAAGTAAATGTACTCCCCAGACGGATCTGCGATCGCGCTGAAATCTCCATTGCCACCCCCAAAGTAGCGATTTTTCGTGCTGCAATCAGGGTCCCCTGCGGCTCGCAATACGATGCCCAGATCGTGAAACGTGAGGCCGTTATCGTCAGACCGCAAAGCTCCGATCTCGGGTGCTGAAACCGGATTGTCCTCGCAATGCAGAAAGACTTCATGGTGATACCAGGCGTACAACGTGCCATCCTCCATGCGGTGCGTAGCCTCAATCCAGAGCGGTGCATGCTCATAGCTGTAGAACCGCACAGCTCTGGATCTGCCCAGCGTTTCCACGCTATCGCCTTCGCTGCGAATCGGCATGCCGTCGGAATTGAAGACAACCAACTTCCCATCGGCCCAGTGCGAAGGGCTGTTCGAATCGGCAATTCCAGGCAACTGCAGCGCCGGAGCAGGAATAATTCTTGCGGTTTGTCCCGGCAGAGCGGGCACAAAAGCAAATAAGATAAAGAAGACCATTGCCCAATCTAGAGATTTGTACATCACCCTTGTAGAGTCGCAGATCTCGCTATCAGTTACAGGACGCCGAAAACAGACATGAAAGCCCTTCTTCTTTCCGAATACAAAAAGCTCTCCCTCACCGACATGCCGCTGCCCACCATCGGGCCCGAGGATGTCCTGATCAAAGTGAAAGCCTGCGGCATCTGCGGCAGCGACATCCATGGCTATGACGGCAGCACCGGCCGCCGCATTCCGCCACTCGTGATGGGCCATGAAGCATCGGGCGAGATCACCGAGATCGGCTCAGCCGTCAAGGGTTGGGGCATCGGAGACCGCGTTACTTTCGACTCCACCGTAAGCTGTGGCCGTTGCTATTTCTGCCAGCGCGGCGAAATCAACCTTTGCGAGAACCGCCAGGTGCTGGGCGTAAGCTGCAACGAATTCCGCCGCCACGGCGCCTTTGCTGAATACGTCGCTGTCCCGCAAAACATCCTCTACTCGCTCCCCAAAGACTTCCCCTTCCACTACGCCGCAATGATCGAAGCAGTCTCCATCGCCGTACACGCCGTCAATCTCACGCCGATGCAACTTGGCTCTTCTGCGCTGGTAGTTGGCTCCGGCATGATCGGCCTGCTCGTAGTCCAAACTCTGCGTCTCGCTGGCTGCGGCCAGATCATCGCGGTAGACCTGGAAGATTCCAAGCTCGATCTCGCCAAGCAACTCGGTGCCGACGTCGGCCTCAATCCCAAGAACGTCGACGTCGTCAAGGCCGTACAGGATCTCACCGGTGGCCGTGGTGCCGATGTCGCAATCGAAGTCGTAGGCGCAGGCAAGCCGATCGAGACCGCCATCATGGGTGTCAAAAAAGGTGGCATGGTCACCCTTGTTGGCAACATCACCCCCAAGGTGGAGATCCCGCTTCAGGTTGTCGTCAGCCGTCAGATCCGCCTGCAGGGCTCTGCCGCCAGCTCTGGCGAATTCCCGCAGTGCATCGATCTTCTCAACCGTGGCGCAATCAAGGTGGACCCGATCATCTCCGCACTCGCCCCTCTCGAAGACGGCGCAAGCTGGTTTGAGCGTCTCTACGCCAATGAACCCGGCCTCATGAAAGTTGTCTTGCAGCCAGGCAACTAGTTGTGCGACCCTAAATTTTTACTGCAATGCCCATGGCCCGCAACAATGAGCGCAAGGTGAGTCTCAGCGTAATGCTGCGAATCACGGCCATGGACGTTTGCTGTGGTCCCCCCATCCGTTTTTAGTCTTCCCCGCCGATTTCTTCAACGACAATTTGGACCTTTTGAAAGGAGAGCCTTATGGCCCCCGATACACTCTTATTTGAAGAAGTGTTGCGTGGCGGCGCCAGCTTTGCGCATGTTCTCAAGCGCGGCACGGCGTTGCAGATTACAGACATTGAGGGTGGGGCAAACGTACCCATCACCTTCTTCAATTTCGAACTTCTCGTCGAGCGCTACAACATGCCCGACACCCTGAAGGGCCAGCACACCGCCCATCTCACCAAAGGCCATTGCATCTATTCGGACATGGGCCGCGTGCTCTGCTCGATCATCGATGACACCGTCGGCTGGCACGATCCCATAGGCGCCCACTCCACCGACGAGAGCGTCAAGGCCAAGTACGGCGAACACAGCTATCAGGAATTCCGTAACGACTGGTACACCTCCACCCGCCAGAACTTCCTGCGAGAGCTCGCCAAGTTCAACATGGATCGTCGCGATCTCCAGGCGCAGATCAACTTCTTCTCAAAGGTGCAAGTCGACGACGAAGGCCGCATGAAATTCATCCCTGGCAACTCCAAAGCTGGAGACTCCGTCACCCTGCGCTCTGAGATGAACACCCTGCTCATCATCGATACCAACCCGCATCCGCTCGACCCCAGCCCGGTCTACAAACCGAAGCCCGTACACCTGCGCTTCCATCGCGTAGCTCCACCCGCAGCCGATGATCTCTGCCGCAACTCCTGTCCAGAAAACACTCGTGGCTTCATCAATTCCGAAAGGTATTTCCTCTAATGAGCGACCGCGTACTCATCGAAAGCAACCTCGATCCCGCCACGGCAATCTATGATTCCGTGTTGCCTGCCGGCGAGGGCTGGATCCACGAAGTCAAAAAAGGGCAAACCTTCCGCATCGTAGACCTGGGCGGCAACCAGGCCGCCGACACACTCTTCTACAATGCCCGCGATTTCAGCGAGCGCTATTCCGCCCTCGACACGATCAATGATCAGGGCAGCATCTACCTCACCACCGGCTCCCGTCTGATCTCAAACCTCGGCAACGAACTAATGGTGATCACCGCCGACACTTGCGGACGTCACGATACCCTCGGTGGCGCATGCGCTGCTGAATCAAACCAGGTGCGCTATTCAATCGACAAGCGCTACATGCATAGCTGCCGCAACTCCTTCACGATGGCCCTCGCCTCGTGGGGCGTGTCCAAACGCGACATGACATCGAACGTCAACTTCTTCATGAACGTGCCCGTCACCCCGGCCGGCAAGCTCACCTTTGAAGATGGAATCTCTGAAGCCGGCAAGTACGTAGAGATGAAGGCCAGCATGGACGTGGCTGTTGTGATCAGCAACTGCCCCCAACTCAACAACCCCTGCAACGCATACAATCCGACCCCCGTACGGTTGTTGGTATGGGGTGCCGATGTTTCGTAAGGTACTCATTGCCAATCGCGGCGCAATCGCCTGCCGCATCCTCCGCACGCTCCGCAAAATGGGCATTGCCAGCGTCGCCGTTTACTCAGAGGCAGACCGCCACGCAGCCCACGTAGAAGAAGCCGACGAAGCATATCTGCTCGGCCCCGCCCCTGCAGCCCAAAGCTATCTCCTTGGCGACAAGATCATCGCCATCGCCAAAGAAACCGGCGCTGAAGCGATCCACCCTGGCTATGGCTTCCTGAGCGAAAACGCAAGCTTCGCCGACCAGTGTGCCGCCGCTGGCATCAAGTTCATCGGCCCAACGGGCGACCAGATGCGAGCCTTCGGTCTCAAGCATCGCGCGCGAGAATTAGCCGTCGCCGCCAACGTCCCGCTCCTTCCAGGCACCCCTCTCCTGAGCGGTGTCGAAGAATCACTCACCGAAGCAAGCCGCATCGGCTATCCCGTAATGCTCAAGAGCACTGCCGGCGGTGGTGGCATCGGCATGCGCCTCTGCCGCAGCGCAGAAGAGCTCAGCGAAAACTACTTAAGCGTTGAACGCTTGAGTCTCGCCAACTTCAAAGACGCTGGCCTCTATCTCGAGAAGTACGTCGAACGCGCCCGCCACATCGAAGTGCAAATCTTCGGCAACGGCAAAGGTCAAGTGATCGCCCTTGGCGAACGCGATTGCTCGGTCCAACGCCGCAATCAAAAGATCATCGAAGAAACTCCAGCCCCCGGCCTCAGCGACACGCAGCGCAGCGAACTCCTCGCCGTCGCAGAACGTCTCGCCCTCACCGTAGGCTACGAATCCGCCGGCACCGTCGAGTTTGTCTACGATGCTTCAAACGGCCAGTTCTACTTCCTCGAAGTAAACACCCGCCTCCAGGTAGAACACGGTGTCACCGAAGAAGTCACCGGTGTTGATCTCGTCGAATGGATGCTTCGTGCCGCCGCTGGCGAGATGAACGATCTCGAAGCCATCCGGCCCAAGTCCCATGGCGCTTCCATCCAGGTGCGTCTCTACGCCGAAGACCCCTTCAAGAACTTCCAGCCCAGCGCCGGCCTGCTCACTAACGTGGTCTTCCCGTCTGCTGCACGCGTCGACGGTTGGGTTCGTTCAGGCACCAACGTCACTGCCTTCTACGATCCTCTGCTCGCCAAGCTAATCGTCAAAGCCGACACCCGCGACGAAGCGATTACCCTGCTTCAGGACGCCCTGCAAAGCACACGTCTCGACGGCATCGAAACCAACCTCGGCTACTTGCGCGAACTGATCGCTGGCAAGCAGTTCGGCCAGGGCGACGTCTACACGAAGATGACCGATACCTTCGTCTTCCAGCCGCGCACCATCGAAGTGCTCGATGGCGGCACAATGACGACGGTACAGGATCTCCCCGGCCGTCTCGGCTATTGGGACGTTGGCGTACCGCCCTCAGGCCCGATGGACGCCTTGAGCTTCCAACTAGGCAACCGTCTGCTCGGCAACGCCGACACTGCCGCTGGCTTTGAGTGCACCCTCAGCGGCCCCACACTGCGTTTCAACGTTGCCACCCGCATCGCCCTCACGGGCGCAGTGATGGAAGCCACCCTCGATGGCAACCCCGTCCCCAACTGGCAAGCGATCGACATCCCCGCCGGCGCAACGCTCGAGCTGCAAGCCATCGAAGGCCCGGGCGCACGCACCTACATCCTCTTCGCTGGCGGCCTCGAAGTACCCGACTATCTCGGCAGCAAGAGCACCTTCACGCTCGGCAACTTCGGCGGCCACGGTGGCCGCGCCGTCCGCACGGGTGACACCCTCCATCTGGCGAACACACACACCACAGAAGCCGCCTCAATCGAAGTCCCCACGATCTCAAACAACTGGGAAATCGAAGTCCTCTACGGCCCCCACGGCGCGCCTGAATTCTTCACCCCAGGCGACATCGAAGAATTCTTCGCCGCCAACTGGAAGGTCCATTACAACTCCTCACGCACCGGCGTCCGCCTCATCGGCCCCAAGCCCAAGTGGGCACGCAAAGACGGTGGCGAGGCAGGCCTCCATCCTTCCAACATCCACGACAACGCCTACGCCATCGGTGCAATCGACTTCACCGGCGACATGCCCGTCATCCTGGGCCCCGACGGCCCAAGCCTCGGTGGCTTCGTCTGCCCCGCAACAATCACCTCACGCGACCTCTGGAAGATCGGCCAGCTCAAGGCCGGCGATACCGTCCACTTCCACGCAGTTCAAAAAGACGGCGAACGTGCTCCCGCCATCTTGCACCGCAACAAGGACGTGGTCTTCCGTCAGGCCGGCGATCGCTACCTCCTGATCGAATACGGCGAGCTCATTCTCGATCTCCCCCTGCGCTTCCGAGTGCAGGCCGTCTACAACTGGTTCCAGAACCACAAGCCCGCCGGCGTCATCGACGTCACCCCCGGCATTCGTTCCTTCCAGGTGCACTACGATCCCACTCACGTCAGCCGCGAAACGCTGATCGAGTTGATCGACCGCGCAGAAGACGACATCGACAGCAATCAGGCCACCGAAGTCTCCTCACGCGAAGTCTGGTTGCCGCTCAGTTGGGACGACCCAGCCACCCAACTCGCCATCGACAAGTACATGCGCTCGGTCCGTCCCGATGCCCCCTGGTGCCCGTCGAACATCGAATTCATCCGCCGCATCAATGGCCTGGATTCGATCCAAGACGTTTACGACACAGTCTTTAACGCGAGCTATCTCGTACTCGGCCTCGGCGACGTCTACCTCGGCGCACCCGTAGCCACGCCGCTCGACCCGCGCCATCGTCTGGTAACCACCAAGTACAACCCGGCCCGCACCTGGACCGCTGAAAACTCCGTCGGCATCGGCGGCGCTTACATGTGCGTCTACGGCATGGAAGGCCCGGGCGGCTACCAGTTCGTCGGCCGCACGATCCAGATGTGGAATACCTACCGCACCACGCGAGAGTTCACCCCCAATCACCCCTGGCTGCTGCGCTTCTTCGATCGCATCCGCTTCTTCCCGGTGAGCGCGGATGAACTCCTCAAGCTCCGCGAAGACTTCCCCAATGGCCGCTACCCATTGCGCATTGAAGAAGGCAGCTTCCGCCTAGACGAGTACGAGCAATTCCTCGCTTCGATCAGCGAATCGGCCACTGCATTCCAAACCAAACAACGCGCCGCCTTCCAGGAAGAGCGCGCCCGCTGGGCTGCCATCGGTGCCGACAAGGTCAACGACGAAGCAGACCTCGTTGTCGAAGCCGTACCTGAAATCGTGATCCCTCCCGGCTTCAAGGCCCTCAAGGCCTCAAGCGCCGGCAGCATCTGGAGCATTGACGCGCAAGAAGGCGATCAGCTCAAGCCCGGCCAGAAGGTCATCCTCATCGAAGCCATGAAAATGGAAGTCGCCGTGGCCACTGCCACCGGTGGCCGCCTCCATTCCATCCACTGCAAAACCGGACAAGCCGTAATGCCCGGACAAATCCTCGCCATCCTGCAACCGGAGCCCAAAGCATGAAGCCAACAGAAGCAGTCCGCCAAGCCTATGCCCGGATCAACGCAGAGACCCGGCAACCCATCTGGATCGCGAAGGTCCCCGAAGACGTAGCAATGTCGCAAGCCGCTGCTCTCGAGGCTCACCCCGAGGCAGCGTCCAAGCCACTCTACGGCCTCACCTTCGCGGTGAAAGACAACATCGACGTAGCCGGCATGCCCACCACCGCAGCCTGCCCTGCCTACGCCTACACCCCCGACAAGAACGCCCACGTCGTAGACCAGCTCCAGGCCGCCGGCGCAATCCTCGTCGGCAAAACGAACATGGACCAGTTCGCCACCGGCCTCGTCGGTACGCGTTCCCCCTACGGCGCCTGCTCCAGCGTCTTCAATCAGGACTACATCTCCGGCGGCTCCAGTTCCGGCTCGGCCGTCGCAGTCGCTCTCAACCAGGTAGACTTCTCACTCGGCACAGACACTGCCGGCTCCGGCCGCGTCCCCGCCGGCTTCAACAATCTGATCGGCCTCAAACCCACACGCGGCCTGATCAGCGCCACCGGCGTGGTCCCAGCCTGCCGCACCCTCGATTGCGTCTCGATCTTCTCAAGGCAAGCCGCTACAGCCCTCAAGGTCTTGCAAGCTGCCGCCAAGCCCGACCCAACTGACTTCCTCTCCCGGCCCC
Organism: Bryobacter sp.; assembly: GCA_044376335.1. GTDB lineage: Bacteria > Acidobacteriota > Terriglobia > Bryobacterales > Bryobacteraceae > Bryobacter. The sequence goes on from JBIPMY010000042.1 coordinate 9,329, forward strand.
TGATCGCAAGCAAAGGCGCTGCCTGGCCCGCAGCCACGCTCCGCCTCGGCATCCCCAAGGCCAGCCAGCTCGAATTCTTCGGCGACACAGAAGCAGAAAAGCTCTACCGCGAGAGCATCGACCGATTCACCAAACTAGGCGCCACCATCGTCGAATTCGACTTCGCTCCCTTCCGCCAAGCCGCAGACCTTCTCTACAGCGGCCCCTGGGTAGCCGAACGTCTGGCCGCCATCGAAGCCTTCGCTACAGCCCACGAAGCCGACATGAATCCCGTCGTGGCGAAAATCATCCTCGGCGCCCGCAAGTACAACGCTGTCGACACCTACAAATCGATCTACAAACTCGCAGACCTGCGCACCCTCACCGAAGCCCAGTGGCCCCAGATGGACGCCATGCTGCTACCCACCACCGGCACCACCTTCACCCACGCCCAGGTAGCCGAAGACCCCATCGGCCGCAACACCCAGCTCGGCTACTACACCAACTTCGTCAACCTCCTCGATCTCAGCGCTCTCGCGATCCCCGCTGGTTTCCGTCCCAACGGCCTCCCCTTCGGCGTCACTTTGATCGCCCCGGCCATGGCCGAAGAATCCCTCACCGCCACAGCCCAGGTTTTCTTGAACGAACCCGCAGCTACAGCCCTCCCCAACGGCTTCGTCGAAGTTGCAGTGCTCGGCGCACACCTCACCGGCATGCCGCTCAACCATCAGCTCACCTCACGCGGTGCCTACCTGCGAGAGACCACCCGCACTTCACCCGAATACCGCTTCTACGCACTGGCCAATTCCACCCCACCCAAGCCAGGCCTTGAGTTTTCACCCGGCATGAACGGCCCCGGAATCGAAGTCGAGATATGGGCCATCCCGCAATCCGAATTCGGCAGCTTCGTCGCCGCCATCCCGGCCCCCCTTGGTATCGGTACCGCCAAACTCGCCAGCGGCCGCGAAGTGAAATGCTTTATCGCAGAGCCCTACGCTCTGGCCACCGCCACCGACATCACACGTTTTGGCGGCTGGCGAGCCTATATGGCATCGCGGTAGACTCCGCCCCAGTCCTTGGTCAGATAAAGACTGATGGGTTTGCCCTCAGCGGTGGAAAGCTCGACGAAATCGAGAAAAAAGCCTTCGACATGCCGCCCCGGCGAGAGCAAGCTCATCTCCTTGTCTCCAAACCACCCTCGAACTCGCAAGGTCGCCCTCCCAGGGGCAATCTTCAGGTAGCCCTTCTTTAAGCGCCCCAGCCCCTTACCGCTCCTCACATAGCCAGTCACTACTGATCCCCCTTTGCTGGCCAGTCCTGGTTTGGTGAAGCTGGTAATTCTCCCCACCAACGTCTGCAACAGAAAACCCAAGACCCGAAACAGAAATGGCAACATAAAGCCGATCCCAACAACAACAGCTCCCAGAACTGGCAGCGCAATCATCGGATAGTTGTAGGCCAGCAGAATCAGCCCCACCACACTTACGTCCTCTGCCATGCTGATCGCCGAGTGCGTCACCGGGTCCGGCACTGCGTGAGCCGCCAGCCGCGTCCCCATCTTCGTCGCATGGGTCCCCAGCGCCAGGCTCCCCGCAGCCACCATCGCCACCGTCTTCATCACCGGGTCCAGATCTCCCATTGCGCCCATCGCAAGCAGCGCTGCCCCCACCGGCCGGATGAAGGTATGAACCCCGTCCCAAATCGGGGTAAAGCCCGGAACCTTATCCGCCACGAACTCCGCCAGATAAAAAACTGCCGCCACAGACAAAACAATTGGGTTCCCGAGTACGGACAACCCCTCAGGTAATCCATGTAGCCATCCAAGCCGCTGTGCGAGGCCCACCGTTAGCACCACTGCATACACGTTTAGGCCAGAAGCAACCCCAATTCCTAACAAACTCGACAATCCCTGTGCAAAGTCCATTTCGAAGTCGACCTCCATCGACAGCCTAGCTCAATTCGTTTTGCCGAAACTAGTACCCGAGAACAAATAGTTTCCCGACCTGTCTCTAAGGTGTACGCCTCATTGTTTCGTTTCGTTCCCTCGCCGATACTACTTTCGTACCCAGTACTCGGGTACAGATTCGCAAGGCGGGTCGAAATGGCGTTTGAACTAGGAACAAGAGTCGGCGACTACCAGTTTATTGACGTGGTAGAAAGCAACCGCGACGGCACCAGCTACAAGGTACGGAATGTGCCTGAGCAGCGCTATGAAATTTTGCGGGTACTTTCGGAAGCCACTCAAAGCGATCGCTTGCGTCTTGAACGCTTCCAACGCGAAGCAAAGATCCTCTCGCGTCTCAACCACCCTCACATTGTCAATTACCGCGCATCCAGTCAGATAGACGGCCGCTTTGTTCTGGCAACAGAACTGATTGAAGGCACCTCGCTTGCTGAGCGTCTTGAGATCGGTCCCATCTCGCTACCCGATGCCGTTCGCTATATCTGGCAGGCGCTCGAAGCTCTCGAATGCGCTCACGCTGAAGGTGTCGTGCATCGCGACGTCACTCCATCCAAGCTACTTCTCACTGCCGATTCAGAACTCAAACTCAGCGGGTTCTCCCTGGCCCGCAGTACCGCAGATCCTCGCTTAACCCAAGCCGGCGTGGCCGTCGGTACTGCCCATTACATGTCGCCAGAACAGGTGCAGGCCAATTCCGATCTCGACGCCCGCTCTGACCTTTACTCCCTCGGCGTTGTTTTCTACGAGCTCCTCGCTGGCCGCAAGCCCTTCGATTCTGAAAGCCAGTTCGACGTAATGCTTGCCCACGTTGAGGCAATTCCTGACCCTCCCAGCAAGTGGAATCCTCAAGTCACAACAGAGCTGGATGTCCTTGTCCTCAAGGCTCTGGCAAAAAAGGCGGACATGCGCTTTCAGTCTGCGCGCGAATTCCGTGAAGCCTTGATGGCGATCTCTCTCGGCGCCGCACCAGAGCCAGCCGAAGACATTGAAAAAGCTCTCGCTTCGATGAAGCGCAAAGGCAAGGAATCCAGTCGTCAGGCCCAGGTGCTTGCCGATGAAATCCTCGGCCATCAGACTGACATTGCCAACGTAGCTGCCGGAAATAGCGCAACACCCCTTCCTGACGCCTACTACGGCCTGCCGAAAGAATTTGCCTACGCCCTGGTTGCCGTTGTCGCGATTGGAATCTTCTTCCTCATGACTGGATTCAAGTAAAAGCATGGCACTGCAAATCGGCGAATCCATCGGTCACTATCAGATTGTCGAAGAACTGGGCGTCGGCGGTAACGGCCGTGTGCTCAAGGTTCAGCACCTGATCACCCGTCGCCGCGAGGCCATGAAAATCCTCGCCAATGGCCGCCCCACCTCGCAAGAATACGCTCATCGGGTTTTGCGCGAAATCCGTCTGCAGGCCAGCCTCGATCACCCCAACATCGCTGCTGTTCTCAACGCCTTCTGGCTTGAAGACGATCTTGTGATGATCATGGAATTGATCGATGGAGTTACTCTCCAAAAGATCCTAGAGCGTCGCCGGCTAAACATCGACCAATCGATCAACCTCGTCCGCCAGGTACTCAACGCTCTTACCTACGCTCACGCGAATGGCGTCATTCATCGCGACGTCTCCACCGGCAACATCATCGTCTGCGAGGATGGCCGCGTAAAGCTGACAGACTTCGGCCTCGCTAAAGGCGCAGCCGATATGAACATCACCGAGTCCGGTGGAATGGTTGGCTCGCCCTACTACATCTCTCCAGAGCAGGTTCGCGGCACCGCCGCGACAGACCAGCGCAGCGACATCTATTCGACGGGTGTGGTTCTTTACGAACTTCTCACCGGTACCCGCCCCTTTGAAGCCGACTCCACCTTCATGTTGATGCAGGCCCACGTTCAGCAAAAGGCAACTCCCCCGATCGAACGTAACGCCGCAATCCCACAGTTCATCAGCGAAGCCGTCATGAAGGCGATGGCCAAGAATCCCTGGGAGCGCTTCCAAACCACAGCCGATTTTCTGGCTGCTCTCGAAGGTCCAGTCGAGAAGCCTGCACCCTTGCCTCAAATCGAAACTCCGCCACCACCACCTCCCGTGCAGCATTCTCATTCCTATGCTGCTCCGATTCCACATGAGGACGCGCCCGTTGCTGCCAAGGCCAAACCCCCGGTTCCGGCCGGTGCCATGCGTCGTATCCTCACATCCCCAGCCGTAGCTGTGGTTCTCGGCGTTGGCATTGTTGTCGCAGCAGTTGGCCCCGTCATGTACTACGACTTCGAATCCGGGCGGCCTCGATTTAGCTCAGCCCCAAAGCCAGAAACTGCGCCGTCGTCTGATTTCATCCCCAAGGCCCCCATTGCCGGAGAGGCTCCAGTTCTCACCTCGGGCCCCAAAGAAATTCCGACTGAACCGAAAGGCAACGGCGGACTGACTTCGCGCCGTTTCAACGCCTCGAAAAAAGCTCCTCTTGCTCCGGCACCGCTTGCTCCACCCCCGAAAATCGTGGTTTGGGGCGACGCCAAAACCTCCACCGTAACTCCGGCCCAGCCACCACCACCTAGCCCCGTGCCTGTTGCCGCCGCTCCAACAGCGGCAGTCAAAAAAATCGAAGAGCCACCGCCTGTGGTCCCCTCAACGGCCCCACAGGCACTCATCGAACCCACTGCCCCACAACCGATCAACAACACGCCACGCCGTGGCCTTCTGCGCCGCTTCGCCACTGGGGTTCGCTCTTTGAACCCAATCCGCAAAGACTCCGCTGTCGCCGAAAAGCCCTAAGTTTAAAGCTTCGAAACAACCGGCGGATGAACCTCCACTTTGTTGCGAACCGGCTTCACAGTCTTCAGATAAGCAAAGATTGCCCGCAAGTCGTCATCCGGCAGCTTCCTCAAACCGAGCCAGGGCATTACGGTGAAGTTCGCCTGCACTGCCACGGGTAGATTCTCATCCGTAAAGTTCCGGTAGCCACGAAACTTGTCAAGGAATCTCTCTTCCGTCCAGGCCCCAATCCCCGTCTCTACATCAGAGCTGATATTGGCGCTATGCACTTCCATACCTGGCACTCGGAAAACTTCTCCCCCGGCAAAATTCATCCCCTCGATCGGCGCACCTTTTTCCATTTTTGTGTGGCAGATTTCACATCCCGCCATGCCTACCAGATACTTTCCATAGGCAATACGATCCTCACGGTTTGGCGGTGCCACCTTGCCTACTACAGGTTGTGGCGCACTCTTCATCAGGAGATTCACCGGGAAGTCTACCTTCGTCTTTGGTACATCATGTTTCAACGCAGGCATCGTTCGCAGATAAGCCACTAACGCTTCCACATCTTCATCGCTCATCTTCGAGTAACTCTGATAAGGCATCATCGGAAACAACGCCCTGCCATCTCGAGACACACCTTCGCGCACCGCCCTAATGATTTCGCCATCAGTCCAATCCCCAAGGCCTCGCTCTCGATCCTGACTGATGTTGGGTGGCGCAATCATCCCGGGCAAGCCCAATTCCTTTGGGAAAACAGATCCCGAGCCACTCATGCCAGCTAGCACCGGCCCACCAAACTTCTTGTAGTCACGCTCGGAGTGGCAGCCCTCACAATCCGCCAATTGCTCGTAAATGTATTTGCCGCGAGCCACCCGGGCTTCACTCCGCTCCACCTGTATCGAAGAGGCCGCAGCTGTTTTCGGCCCCCTCATGACAAACCAGCTAATAAATCCGGCAACACCAACCAGTGCGCCCAATAGAATCATTTTTTTCATCGCACAAAGACACGCGAAACCGAAGCCCAAAATCGGATCATGTTTTTTGCGGACGCGTTGCCCGCTCCAGCTTCTCCAGTTGTACAAACGCGTATTCATTCGTGCTGCCGCAAAGCTCAACTGACGCTGAATAACTCACACACACCGCCGGGCGCTCTGGCTTCCCGAAAAGCAGACAATGATTTGCCTCATCCAACTGCACACAACGCTGATAAGCCGGCTTGCCCTCAGGCATCCCCGGAATCGGCGTTGAAATCGAAGGAACAATACAACAGGCTGCGCACCCAACACGACAATCCATCAATACCGAATATACTGACTCTCGCGTGTCTCGTAATTTATCCATCGACGTTTACCGCGGCTTTGTCATGTTGCTCATGATGGGCGAAGTCCTGCGGCTCTCCAGCCTTGCCCGTCAATTCCCGGGCAATCCACTACTCGACTTCCTCGCCTTCCATCAGTCCCACGTGCCCTGGGAAGGTTGTTCTCTCCACGACATGATCCAGCCCTCCTTCTCCTTTCTGGTTGGTGTTGCACTGCCTTATTCCCTCGCCAGCCGTCTCGCCAAAGGCGCCGCTTTCTCGCAACTTTTCACCCATGCCCTCTGGCGCTCTTTCATCCTGATCGCCATGGGCATCTTCCTCCGCTCTACCCACGCCAAACAGACCAACTTCACCTTTGAAGACACCCTGACTCAAATCGGTCTTGGCTATCCCTTCCTCTTCCTTAGCGGCCGCGCCAAGCCCCGCACACAATGGCTCATCTTCGCGGCCATCCTGATTGCTTACTTCGCCGCCTGGGCTCTTTATCCGCTCGATGGCCAGCCCTTCGCTGCACACTGGTGGAAGGCAAACAACCTCGGCGTCGCTTTCGACGCCTGGTTCCTCAACCTCTTCCCGCGTACTGAACCCTTCATCGCCAACCGAGGCGGCTACGGTACACTCAGCTTCATCCCAACACTGGGCACGATGATCCTCGGCTTGATCGCAGGGCAGCTCTTGCGCGCACAAACCCCTCTACGCCGCTACTACGAGCTCTCTGCCGCCCTAATTGCAACCGCTCTCGCCCTGCACTTCCTCGGCATCAACCCCATCGTCAAGCGTATCTGGACTCCCGCCTGGACCCTCTTCAGCGGCGGCATCTGTTTCGCCTTCTTGGCCAGCTTCCGCTACATCCTTGAGATTCGTGGCTGGACAAGCTGGTCCTTCCCCCTGCTCGTGATCGGCATGAACTCCATGGCCGCCTACTGGATTGCACACGTCCTCGAGAAGCCCATCGCCGATTCCATCCAGATTCACCTCGGCCCCACGCTCTCGATAGGCCCCGTAATCCTGGCGCTCGAGTGGTGGCTCCTCTACTGGATGTACAAGCGACAGCTCTTCCTCAAGGTTTGACCTTTTGTAAATCGGCCCAAGCCGCATCAAGATCGATCTGCGTTTTCCCCAATTCAAGCAGGCCGGCAGACTGCTGCGCCGTCGGCATCGCATCGGCCTGGTCCACCTGAGTCATCAAGCTCAGATACTCCGAAGCGAGGCTCGCGTAACTCTTGCTACCACGCCCTGCTCCCTCTAGATTCCTTGTGCGCAAAATCAACTGCCGGTACAGATCCATCTCAGTGCCCTTGGCCTTTGCCAGCGCTTCTTCCAGCTTCACCCGCAAATTCCGAATGCGTTGCTGCGTCTCCCGGATCTTCTCAATCTTGCCCATGCAATCCATCGACAGCGCATGCATCTTGCTCAGCCCCAACTGCGAGGTCTTCACCCGCGGATCCATCTTCAAAGTCAGCTTTTGCGTGAGCGTTACTCCATCCACCGTAAGCCGCACTTGATACACCCCAGGCAGCGCGAGCGGCCCATGAGGCCCGGTTGGCGTATCCCGGTAAATCGCCGAAATCGGATAGCTCTTCGGGAAGCCTTCTGGCGGGGTATGCCGCAAATCCCACATCCAGCGATGCATGCCCGCAGTGGTGGCAAGCTTCCGCGCCGGACGGAACCAATAGCTGGGGTAGGGAAGTGCATCTTCACGAATCACCTCAGGCGCATCGTCGCTTGAATACTTGCGCACCACCTTGCCCAGTGAATCCAGAATCTCGATCGTCACCGGCCCTTGAGCATCGCTCGCAAGGTTGTAATCGATCGCCGCTCCCTCAGCAGGGTTCTGCCCCATCGGTTCCTCCGGCGGCAATGGTGTGTCGCTATTCAGGCTGCGACGCAAGCGATAGGCGCTGGCGGGCTCAAAAAGCCGCGTCTCGCTGATTGCCTTGGCAGACATCTGCCGCAGTGGCGTCACGTTGTCCAGAATCCAGAACCCTCTGCCATGCGTACCCACCACCAGATCATCCTCATGCACCACGATGTCGCGAATCGAAGTCGATGGCATATTCATCCGCAACGGCTCCCAGCGCTCGCCATCGTCCAGCGAAAAATACACAGCCCGCTCAGTCGCCGCATAAAGCAAGCCCTTGCGCTTCGGGTCTTCCCGCACTGCGTTCACCACTTCGTTCTCCGGGATCCCCGCCACGATCCGCTTCCACGTCTTGCCCCCATCATGAGTCCGAAAAATATGCGGCTTCAGATCATCCAGACGAAACCGGTTCACCGCTGCATACGCGCTCATGTTGTCAAAGTGCGATGCCTCCATCAGCGACACCTTGCTCCAGCTCGTCAACTCAGGCGGTGTCACATTTTTCCACGTCTTGCCACCATCGCGAGTGACATGAATCAGGCCATCATCCGTGCCAGCCCAGATTGTCATCAAATCCTGAAACGACGGAGCCACCGTATAGATCACCCCGCGCCGGGCCATCTTCTCCATCCCGGCATCGCGATACACCCCAATGCTCGCCGGCACCTCGGTCTTTTCACGACTCAAATCCGGGCTGATCACCTGCCAGCTTTGCCCCCCATTGAGTGTCTTGAACAACACATTGCCCGCATAAAACAGCGTCTTCTTGTCCACCATTGAAAACACCGCCGGTGCCGTCCGCAGAAAGCGATACTTCCCGCTCCGCACTGCATCGGGCGCAATGCTCTGCGCCTGCCCCGTGCGACGGTCAAAGCGAGTCATCTTGCCGCCATAAAGAATGTCTGAGTTCAAAGGATCCACAGCAACGTAGCCATATTCATCAATGCCCACCGTCTGCCAGTCTCGCGCTGTAATCGCCCCATAGTCGCTGCGGCTCGCAACGCCCGCGCTTCCGCTCTCCTGCTGCCCTCCATACACCCAATACGGAAAGCGATTATCGGTCGTCACGTGATAGAACTGCGCCGTCGGCTGGTTGTACCAACTGCTCCAGCTCTCCCCGCCATTCACCGTAATCGTTGCCCCCTGATCTGTGGCAAAGAGCATGATCTCGGGTTTATCCCAGTGAATCCAAAGCCGATGATAATCATCCCCACCCGGCGCACCTTTGAATGCCGTAAACGTCTTGCCCCCATCGCGAGAAACATAACTCGCCGTATTGGCCACAAACACGGTCTCGTGATCCTTCGGATGCACACGGATCTCTGCGAAGTCTGATCCACGTCCCCACGTCCGGCCATCCCGACTTACCAGCTTCCAGCTCTCCCCGGCATCGTCGCTGCGATAGATGCCGCCATACTGCGGGTTCGCGTCCACCACGGCATAAATCACATTCGCTTGTCGAGGTGCGACATCAAACCCAATCCGCCCCAGTCCCTGCGCAAACGTAGGCAGCCCCTTGGTGAGCGGCTTCCACGTATCACCTCCATCGGTGCTCTTGAACAATCCGCTACCCGGCCCCTGCCAGGCCCCGTTCTCCCAGGGCCCCTGCCTGCCAGCCCACATCACGGCATAAAGCGTATTCGGGTCCTTCGAATCGAATTCAATCTGCGTAGCACCCGTATCGGCATCGATATAAAGAACCCGCTTCCAGGTCTCTCCGCCATCCAGACTCCGGTAAATCCCCCGCTCCTCATTCGGCCCATAAGGATGCCCCATCGCTGCTACAAACACGCGCTTCGGGTCCTTGTAATCAACGATCACCCGGCCAATCTGTTGAGCATCGCGCAAACCCATATTGCGCCACGTCTTGCCGCCATCGGTGGTCTTGTAGATCCCGTCTCCAACACTCAGGTCCGGCCGCTGCAAGCCTTCCCCACTGCCTACATAAATGATCTTCGGGTCATTCTCAAATACCGCGATATCCCCTACAGACCCCGTCGGTGCCTGGTCGAAGATCGGCTTCCACGTCCGCCCGGCATCGGTGGTCTTCCATACCCCACCGTGATTGACACCAATGAAAAACGTATTCGGTTCTGCCGGCACCCCAACAGCTCCAACCGTGCGGCCAGCGCGAAATGGCCCGATCATGCGCCACTTCAAATCCTGCCAGAGTTTCGGGTCCAGCCCCTCGGCCCCCAGCATGAGCATTGCGAAAGTGAAAAAAGAAACTAGCCGTCTCGTCATGATTGACGAGGATACCAACCCTCAAGCTAGTCAGGCAAAGTGGCGGCAATCCGTTTTGGGTCAAACCGCGAAACGCTCGCCTTGCCGCTGTGCATCAGCCATACAGATCCACTCACAAACCGCACTAGCCCGCCACCCTCTCCAGCAAACTGCTGCACTACCTTGTCGGTCTTGGCATCAATCTTGGTCAGCGGATAACCTGCTGCACTCACCCAAACAAAGCCATCTCCAAAGGCAAGGCTTCCGTTCCCCAGCGGCACACCCGTCTCCACCGTCGCCACAACCTTGAACGTCTTCGGGTCTACCTTCGACACTTTCCCCTCTTTGTTCCCCAATACCCACAGATGGCCTTCCCCAAATGCAACAGATACAGGCTCAAGAGCCACCTCGATCCGCTTGTCTACCAGATTCGCTTTTGTATCGATCCGCAACAGACGGTTCTCAGCCGGGCAAGTCACCCAGAGTGCCTCCTGCTCAAACTGCACCGTGTTGCAGCTCGGGCCTAGACGCAATTCACTCACGATCCGATTGTCTGCAGGGTCGATGCGAGACAGGGTCCCCTTCTCATCGCTCAGCACAAACACGCTATCGGCATTGGCTGCAATCGCCAGCTTCGCCTTGCCCACCCCAACCTCAGCCGTCGCATTCACCTTGCCGGTCTTGCTATCTACCCGCGCAATCGACTGCTTCTTGCAATCAGGCACCCAGAGGCTTTGAAATGCTGATATAGCGCCACCGCAGGGTGCCTCAAAACCTTTCCAGGCATCCATCAACTTGTTGTCCCGATTCCCAATCCGCGCAATTGCGCCCTTGTCGCCAACAGGCAACAGAAGCGTCTGCCCATCCGCCATCAACCATCCCGGTACCCCTTCAAGTGTTGCGTCGGCCTCGGCTTTCAAATTCGCAAACGGAATCTGAATTCCAGGAGTCTTAATACCGGCTTTGGGGGGCCAGGCGGGATTCTTGCCCGGCTTCTCTTTTTCTTTCCCAAACAAAAGCACCGGCAGCAAAAAAACAACTAAGCGGAACCGCATTAGAACCTCACCAAAAAATAAATTTCAAACGGATTCGCAACAAGGAATGAAAGGGCAATCGAGGCCGAAAAGTGAGTATAGCGTTACTGCGGGAGATTGACAAATCCCAATGAAAATAGCTATAACTCTTGGTACGCAGACTGTTGCTGCATTGCTTCTGAACCTGTCCTTCATTCCCTTAGCCCTGTCGCGCTAACACTGTCCTCGATACAATAATTGAAAGTCTGGGAATCGAAACGGTCCGTAATGAAACTTGGCAAGCTGTTCAGCAATGCGATTCTTTTAGCTTCATGCGCCTTTGCGCAAAGCCCCAACACGCCGGAATTCTTCGAAAACAAAATCAGGCCCATCCTGGTCAACAACTGCTTCAGTTGCCACACCAATACGGCCATGGGTGGCCTCCGCCTCGATAGCGCCGAAGCCATGCTCAAAGGTGGCTCCAAACGTGGTGCTGCTGTAACCGCAGGCGATCCCGACAAAAGCGCACTCATCCTTGCCATCCGTCACTCCGATCCCGATCCAAAGTTCCGCATGCCCATGGGCAACAAGCTCAAGGATGCCGAAATCGAAGCTCTTACTTCTTGGGTGAAAGCCGGTGCTGTCTGGCCCAAAGCCATCCCCACCGCCGCCAAAGTCAATGGCAAGTTCGTAATCTTCCCCGAACAAAAGAAATTCTGGTCCATGCTGCCGCTCAAGCAGCCTGACCTCCCTGCCGTCAAAGACACCAAGTGGGGCCGTACCAATATCGACCGCTTCGTTCTCTCCAAACTCGAAAAAGAGAACCTGAAGCCCGTTCGTTTCGCCACCCGCACTGACCTCATTCGTCGCGCCTACCTTGACCTCACCGGCCTGCCCCCAAGCTACGACGAAATTCAGGCCTTCCTCAAAGACACCTCGCCCGACGCCTACTCGAAGATCATCGACAAGCTCCTCGCCTCACCCCACTACGGCGAGCGCTGGGGCCGCGTTTGGCTTGATGTCGCCCGCTACGGCGAAGACGACTACCGCAGCCTCGATCCCATGCGCCGCGGCTTCAATCCCTATCCGAATGCATACATCTACCGTGATTGGGTCATCCAGGCCTTCAACGACGATATGCCTTAT
>JBIPMY010000320.1:0-7236 GCA_044376335.1 Bryobacter sp.
GCGGACGTGATTTTCAAGAAATTGATCAGGTGAGGCGTGAGTTGGAGCGCGAAGCTTCGCCCGATCTGCGGCGTGCAATCACGCGATGGGGTGAGGATCTGCGTAGCCTTGGGAAGCGAGTGGATCTGGGATCGCGTCGAGTGGAGGGATCGCTAATCGCAGTTGCTACCGATCGCAAGCCAATAATTGGAGCCAAACTCAGCTTCGAGCCGAATCAGGGGCAGCAAGCACCGGGTGTCAAGTTTATCTCCCGCGGTGCTGGACACACTGCGTTGCTCACTGATCGTGGATTGACGCTGCTGACTCCTAATGCTGAACCGATCGAGATGAAATTGATCGGGAAGGACGCCTTGCCGGAAGGGCAACCGGTGCAGCGGCTGGAGGCGAGGAGCCACTATATGATTGGACCTGATCCTTCGAAGTGGCTGCACGACATTCCGAACTATGCAGGCCTTCGGTATCGGGGAGTCTACCCTGGTACGGACCTTGTGTTTTATGGGGACTCCGGACGACTGCGCTACGATTTCGTTCTGCAGCCCGGTGCCAAGCCCAGCCGGATCCAACTTGGATTCGACGGCATTCATGACCTTGAGCTGGCTGCGACCGGAGATGCGCTGCTTCACCATTTGGGCGGGTTGACCCGACTGGGCAAGCCGCTGGTGTATCAGGTTCGGAACGGAGAAAAGGTTGAAATTGCTTCGCGCTTCGTGATGCGTGGAAAAAACAAAATTGGCTTTGAAATTGGCGCCTACGATACCGATCGCGAGCTTGTGATCGACCCTGTATTGACGTACTCCACGTTTGCCGGTGGAAATCGTGACGATGCGGGTATGGCCATTGCGGTGGACGCCCAGGGGAGTACTTATGTTGCCGGGATCACTGGTGGGGCCGATGCATTCATTACCAAATTCACGCCGGATGGATCGGGTGTGGTTTATACCGTGAACTTCGGAGGCAGTGGGCTTGATATTGCATCGAGCATTGCTGTCGATAACGCTGGAAATGCCTATGTTGGCGGCAATACGAGCTCCAGCGACTTTCCGGTAATGCCGGGACTACAGGCGCGTTATGGGGGGGGGCGGCTGGAAGTGGGCGGTGATGGCTTTATCGTAAAGCTCAATGCCAGTGGCAGCGCCATGCTGTACTCGACCTACCTGGGTGGCAGTGGCGGAGATGCAGTGAAGGGGATTGCCGTCGATGCGCAAGGCAATGCCTATGTGGCGGGCTATACATCTTCTGCCAACTTTCCCCTGAGATCTGCCCTGCAATCCACCTTGCGGGGTGGCCTTGCAGCGGGCACGGATGCTTTTGTGGCGAAGCTGAATCCTGCCGGGAATGCGTTGCTGTATTCCACCTATATCGGCGGGGCCGGAGATGATTTGGCTATGAACCTGGCTGTCGATGCGGAGGGGAGTGCCTACATTGCAGGAGTTACTTACTCCACGAACTTCCCGTTGCGGAATCCTATGCAGGGTAGCCTTGCGGGGGCGGCGGATGCATTTGTGCTGAAGCTGAATCCGGCGGGAGACGGACTTAGTTACTCAACCTATCTTGGTGGAGAGGCGGACGATTTTGCGCTGGGGCTTGCGTTGGACCGGAGTGGGCATGCCTATATTGCGGGCAGCACGGGGTCGACAAGTTTTCCAGTGCTGATCGCCACACAAGCAGCGCCGGGATCTCCGGCTGGATTGGGTTTTGACGGCTTTGTTGCGAAGTTCAACCCTGGAGGCAATACGTTGCTCTATTCGACCTATCTTGGCGGTAGCGGGATTGACATGATTCAGGGGATCGCTGTGGGAGAGGATGGTTCGGCCTTTGTTGTTGGCGAGACCGACTCGGCGGACTTTCCGGCTAAGGATGCCGTGCGGGCTCGCGGGGCTTTGAGTGATGGTTTCCTCGCGAAGCTTTCACCGAGCGGGTTCACGGTTGAGTATGCGAGTTTTCTGGGTGGCCAGGGCATGGACGCCGCCGGGGCTGTTGCGGTGGACCGGAGCGGGAACGCTTATGTTGCCGGGACGAGTGCTTCGCGGGACTTCCCGGTTACCTTTGGAGCGTCGCAGAGTTTGATGGGCGGGCGGCTGGATGCGTTTGTGCTGAAGATTGGCACGGGCGTGAGCCGGCCGCAGGTGAGTTTGTTTTCGGCGGCCGGGCTTGAGCGCGGTGGGGGAGTTGCGCCGGATTCTCTGGTGAGCTTGTTTGGTGCGAATCTGGCTCCGCGGATTGAAGTGGCAAGTACTGCTACGTTGCCCGTGAGTCTGGCGGGGGTAAGTGTGTCTGTTAAGGATTCGCGCGGGGTGAGCCGGAATGCGCCGCTGATTTTTGTTGCGCCGTCGCAGATCAATTTTGTTTTGCCTGCAGATGTGGCTGTGGGGCTTGGTGAAGCTAGCGTGGTGAGTGGATCGCAGACAGTGGCTAGCGGAGTGTTCCGGGTGGAGCGTGTGGCTCCGGCGTTGTTTGCCGCAAATGCGAATGGTAGCGGGGCTCCTGCGGCTTTGGCGATCCGGGCGGCTGGTGGCACACAGGTGCCGCAGGTGTTGTTTACTTGCGGGACGATTGCGGGGACATGCGTGCCTGCTCCGATTGATCTTTCGGTGGCTGGTGAGGAGGTGTATCTGACGCTGTTTGGGACTGGCATTCGTGGGCGAGCGAGTCTGGCTGGTGTAACGCTTACGATCGGCGGCTTGCCAGTGCCGGTGGGTTATGCGGGGGCTCAGGGGGAGTTTGCCGGATTTGATCAGGTGAACGCGGGGCCGCTGCCTGCGGGGCTGGTGGGCAAGGGGAACGTGGATCTGGTGCTCACCGTGGATGGTGTGAGGGCTAACGTGTTGACGGTGAATATTCGCTAAAGGAGACCCAGATGAAAGCAATGATTTGGATGGTGTTCTGTATGAGTGCTGCTGCTGCGGATTATGTTGCGCCGGACAAGAGCTTTACTGTTAGCGTGCCTGAAGGCTGGAGGGCGCGGGTGGCCGATGTTGGCGGGCAGAAGATGTCGATCATCGAGCCTGCTAACGGGGGTGAGGAGCGGATTCTGGTGGGGAGTGGTGTGGCGCTGGCCAAGAGCATTCAGGAGTTGAGCCAACATGCGGCGCAGCTTTCGGGCCAGATGTTGCCGGGGCTCAGGATGAGCAGCGAGGTGAGGGTTGGGCAGTGGAAGGGGCTGCCTAGTGCCGAGCAGGAGTATCAGAGCTTTCAGTTGAGTGCCTGGAATGGCATGGTGCTGAAGGGGGAGTTTTATTTTGCGGTGCTGGCATTGTGCAAGGTGAATCAGGTGGAGCAGTGCCGGAAGACGGGGCGGGCTATCTTCGAGTCTGCCAAGTTTGAGGGGATGGTTAGGAATGCTGCTGTTGAGCGGGCGCTGGTGGGAAGGTGGGCCAATAGCGATAACCGGACCAAGAATACGGGGGTGCGCGACAAGCTGATGTACATGAGTAACTGGACGGTGGTGTTTGCGGCCAACATGCGGTTTCATTCGAAGAAGGAAAGCTTTGTCGATACGCAGACCGATGTTTATGGAGGGGGGAATGTGGGGGCATCGAATGAGGCGGTGGGGACGTTTCGGGTGTTTGGATCGACGCTGGTTGCGGATATCGATAACTGGGGGAGACAGCTCTTTAGTTTGGTGTTTTATCCGAATGGGCAGGGGATTCTGCTGAACGGACAGTTGTTCACTCGGGAATGAGCATCCTACAATGCTAGGGTGCAAGTTTTGCTTTTATTCTTGATGGCTTTGTATCAGGACGCGACGCCTGCAGAAGCACTGCATAACGATGGATTGAAGCTCTTTGAAAAGGGGAGCTTTGATGAGGCGATTGCGGCGGTGACGGAATCGTTGCGTTTGCACACGGCGGGGCAGAAGAAAGAAGAGCAGGCGATCAATCTACGGCTGCTCGCGTTGATTCATGACGGGATTGGGGAGCGGCAGAAGTCACTGGAGTTTTACGGGCGGGCGCTAGGGCTGGCTCGTGAAGTGAGGAATCGATCGCTTGAGGCGCGCACGCTGCGGGATCTTGGGGTGCTGCATTACAACCTGGATGACAATGATCGTGCGTTTCAATATCTGGATCAGGCGCTGGTGATTCAGCGTAAGGACAGTAAGCCTGGAGCGCTGGCGCTGACACTGTTTGGGCTGGGGGAGTTGCGACGGTATCGCGGCAATCTGGTTGAGGCGCGGAAGTTGTTTGAGGAGGCTTTGCCGTTGGCTCGCGAGGGTAAAGAGCGTGCTTGTGAGGCGGATCTGCTGAGCTCGCTAGCGATGGTTGATATGAAAGAAGCCAAGTTGGCAGCGAGCCGTCAGAGGCTTGAGGAGGCAATGCCGATTCGAGAGGAGTTGAAGGATTTGCGGGGTGAGGGATCGACCCGTTTGAAGCTAGGCTTTCTGTTGGAGCGGCAGGGGGATTTTGCGGGTGCACTTGTGGCGATGAGGCGGGCGGTGGAGTTGTATGAGGCGGCGAAGTATCAGGGTGGAGAAGCGTTTGGGCGGCAGGCTTTGGCGATTGTAGCGAGGCGGAGTGGGGATCTGGGCGAGGCCAATGCGCAGATGTTGCGGGCGGTTGGGATTGCGGAAGGGTTGCGGCAGCGGCTGTCGGATCGTGACCTTCGCGCGACCTATATCGGCTATGTGCAGAACCGGTATGAGTTTCTGATCGAGACGTTGCTAGAGCAGGACAAGGGCAATGCGCGGCGCGCGTTTGAGATGAGTGAGCGGGCGCGGGCGCGGGCGTTGCTCGAAGAGTTGCGGGATGCTGGCGTTAAGAATGCGACTGATGCTGCGCCATCGCTGAATCTGGAGCAGATTCAGCGCAAGGTGCTGGACGCTGATACGACGCTGCTTGAGTATTCGCTGGGGGATCAGAAGAGCCATGTTTTTGTGGTGACGGCTACTTCGATTCAGCACCGGGAGTTGCCGGGGAGAGTTGTGCTGGAAGGGATGGCGCGTAAGGCGTATGAGGCGTACCGGCAGGCTGGGCCGCTGCCTGAGGCGAGTGCGTTGCGGAAGCTGCTGATTGGGACGGTGAAGGCCAAGCGGCTGGTGGTGGTGGCGGATGGGGCGTTGCAGTATTTGCCCTTTGCGGATTTGTGCCCGGAGGCTACGGTGGTGATTGCGCCATCGGCTTCGGCGATTGGGGTGTTGCGGGGCTTGCCGAAGAGGCCGCTGCCGCAGCGCAAGATCGCAGTGTTTGCCGACCCGGCTGCGCCGCAGTTGAGCCGATTGCCGTTTGCACGGATGGAGGCGGAGAGCATTCTCGCGATGGTGCCTGAGGCGCGGCGGAGTCTTGCCCTGGGGCCTTTGGCGACGCGGAAGGCCGTCCTTGCGTCTCAGGCGGAGATTCTGCATTTTGCGGCGCACAGTACGCTGGATACGGAGCGGCCGGAGAAGACGGAGATTGTTCTGAGTGGCGGGAGTTTGCGGTTGCGGGATATCTACAGCATGAAGGTGGATGCGACGCTGGTGGTGTTGAGTGCTTGCCAGACGGCGCTGGGGAAGTCTATGAAGCGGGAGGGATTGATTGGGCTGACGCGAGCGTTTCAGGAGGCGGGTGTGGAGCGGGTGGTGGCGAGTTTGTGGAAGGTGGACGACCGGGCGACTGCAGAGTTGATGAAGAGATTCTATGAGGCGATGTTGCGGGGAGGGAAGACTGCGGCGGAGGCTTTGCGGCAGGCGCAGCAGAGTCTGGCTGGGACGAAGCGGTGGAGCCATCCTTTTTACTGGGCTGGATTTGTACTTGAGGGCGAGTGGCGCTGAGTTCGCAGGAGTGGAATTCGTTTCTTGCTGCGCTGGGACCGGAGCCGGGGGAGAGGTATGAGCAGTTGCGGCGGCGGCTGGTTGTTTTCTTTGCGGCGCGGCGGTGTGCGGCGGCGGAGGATCTGGTGGATGTGAGTCTGGACCGAGCGGCGAAGCGGATTGCGGAGGGGGTGCAGCTTGAGGTGAGTGTGGAGAGTTATGTGTTGGGTGTGGCGCGCAATGTTGCGCGGGAGGAATGGAAGAAGCCTGTGGTGGTGGAGATGGATTGGGGACGGGGGGCTGCGGTGCAGGTGGATTCGGACCCACGGGTTGAGTGTCTTGAGGAGTGCTTGAAGGCATTGCCCGAGGAGAGCCGCAAGTCGATTGAGCGGTTCTATGAGAGCAGGGGGGCGGCGAAGATTCGCGGGCGGCAGGAATTGGCTGCGGAGTTGGGGCTGGATGTAAATGCGTTGCGGGTGAGGATGCACAGGGTACGGGCGAAGCTGGAAATTTGCGTTGGGGAGTGTTGTGACGGTAATGAAGCGGCCAAAGGAGCCATATCCAAACGTGAGTTCTGAAAAGTTGGTGAGGCAATATCTGCTTGGGGAGTTGAGCGAGGAAGATCGCGAGGCGGTGGAGGACCGGCTCTTTGGCGATACCGATTTTCTTGAAGAGGTGGAGGCGGCTGAGACGACGCTGATGGATGAGTATGTGGCGGGTGAGTTGCCGGGGCCGGAGAGGAAGCGTTGGGAGGGCTATCTTGCGGCCCATCCGAAGTCGCGGGAGAGGCTTGCACTTTCGCGATTGCTGCAGACGCGGGGTCGGAAGAGTAGGCTGTGGTGGCTGGCTGTAGCCGCTGCTCTGTTGGCCTTGTTCTTCTTTATGCCGAAGAAGGACGCGCCGGTTGTGCTGGCAGTGGCGCTGGAGGCTGGTGCGTTGCGGAGCGGGACGGAGAAGGTGCAGGTGGTTTCGGTAAAGCCGGATGTGCGGTTTTTACGGTTGCGGTTAGGGACAGGGGCTCGAGCCACACTGCGATTTGTCGATAGCGGCCGGATTGTTGCCAGCTCTGCTTTGGTGGATGGCTATCTCGAGCTTGAGGCTGCCGGCCTGCAGGCTGGCGATTATGTGGCGACGGTGATGGATGGGCAGGGGGAAGAAATCGCAGACTTTGTGTTTCGTCTTGCGCGATTGCCATAGAGCGGGCATATACTGGCCCAATGCGAAGACGAGACTTACTGAAAGCGGCCATGCTGCCGGCACTGGGTTGGGCACAAGAGAAGTCGAAGTTGAAGATTACCGGGATTCGCCTGGTGCAGGTGAAGCCTCGCAAGCCGTATCCCGCGTTTACGCCATCTGCCGGAGCCTGGAGTGTAGACAAGGTGGAAGTTGCGAACCCGATGTCGATCTATCCGGAATTCAAGGCGCGGCGGGCGCTGTTCTTTGCTGATCCGGGGAAGGTGCCTAGCTTCACTGTCGAGATCACCACGGATAAGGGGATTACCGGTTATGGT
>JBIPMY010000322.1:0-7204 GCA_044376335.1 Bryobacter sp.
AAGCGAGTTTCACACCAAAATCCTCACGCTGAATTCAACTCTTGTGTTGGAGTCTGCACGGGCTCAACTGCCTTCATCTTAGTCCTACAGAATTCAAGAATCCAATCGACTTTATACTTGCCAAACGTTGTGCGATTACAACACCGGCACCAGCAACGCAAAGCGGCCGCGCCTTTAGAGCACGCGGCCGCTGATTTCTTTATCGGATCGCGATTAGTTAGGGCTCAAGAAATCCCTTCGGCAACGGCCCTCCGTTCCTGCCAACTTCCTTGATCTCGAGCAACTCATCCGCCGCTCCGCCAAACCCCGGAATCGGGAAGCCAAACAGCGTCTTATGCCCATTCGGAACAAAAAGTTGCGGATGATCAAACGGTGCCTTCTGTTCCACCACCCGCTGATCGGTCAGCGCCGTAGACAGAAAGACTACCAGATCGTCGATTTCCTGATTCGTCAACCCCAGCTTGCCAATCTCGAAATCGATGAACTGTACATTCTGATCTCTGAAATCACCGCCGCGGTTGTAGAACTCAACCACCTGCCGGATCGTCGCCTGCCCCCCGTTATGGAAGTACGGCGCCGTCAACGGCAGATTCCGCAAATTGGGAACCTTAAACGCACCCTTGGCTGAAGTCCTCTCTCCGTAGGTGAGCGGAGGATTGTCGGGCGTGGTGCCCACCACATTCGGATAAGACAAGGTCAACAGTTCCTGACTCGGAATCAGCGCCGGAGGAGTCGTCAGCAGCTCAGCGATAGAAAGCGGATTGCCAAACGGATCCTTATTCCCAAGCCCCAAATCTTCGTTCGTAGGACGAACTCCGATGTTGTAAAAACTCTGGTCGTAAATCACGTTCTCGCACTCCCCATTTTTCATGCGCTCGATGATCTCGCCAGGCTCCCCATTGGCCCCCAGCAAAATCCGCGCCGAGCTGTTGGTTGTCTCCGCACCCGAGTGACATGCGGCACATGCCGCCTGGCCGGTAAACACCGCCAACCCGCGCAATTGCTGGGCATTGAGGGCATTTGGATTTCCATCAAAATAGCGGTCCATCGGAGCGTCGTCCGAGATCAGCGTCATCTCATAAAGCTGCACGGCCAGGCCCCAGAAGAGCGTAAAGTTGTACTCCATCATCGTGTATTCGTTCGGCAGGAGCGGCCGGTTCGGACGGGGCACAAACTGGATCGTCCCATTCTGCGAACGCGAAACGATCAGATTCGATTGCCACCACACCGGCTGGAACGATTCTTCGATCAACGACTTGTATGTCGTCGTAAGTCCAGCCTGGCCAAACCGCGTATCGGCATAATTTCCGAGCACGCTATCGGTAGGAGAAACCTTCTGCTTCGCCAGGGGCTTAGCCGCAATCAGCCTCTTGCCGATGTCCCTGAAATTACGATCAAGCGAGCCCATCTCACGGTCGCTCAGCAACGGCCCCACAGCCTGAGACGCCAGCCCGCCATTATCAATCCGGATCTTCACTTCCGTGATGACATTCAGTCCATTAGCCCGCAACACCTTGGCATTCGGGTCACGCACCCCGTGCTCGTTAACACCGTTAAACAGATTGTCCGCCCGGCCATCCCAAAACTGCCGCCGGTTGAACGCGGCGTTGATCACAGTAGGCGTATTGCGCGGCTCAGAACGCCGTGTATTCAGGCCATAAAGATTAAAAGTTGGGTCATAAACCGGGATCGTAATATCCTTGTCATCTCCCGGAATCACACCCAGAAAACGGCTCAACTTCACTCCTTGGCTCGCCACCACATCATCGCTATCGCGAATCAGTGTAGACCGTCGATCGCTCGGGTCTGCAACCTTGTGCAGCGGAAAATCGTTCAGCGTCAATTGTTGATTCGGGCCACGTAGGTGAATGGTCGTGTTCGGATTATTGACTCCACCCGGATTCGCTTGATTCCTGGAACGTGGGTCGGCACCTCCCCGAAAATGGCAGCTTCCGCAGGATTGAATCCCGTCGCTACCGGCTTGCATTTCCCAAAACAGCGCCTTCCCCAAAACCACCGCCGCCTGGCGGTTCCGCACATAATCATTCAGCGTGGACGGTGTCGGCACAGGAACAAGCTTCAAAGTCCCCGGCCCCGGATTTACATCCGGAAAGGGGTTCACAGCGCAAGCCCCCTCCCGTTCCGCCGCGCTTACAATTTGGAGTGAACTGGATGTGGAAATCACCACTGCCAGCAATCCAGACAAAAATCTGCGATGAGAATAAACAAGTTTTCTCATAAAAATCCCCCTAATCTGACCCGTTGAAAAACACGGCAGCCCTCACCGCTGCCCTTTTCCCGCCGGCATCAGATAGAAGTTAACGCCCCAATATTACGCCTGACTGACTTTGATATGAATTCACAAACCTAAGGTAAATATTCTGAATTCCACTTCTATTGAGCTCCCCTGCGTCACTCTGCCTTCCATCAAGACAAAACCATAAAGGGGCGAAGCTTGGTGCGGTCTGCGACCTCGGCAACCACCTCGCCTTGCTGCCTTGCTTGGTGTGTTAGTCTTTGCAATTAAGGTGAGGGTACATGGCCAATTCGTTTACTTCTTATTCCTCCTTTCGTCGCTCAAACTTACTGATCGCGTTTTTACTGGGAACGATTACAAGCGCCTCTGCCCAAAGCATCGCCTTTGACGCCGATCTAACCGCTGTCGCCGTCGACCCTCGGAATCCCTCCAGAATCTACGCCTCCACCCGCGGGGGATTGCTGAAAACAGACAACCGTGGCACCACATGGGAGCAGCTTCCCATCTTTCCATTGGGCAGGCGTCAACCCGCCTTGCGGCAGATCGAATTCGACCTGAACAATACATCGGTCATCTACGGCTTGGCCGATGGCTACTCGAGTGATCGACTGGTGGGATCATGGCGCTCCTCAAATCGTGGAATCACTTGGCAACGCATCGTGGAACCGGGCACCTTTCCACAAAGCAGTGAGTTGATCCGGATCCTGGTTGCCCCCACAAACGGTTCTGTCTTGTATGCCGTGCTTCGGATAGGGACGGGTCAGTCCACCTACCGCAGTGCCGATGGAGGCTCTACATGGGCCCAATCTGGCGTTGGAGGGGCCCTCAGTGTGTCTACCGGCAATACGGACACTCTCTACCGTGCCGAAGGCGCCAACATCTTCCGTTCCACCGACGGAGCAAGAAGCTGGAACCCGCTTGGGCAAGTCTTCAATGCTTCCGGAACCCTAACTGGGGTTAACGGTATCGCGGCCTCCCCCAGCGACCCGAATCTCCTTGTCGCTGCCGTTGGTGGGCCAGGAGGAGGTACTGGTATCTACCGCTCCACCAATGGCGGAGGCAGTTGGACTCTGGTGCAGGCTGGAGGTTCCATTGGAGTCAAGTTCAACGTTCGCAATCCAAGCTTGGTCGTTGTTGGTGATTGTTGCGGTCTTGGCGGTTCTTACAGCAACGATAGCGGTTTGACCTTCACCAATTTCAGGGCAACCCTCGAAGGCTCATCCTCCCTGGTTTCGACTTCAATTGCCAACGCTTCTTTCGACTATTCGCAAATGGGCGCATTGATGGTAGGCCTCAGATCCAACCGTGGCGGCGGTGTGGCGGCGCAGAACGGCCCGGCTGGCATTTGGCGCAAGCTACCGGGCACCTATACTCCCACTGCAGTGCCGGAGGTCTTTCTCGATAGTGGGCAAATGCTCAGCGGAGATACCAGCGAAGCGCGGTCGATAGTAAGAATAGTGGCTGCAGAAGGAGGCAGCGCCGCTGGCTTCTTGCTTGGGAATCTCTCCGCCGTAGGGCCCGGCACCTCAGCCAGGATCATTGCGAATTCATCTGAACCGAACAACGCGCCTCAAAGCGTGGTTGTGACTCGCAGCGCCCAAGCCCTCAATGCTGGAACCTACAATACATCCGTCACCATACCCGTCACCGGCGCGCTCAATCGGGAGCTCACCATTGAAGGAAGCATGGAGGTTGTAGACCAGCCGCAACAGGCTGGAGTCTCTCTGGGAATCCCTCTGCCGCGTACTTTCAACGAGTCTATTCTGTCGATCGCTACAGGCAACGGCAAGATTTACCTCGGCACGGCTAGCAGGTTGTATGCGCTTGACGGCAAGGGAGGATTGGAGGTGATTGCGGGTACCGGATCCGCGGGATTCTCCGGCGATGGAGGCCCGGCGGCAAGGGCTCAAGTGAGCCGGGTCAGACAAATCGTAGTCTCACCCGATGGCACCATCCATTTTTACGATAGTTTCAATCGGCGCATTCGCCGCATTACGCCCAATGGAACGATTTCCACCCTGGCCGGCAATCCTTCGGCAACGGCAAGAATTACCGAGGGAGCCTCGCTTACCTCGATCAACTTTTTGAGTCCACAACTCGCCGTCCGCGCAAGTGGCGAACTGCTCGTGCTGGACAACAATCGCATATGGCGAATCGATGCAACGTCCTTCCGTACGGTTGTTGGTGGTGGTGTGGGCGGCCCTCAAAACGGCTCCTTCGCTTCTTCGATCAGCCTATCCGGCGGCGTCTTCACTGTGGATCCCCAGAATGCGATTCTGTTTTCCTATTTCGGATTGCTCTATCGAGTCCTCCCCAGCAATACGTTGCAATTGCTGGCAGGCGCTAACGTAAACCGGAACATCCCCGGCAGCCGCAATGCACTGGAAGTAGAACTCTCTATTGAAACGCTGCTTGCCGGCCCGGACGGAGTCTATCTCTTTGACGGCATCACAAACACCATCAAACGAGTGAACCCGGATTCCACCATAGAAACCGTTGCCTTAAACGGCATGATTGGGCCAGCTTCGCGATGCACAGGAGCTTTATACGCACCGATAGACTCCACCATCTCTCCCGGTCTGGCGCTTGCCCCGGATGCTTCCTTGCTCTTCGTGGACAATACCTTGAAACGATTTTGGATTCCGCGAACTGCAGCAACCGAAACAGCGCGCCCCATTGTCATCCCGGAAGGAATCGTCAACGCAGCCTCTCTCACCCGGACACTTTCTCCAGGATCGCTGGCCAGCATCTTTGGTGCGAATTTGACAGCGAGCCAGGCCGCAGCCTCAGCCTTGCCTTTGCCGGCAGAATTGGGTGGAGGCGTTGCTTGTCTGGCAGGCCAGGTGGCACCGATTGCTTTCGCCAGCCCTTCTCAGTTGAATGTCCAAATCCCATTCGGCCTGGCACCCGGCACCCATAGCCTGCGCGCCTTCAATGCGTCGGGTGGCACCGCCGCCGTGCCAGTGAATCTGCAACCAACATCGCCAGAGATATTCAGGGCCAACGGTCGCGCCGTTGTCATTAACCCTGACGGCAGCCTGAACCAAACCGATCGAGGAGTAGCTGCGGGACAGGTGATTGTTGCCTATCTGACCGGGATTGGGGAGGTCACTCCAGCTTTTGAGACCGGAACTGCCAGCCCCGCCAGTCCCTTGGCCTTTCCTGTGGGAGCTACTAGCGCCACGGTGGGCGGCCGGAATGCCCCGTTACTCTTTCTTGGCATGTCCCCTGGCTTTGTCGGTCTAGCCCAAGCCAACGTCACAATTCCCGATCTCCCTCCCGGCGAGCACGATCTGATTCTGACCGTGGGCAACCACGCAAGCGAAGCACTTCCAATTACGGTGCAGTAGGATACTGCACTGCTCATTGGGCGGCGTTATCCCCTCTAACGTTTAACCAGGCAAAACGAACTTCCGAAAAAGATTTGCCATTTTTCTGTTCTAATTCTCTTCCTGCCCTGTCCTAACGATTCAGTGGGCAACATAAGCTCACATTTCTTCAGGATTGGAATAAACAATGATCAGGACAGAACTCTCTACGTTCTCTCGTCTAGCCCTTACCGCCTTCAGCACTCTTGCCCTCGCCTCTTCTGCGTCCGTTTGACCTGACGCCTTAAAATCGTACCAGCGGAAATCATAGGATCTTTCAAGAAGA
The DNA here is from genome assembly GCA_044376335.1 of Bryobacter sp. Taxonomy (GTDB): domain Bacteria; phylum Acidobacteriota; class Terriglobia; order Bryobacterales; family Bryobacteraceae; genus Bryobacter. The sequence continues at coordinate 5,912 of JBIPMY010000322.1, forward strand.
AAGGAGAGATCAATGAAGAAGAAGCGGTACAGCAATGAAGAGATCGCCCGGATCCTGGAAGCCGGAGCGAGCACCCACAAGAGCGTGGAAGAGTTCTGCCGGGAGCACGGAGTGCACCCGCAGACTTACTACGGCTGGAAGAAGAAGTTTGGCGGTATGAGTGGGGATGAAGTGCAGCGGCTACGTCAGCTGGAACAAGAGAACGGGCGGTTAAAGCGGGCCTTGGCCGACGCGATGCTAGACAACCAGATCCTGAAGGAACTGAACGCAAAACAATGGTAGGGCTACCGCAGAAGCGGGAAGCTGTAGCCCGGATCAAGGAGACCTGGCCGAAGGTAAGTGAGAGACGTGCTTGCGAGTTGGCCGGGGTGCCGCGAACCTCGGTTCGATACAGACCGAAGGGAGCAGGAGAAGCAATGCGGGGGCAAGTTCGCGCATTGGCGCTGGAGCACCCGCGCTATGGGCATCGGCGGGTGGCGCTGAAGCTGGAAGAGAAGCTGAAGCGGCCAGTGAGCCGGCGAAACGTGCAACGCATCATGCAACGGGAAAGGCTTCAGATCCGAACACGGCGGCGGAAGAAATGGGCGAAGCGCGAACCCGTTGCGACCCGCGAGATTACGAGGCCGGACGAGGTTTGGGCGATGGATTTCGTAACGGATTGGAGCGTGGGCGTGCGTCGGAAGTTGCGAATATTGACCATCGTGGATTGCGCGACACGAGAGGCGTTGGCTGTGGAAGTGGACTACTCGATGCCATCGAGCAAAGTGGCCCTGGCGCTGGCAGGACTCAAGCGAATGGGCCGAAAACCGGTCGAGATCCGAGTCGATAACGGGCCCGAATTTGTGGGCTCTCCATTTCAAAGCTGGTGTCGGTGCAACGGAGTGAAGGTGAGCCATATTCAACCGGGCAAGCCGATGCAGAACGGGCATATCGAGAGCTTCAATGGAAGGCTTCGGGATGAGTGCCTCAATGGGCACTACTTTGAAGACGTTGAGGATGCCAGAGAAAAAGTCGGGGCATGGAGACAGGACTATCTGACCAAGCGGCCACACTCAAGCCTGGGGGGACGAACACCGGCTGAGTTCGCGGCAGTAGTGGGAGTTCCGACGCCCTTCGCCTCGGCCATCGTGAGTAAGCCCAAGTGTGCTCGCCGTCAAGGCGACCCTACGGGCAAGCTGCGCTTGGCCTTGACCGCTGCGCGCCTTGGGCAAAGCAACCTTATATCGAGGCGAAGGGCTTAACTGAAGGTCGAGATACTATGAATCCGTTGGACGAAGTTAGGACGTCTTGACA
>JBIPMY010000323.1:0-7198 GCA_044376335.1 Bryobacter sp.
GACTGAAACTTCTTTGAGGTTTGCCATGTCGAGGGATCGCTTGAGGCTATCCTTCACGTCGGTGGATTGTGTTGGGGCGGTGGCGCAGCTCATTGTAATCAGCGCAGCCGAGAGTAAAAAAAACGTGATCGATTTCATGGAGTTCTCAAGAGCAGTCTGACGGCCAATCGAAAGAACTGGCGTGAATTCTCGCGGGTGCCATTCCTGGTTGCAACCTTATTTCGTCAATCGACCGTGGGTGGTCAATGGAGTAGCGGCTTTAGTGTCAATACGCACGTAAATCGAAGGGTTTAGGGGTGGTGAGGCACGTGCAGGTGCAAAGGCATGGTTCAAAAAACTGTAGCCGTGTTTGGGGTTTACCACACGAAAGAACAGGCCGAGCGAGGTATCGACGATCTGCTTACGGCCGGGTTCTCTAACGACGACATTTCAGTGCTGCTTCCAGGCATCAATAGTTCCAGAGTGTTTGCCCACGAGAAGAACACGAAGGTACCGGAAGGTGCAACTGCAGGAGTTGCCAGTGGTGGAATGCTTGGCGCGACATTCGGCCTGTTAGCGGGTATTGGCGTGTTTGCGATTCCGGGCATTGGACCTTTGATCGCGGCCGGGCCGATCCTTTCTGCCTTTGCAGGAATGGGTGCCGGAGGGGCTATTGGCGGCATCATTGGCGCCCTGGTTGGAATGGGAATCCCTGAATACGAGGCGAAGCGTTACGAAGGCAGGATTCAGGAGGGCGGAGTACTGCTCTCCGTACACTGCGACAGCGCAAACAGAATTTCAAGGGCTACGAGTTTACTTCGGCATACCGGAGCTCAAGACATTTCGTCGTCTGGCGAAGCCAACGCGGAATACCCGGCGAGCAGCCAGGTCGCACTGCACCACTAAATCTGTGCGGGGTTGGTGGGTGCGAATCTGCCAACCCATTTTTTATCAAGTTGAAAAAGGAAAAATCATGAAATCAAGTACAAAAGACCAACTGCAGGGAACACTTGCGGAAACCACCGGCGCAGTGAAACAGAAGACCGGAGAGGTATTGGGCAACAAGAAGCTCGAAATGGAAGGCATGAAGCAAAAGCTTGAAGGAAAGGTGCAAAAGACCGTCGGCAAAATCGAGAAAGCCGTAGGCAAATAAGAATGGCCAAAGTGATTGGGCTGATATTGATTGTGCTCGGGCTTGTTGGCGTTATCTGGGGCGGATTTACCTATACGACCCGGAAAACCGTGATCGATCTCGGCCCGATCCAGGCCACAAGCGATCAAAAGCATAATGTGCCCTGGCCGCCAATCGCCGGCGGCGTTGCCCTGGTGGGTGGAATTGCATTGCTTTTTGTTGGTTCCAAGCAGTAAGAAAGAGAAGCCTGAAATGTTACTACTAATTATCGTTTTGATTTTGTTGTTTGGTGGAGGAGCTGGCTATTACGGCCACAGCCGTTATGGATTTGGAGGCGGAGCCGGTATTGGTTTGGGTACCGTCTTGACCATATTGTTGATTGCCTATCTGTTGGGTATCGTCCGCTGAAAGATTCTATGTATAAGCCCGAAAGACAGGGTTTATCGAGTGCTGAAGCGGCAGAGCGAAGCTCGCAGTTTGGATTTAACGAACTGCCTTCTTCGAAGCCACGCTCTACTTTCAGGATTGCTCTGGGAGTACTGCGGGAGCCGATGCTGCTGCTTCTTCTGGCTTGTGGCATTACCTATCTTTGGCTGGGAAGTGAGCAGGAAGCACTTATTCTGCTCGTTTTCGTTGTCATGGTGATTTTCACAACCTTGTATCAAGAGCGAAAGACGGAGCGCGCGCTTGAGGCGCTGCGTGACTTGTCGAGTCCCCGGGCGTTGGTGATCCGCGACGGTAAACGACAGCGAATTGCCGGCAGGGATGTTGTGCCGGGAGATTTGATGGTTTTGGCTGAAGGGGATCGTATTGCTGCCGATGGTGTTCTGTACGCTGCGAGTAATCTCTCTACCGATGAATCGTTGCTGACGGGTGAATCGGTTCCGGTGAGAAAGCAAGCGGTGGAGACAGATCTTGCCATGAAGTCTCCCGGGGGCGACGACCTGCCGTTTGTCTTCTCAGGAACACTGGTTGTTCGTGGCAGTGGATTGGTGGTTGCCAAATCGACTGGGATACTTACAGAGATTGGGAAGATCGGGAAGTCGTTGCGAGAGGTGGAGCAAGAGCCTACTCTTGTCGAACGAGACACGCGACAGATGGTGAAGCGGCTGGCGACTGGGGCGGTGCTGCTGTGTGGATTTCTGGCTGTGTTTTATGGGCTGACCCGGGGGGACTGGTTGCAGGGAGTTCTATCTTCGTTGACGCTTGCGATGGCTATTTTGCCCGAAGAATTGCCTGTTGTGATGACCGTGTTTTTAGCGCTTGGCGCCTGGCGGATGTCGAAGAACAAGGTTCTGACGCGGCGGACAGCAGCGATTGAAATGCTGGGCGCCTGTACCGTTTTGTGTGTCGATAAGACTGGAACGCTCACGATGAACCAGATGGCGGTTAGCCGTTTGTTTGTAGATGGCGAGGGTGTTGAGCCGGCAGCATCAATCCCTGAGAAGTTTCACGAACTGGTTGAGTTTTCTATGCTGGCAAGTCAGGTGGATCCGTTTGATCCTATGGATAAAGCGATCCGGAAGACTGGGGACGAGGTGTTGCGTGGTTCGGAGCATCTGCACGGTGACTGGACGGCTGTGCGTGAGTATCCGCTGAGCAAGGAGTTACTTGCGATCTCTGAGGTGTGGGCCTCTTCTGGGGCACAGGAGTTTGTGATTGCGACCAAGGGTGCGCCTGAGGCGGTGGGGGAACTGTGCCACTTATCGACGGAAGCTACGGCTCAGCTAAATGCCAATGTTGCGCAGATGGCGGAGGAAGGCTTGCGTGTGTTGGGTGTTGCGAAGTCGAAGGTTGGAAAACCGGATTTGCCCGTGAATGTGCATGATCTGGACTTTCAGTTTCTCGGTTTGGTGGCGCTTAGAGATCCTGTGCGGCCGGAAGTGGCTGGAGCTATTACCGAGTGCCAGGCGGCAGGGATTCGCGTGGTTATGATTACGGGTGATAATCCTGGTACGGCTCTTAGTATTGGGCGTCAGATCGGACTGGACGTTGGTGGCGGGGCGATTACCGGCCCTGAGCTGACAGCGTTGGATCTTGAGGGTTTGCGGAAACGGGTTGTGGGGACGAATGTTTTTGCCCGTGCTGTTCCTGATCAAAAACTGCAATTGGTAAGGGCACTGCAGGCCAATCGCGAGATTGTTGCAATGACTGGTGACGGGGTTAATGATGCTCCTGCATTGAAGGCGTCACAAATCGGTATCGCGATGGGCTTGCGGGGGACTGATGTTGCGCGTGAGGCTTCGGATCTGGTGCTGCTTGAAGATGACTTTACTTCGATTGTGAAAGCAGTTGGTTTGGGGCGGAGGATCTTCGATAACTTGAAGAAGGCGATGGCTTATACGTTTGCCATTCATGTACCGATTGCCGGGCTTTCGCTTTGTGCGGTGATCTTTCGCTGGCCCTTGATTCTTGAGCCTGTGCATGTGGCCTTTCTTGAACTGATCATCGACCCGGCTTGCTCGGTTGTGTTTGAAGCAGAGCCTGCGGAAGCGAATCTGATGCAGCGGCCACCGCGGGATGCAAACGAGCATCTGTTTCAGACGAGTGCTGTGGTGATGAGTATCCTGCAGGGCTTTGGGATTCTGGTGATCCTTCTTTGTATCTTTGGTGTGGCTTTGTATCGCGGGCAGACTTCGAATGATGCGCGGGCTCTTACGTTTGCTTCGCTTGTGCTGGCTAATGTCGCGTTGATTGTGACGAACCGATCGTGGTCATTGAGTTTGATTGGCATTCTGAAGCAGCCGAATGCGGCGATGTGGTGGGTGGTGGGAGGGGCGATTGTATTTCTCGGACTGGTGCTGTATGTCCCGATGCTGCGAAGTCTCTTTCACTTCAGCACGCTACATCTGGATGATGTGGCGCTCTGCATTGCCGCTGGCTTTGCCAGTTTGGGTTGGTTGGAAGCGCTTAAGGCCTATCGGCGCAGAAGTGATGTGGCAGTCAGTTTGGAACCAAGGATAATCTAATGAACATGAATAATCAGAGCCGTAGGGTGAAGCTTGTCGCAGTGCCCGAGGGGTTGCCCAAGGAAAGTGATTTTCTCGTTGAAGACGTTGCTGTGCCGGAATGCCCTCTGGATGGGTTGCTGGTGAAAACTCGCTATCTATCGGTGGATCCGTACCTGCGGGGTCGTATTGCCGGGAAGAAAACTTATGTGGATCCGATTCCGGTAGGGAATGTGATGGAGAGTGGTTGTGTGGGGGAGGTAGTGGCTTCGCGCAATGGTGAGTTTAAAGTGGGTGAGATGGTGGCCGGGATGTGGGGCTGGCAGGATTATGTTGGGGTTGATGTGCGAAGGGTGCAGCGGATCGATGCGGCTGAGGCTCCTGTTTCTACTGCGCTTGGAATTCTGGGCATGCCTGGTATGACGGCATACTTTGGGTTTACCGAATTGTGTTTGCCAAAGGCAGGCGAGACGGTGGTTGTGTCTGGAGCTGCCGGGGCTGTTGGGTCTGCCGTTGGGCAGATTGCGAAGATTCTGGGATGCCATGTGGTGGGTGTGGCTGGTACGGAGGAGAAGGTTGCATTTGTTAAGTCCTTGGGTTTTGACGGGGCGGTGAATTACCGGACGGACAAGCCTTATGGTGCTGCCCTGGCAGCGCTTTGCCCCAAGGGTATCGATTGCTATTTCGACAATGTTGGCGGGGAGATGACCGATGCGGTTCTTGGCCTGATGAATACGCGCGGGCGGGTGGCGGTGTGTGGGCAGATTGCCTCATACAACGACCGGTCTGCTGATCTTGGGCAACGACCGTATACCGATATTCTGGTGAAGCAGTTGCGAGTTGAGGGCTTCATTGTGTCCCGCTGGGGAGATCGGTTTCCTGAAGGGCGGAAGCAGATGGCTGCCTGGTTGAAGGCAGGATTGCTTCGTTATGAGGAGACGCTTTACAAGGGCCTGGAGAGTGCTCCGCGCGCCTTTATTGGACTGTTTGCTGGCGAGAATACGGGCAAGGCGCTGGTGGAGCTATAGGCTTTACCAGCCTCCGCCGAGGGCTTTGTATAGCGTGACGAGATTTCGGTGGAGGGTGGCTTGAGACTGGATCTCCAGGTCGAGGGCGGAGATTTCGCTTCGCTGCGAGTCGAGCACCGGGATCATGGTATCGAGGCCTGCGTCGAAGCGGTGGCGGGTGTTTTGGGTGAGTTGGCCCTGGGCTGCGGTTGCGGCTTGCAAGTGCTTTAGACGGTCCTGCTCGCGGTGGTATTTGGCTAGTGCCGTCTCAACGTCTTTGAAGGCTGTTGCAAGAGTCTTTTCTATTGTTGCTGCCTGCTCTGCTTCCTTCGCTTCTTTCTGCTGGATGTTGGCGCGGGTTTGTTTGTAATTGAGTGCGCCCCAGGTTAGTTTTGGTGCGAAGGTAGAGATCAAGCTGTTGGTGGAGAGCAGGTTGGTGAGGTCACCGGACTGGCCACCGGTTGAGGTGGTGAGCTTGAGCTTTGGGAACCAGTCTGTGTCGGCGGATTGGCGGCGGGCCGTGGCTGCAGCCAGTTGTGCGTAAGCTTTGCGGATGTCTGGACGACGCTTGAGCAGATCTGAGGGCAGGGCTCCGGGGATCTGGCTGGGTAGGGCAGGGAGTGTTGCTGCGTCGCCTAATTCTGTTGCCAGCAGTGTGGCGTTGCCTGCGGTAAGCAGGGCAATGTTTAGCAGGGATTGCTCGATTGTTGCTTCGAGTTGAGGAAGGCTTGCGCGCGTGGAAGCGATTTGAGCTTCCATGCGGAGTTTGTCCTGCTCGTTGCTAAGACCGGCTTTGATGCGTAGTTGAATCAGCGTAAGCGATTCTTCGAAACTGGCGAGATTGCGGTGAGCCAGGGATTTGCGCGCCTGGGCTTCCCGCAGGTCGAAATACGATCTTGCCAGTTCAGCGCTGAGGCTGAGTTTGGTGTCGTTGAGATCTTCTTCCTGGGCCTGTGCGTCTGCCTTGGTGGCTGAGTAAAGCTTGCGTGCGCTTCCATAGAAATCGAGTTCGTAGCTGACATCAAAGCTCGTGTCGAAGAGCGAATAGCGCCGTGGGATGAGAGCGGGGCCAGGGCCGCTGAATTGTGGAATCGCTGGAGAGTTGTTACTGCGCTGGGAGTTTGTAAAAGCCAGTGACGGGGTAGCTGAAGGCAGGAGACTGGCCTTAGCGCTTTGGGTTGAGCTCCTTGCGTCGAGGATGCGGGCTTGTGCGATGGCGAGATCTCGATTGTTGCTGTAGGCTCGCTCGATGAGCGATGTGAGGTGCGCGTCGTTGAAGCCGGTCCACCACTGGTTGAGGTTGCCGCTCGAAGCGAGGGGTTTTGAGTATGTCTCAGGGAGGGTGATCTTTGGCTTGAGGCCTGGTTTGGTTTTTGCCTCCAGCGTAAGGATGAGAGTGCAGGCGAGAAGGGTTCTGATCATGACTTGTTTGCCTTCTTGTTTGCCGGGTCGGGCAGGGGATTGGCTTCGATGAAGACGTCGAGTTGCTGGCCGATGTAGAGTCGTATTGCAGGGCTTGAGAATTCATAAACTACCGGCAGGACGCGGGTGTCGACGCGTTCTGAGCTTTCGCCGCTGAGGTTCTTTTTTGCGCCGACATAGGGTTCGATACGGACGAATTCCAGTGGGATAGCGACATCGCGGCGGCCTCTTGGGTAGGCTGTGGCGCGGGCTTTGGGTTCGATGCGCCAGGCGTCGTTTTCGTCTACTTCAGCCCTTACGTGAAGCCTTCGTGTTTCGCCCATCAGGATCGGTGAGCTGTTGCCTGAAGAGGTGGCGAGCTCGCCGGGATGGATGTTGATCTGGAGGATTTCGCCGTCTATCGGGGCGCGGATGGTGAGCCGTTCGAGGTCTACTTCGAGTTGCCTGAGTTGTAATTTCGCGGATTCGATGTCGGCTCTTGCGATGTCGATATCGGGTTGCCAGGTGCCGGCTTTCAGGAGTTGGAGCTGGTTTTGGGCGTAGCGGAGTTGCTCTTCTTTGAGGCGGACGTTAGCTTGTTGCTGCAGGACTTCATCACGACTGATGGCTCGAGGGTCTGGGATGGATTCGCGCAGGGCCAGTTGCTTCTTTGCATCGTCGAGGGAGACCTGGGCTTGCGTTACCTGGGCTTGCTGGGAGGCTATCTCTTC
>JBIPMY010000577.1:0-3386 GCA_044376335.1 Bryobacter sp.
CGAGTACAGAAGTCGATATCGATATCAGGCATCGAGATACGTTCGGGGTTCAGGAAGCGTTCAAAGAGCAGGTTATAAGGCAGCGGATCAATATCAGTGATGTCCATCGCATAAGCCACCAGCGAACCAGCTGCCGACCCGCGGCCCGGCCCCACCGGAATCCCCGATTGCTTCGCATGGCGAATAAAATCCCAAACAATCAGGAAGTAGCCCGGAAACTTCATCTGCTGAATGATGCGGATCTCGCGCGTCAGCCGCTCTTCATAAACCTCAAGCGGATAGCGCAAATTCCCTTGCGCCGCCAGAATCTCCAGCTTCGCCCGCCGCTTCTCAAAGCCCGCGCGAGCCACCCATTCAAAGTAGCTGTCAATCGTATGATTCTCAGGGATCTGGAAGACCGGGAAGGGGTCCTTCACGCTCTCCAGCTTCAGCTTGCAACGTTGTGCGATGTCCCAGGTGGCATCCAGCGCCTGCGGCACATGGCCAAAGAGCTTCTCCATCTCGGCACGAGTCTTCAGATAAAACTCGGGCGTATCAAAGCGCATGTGATTCGGGTCAGACAGCGTCCTGCCCGTCTGAATGCAAAGCATCGCCTCATGCGCATGAGGGTCGCCCGCCCGCAGATAATGCGCGTCGTTGGTAACAACCAGCGGCATGCCAGTATCAAGCGCCAGCCGCTCCACCTCAGGAATCACCTTGCGGTCTTGCTCAAGGCCATGATCCTGCAACTCAAGATAAAAATTACCCTTGCCAAAGATGTCCTGATACTCATTAGCCAGCGTCCGCGCATCGTCAAACTTGCCATTGAGCAGCGCTTCCTGCACATCCCCACGCAGGCAGCCCGACAAACAGATCAACCCCTTCGAATGCCGCGCAAGCAAATCCTTGTCCACGCGAGGCTTTTGATAAAACCCATCGATATAGCCAGTCGAAACCAGCTCAATCAGATTCCGATAGCCTTCCTGGTTCTCGCAAAGCAGCACCAGATGGTTATAGCGATTGGCTGCGTTTTTGACGCTGGCGGGCTGCTGGGTAACGTAGAGTTCGCAACCCAAGATGCCGTTAATCCCCGCCCCCTTGGCAGCGTTATAGAATTCAGACCCGCCAAAGAGATTGCCGTGATCGGTCATGGCAATCGCCGGGGCCTTCTGTTCGGCCACCACCTCCATCATTTGTGAGATCTCGCAAGCGCCATCGAGCAGTGAATAATCGGTATGGCAGTGTAGGTGGATAAAAGGTGCTTTGTCGCCCATCGTGGAACCCCTAGTTTAGCGGGGATAGATGGTAAATTTTTGGATTGCCACTCGCGGGGCGATGTGCAGCCGGGGGATGCTGAGGTCAAATCTCAGTGTCAGTTGGTCAAACTCATCGACATACGGCGAAGCTGGAACCTTGAATCTTAGTGTTTGAGTTGAGGCCGTGGTGTCAATCGGCCATTGTCCCAAATTCGCCTTGTATTGGGGAGTCTTCGAATCGGAGGCTACCAATTGCATCGAAAGCGTAGTCGGATATTTGTCCTGGCTGGAGAGCGTGACCCCGATCGATTCGATACTTCCTAGAGGGAACGGTTGATTGAAAGTCTGGTGAGCGTCGAGCCTGATGAGTGTTCCGTCGTCAGAACTAAACTGGCCATCAATCGGCGATTCCTCAAGCACCGGAGAATTTTCAGGAGGCCGGATCAACGGAGTCTGAAACATCCAATAGACTCCACTAAAGGGGATTTCCATCGGAACCTTCGGAATCGTGCGTCGAGCCTCAACTTGAATTTGGGGGGGCGGAGGCAGCTTGTGATCCTGCGTTTCTACTTTGGGGCGAAGGATGATGCCAAGGTGCGCATTGCTGCTACTACCTGCTTTCGGCTCTTTCGGAGGAGCTATGAGAGTGGTGGCCTGAACCGAGCTACCCGGCATGAGTGGTGTAGCGGGTCTCAGGAGAAAGAGCGTAAGCATTGCAGCGATCGCCCCAGAGACGATCCTGAAATCGCGCGGTTTTGCAGGCATCTCTCTGGCCCAGAGAATAAGTGCAATACCAAGTGCGGCAGGCACAAGTGCGAGCACTGGAGGGGCACTCAGGTGGATGGCAATTGCAGCGTGGATCAGCAATGCAGAAATCGGCCCGCGAGCTTCAGGGGCCTCAGCGCGAGGCAGATATCGATTCAATCCAGCCAGCATCGGGATCAGGCAAAGGAGGGCGAGCAGGCTGTTGTTGTAGGTAAAGATCAAAGCCGGGATAAGCCAGAGCACGGCAGACAAGGTGGATGAGTAGCCCGGCCCTCCGCCAATCAGCATGCTTGTGCTGGCCAACAGGAGACTTCCCAGAATCAAGCCACCGGCCCAGTATGCGTTCGAGTAAAGCACAGCCCGAGGGACGATGGCCTGCAAAGCAATCGCCGCTATGAAGACAGTAACAAAGGGAACGCGACTGGGGGTGCGCGGCGTCATAGCCTATTAGAAACCAATTTGTGGGTCCGAGTTCCAGAAGAATCGAGCGAAAATGAAGTTAATGGGTATATTACTAACGGTGTTTCTGGCGAGCCTTGAAGCGCAAACTTGCCCCGCCAAACTGGTGCCAATGCCGGTAACGGTAGAAGTACGCGAGCGCAGCGTGCAGGAACCCGTCCGCGGCCTCACCGCCCAAGACTTCCTCCTGCGCGGCAAAGGCGTGGAAGCCAGTCCTCTTTCGCTAGCCAGCGGCCTGCCAGCCGACATCGTAATCCTCATAGAAGACCGTGGCCGTGGCGGCCTCCTCGCCGGCGCAGCAGACCTGCTGGTAAAGCGCCTCCTCCCCGAAGATCAGGTTGCCGTTGTCACCTACGGCGTCTCCACAAAAAAACAACTCGCCTTCACTCGCGATCCTGCCGCCATTCGCCTCGCAATCGAGAAAGGCGCCGACGGCACTCACCTCCAGATCGCCCGGCCCCTCTACGGCATAGTCGACGCCTACAAACTCTTCGGCAAAGCTACCCCTACCCGCCAGCGCGCCATCTTCATGATTGGCGACAACATCGATAGCGGCTCACAAATCCGCATCGAGCAACTGGCCGCCAACCTCATCGAAGAGCGCATCAGCCTCGACCTCGCCATCGATCCCGCCCCCGCACGCAAAATCCCAAGATTCAACGTCCCACCCCCAACCGTCGGCAACGATTCCCCTGCAATGCGGCCCGCCCTCGTCGGCCAGCAGTCTGTATCTCTCCTCGCCGAAGCCAGCGGCGGCACCTCCGACTCCTACGTCCGAGCCGAATTCTTTTCAGAAATGCGAGAGCGCCTCAAGCAACGCGTTACCTTAACCTATTGCGTCGAGAAGAAGCATGCAGCAAGAGTCCCGCAAGTGGAATTAACCGATGTCGCCAAACAGAAGTGGCCGAACGCAGAATTGCGCTCCCC
>JBIPMY010000081.1:0-18085 GCA_044376335.1 Bryobacter sp.
GGAGTTCCTGGACGATGAACGAATTTGTATTGGAGGCAAACGATCCTGCCTCAATCGATGCCCACCTGCAAACCCTCGGATGGGGCAGCGTAGACCGGGCGGAGCGCATCGGTGACGGCAACATGAACATGACCGTCCGCGCGTGGCACGGCGAAAACTCGTTCATCCTCAAGCAAGCCCGCCCCTGGGTGGTGAAGTACCCTCAAATCGCCGCCCCCATTGAGCGCGCTGCCGTAGAAGCCCGCTTCTATTCACTAGTTGCCAACAATCCGGGCGTTGCTTCGCGAATGCCTAAACTCCTGGGCTTCGACCAAGACTCTCACCTCCTGCAGCTCGAAGATCTCGGCGACTTCCAAACCGAAACTCCAACCGAAGCAAAAGTAATCGAACTCACCGCCTACCTCGTCGCCCTCCACAGAATAGAAGTCGAATCCTTCCCCAACCGCGCGATGCGAGCACTCAACCACGAGCACCAATACGAATTCCCATTGCGCCCAGACAACGGCCTCGGCTTCGAAGCTCTTGCCGCCCCCCTCCTCGCAGACGCTGATTACTGCGCAACGGTCAGAGCACTCGGCCAGCGTTACCTAGCCGACGGCAAGACCCTCCTGCACGGAGACTTCTTCCCCGGTAGCTGGCTCAACACCTCCGTCATCGACCCCGAGTTCTGCTACCTTGGCGACGCCGAATACGACCTCGGCGTCTTCCTCGCCCACCTCGAACTGCTAGGCCTCGGCAACCTCTGGCAAACGGTTATCTCGCAATACACCAACCCAGTCAACTGGGCCCTCGCCCGCAACTACGCCGGTGCCGAAATCATGCGCCGCCTCATCGGCGTTGCGCAACTGCCGCTCAAGGCAGACCACGAACAGAAGAGGCAATGGCTCCACTTGTCTCGGGAGCTTCTATGTCAATAGTCTTGGCCCTGGCCCTGATGGCCCAAACACAGGTCTGGATCGATACAGACCCCTCTGTTGCCCCCGGCGGCAAAGAAGTTGACGACGGCATCGCCCTCCTGCAAGCCTTCGCTTCACCCGAGCTCAAAGTGCGCGGCGTCAGCATCGTCTTCGGCAATGCCGATCTGCCAACAGCCTCAAAGATTGGCCGCGAGATCGTCAGCAAATTCGGGCCAGCTGCTTTACCAGTACACATCGGCGCAAGCAGTGCAGCAGACTTGGGGCGTGAGACACCAGCCAGCCAGGCCCTAGCCCGCGAACTCAAACAACGCCGCCTCACCATTCTCATCCTCGGCCCCGCAACCAACGTGGCCACAGTGCTCAAGCTCCATCCGGAACTGGCGAAACAAATCGACGGCATGGTCGCCGTAGCCGGCCGCCGTCCCGGCCAGCTCTTCATCGCCGGGCCAAAACAACAAACCCCCTTTCGAGACCTCAACTTCGAGCTCGACACCGCCGCCTTCCAGGTCCTGCTAGACTCCGGCGCCCCCCTCACCCTCGCTCCCTGGGAGATCTCCTCCAAGGTCTGGATGCGCGAAGCAGACATGCGAAACCTAACAAGCCCAGGCATGAAATGGATGATGCCCTCCATCCTCGATTGGCTCGCCTTCTGGAAAGATCGCTTCGGCGCAGACGGCTTCAACCCCTTTGATTCCCTCGCCGTCGGCGCACTCGTAGACCGCAAAGATCTGATCTGCTCCCCAATGAGCGCCAGAATCGAAAACGCGCAATTCCTGGTAACACCCGGCAAAGGCCTCACCTACTGCTACGACGTAAAGCCGACCTTCAAAACCGATCTCCTGCGCCGCTTAAGCAAATAAAATGGACCGTCGCACCCTCACACAAGCCCTCGCCGCAATGCTCGCTCCCGGCAAAGAACCCGAATCCTTTCTGCTCAAACGCAACGGCTGGATGCCCAACAACGAGAAGCTCCCCGTCCTCCTCTATCGATCGCTGGTTACGCCCGCCACCTCAGTCGAAGCCTTCGAAGATCTCATTGCAAAAAGCGGCTGGAAGCCACAGTGGCGCAACGGCGTCTACCCCTTTCACCACTACCATTCAACAGCTCATGAAGTCCTCGGCTTTGCCCGGGGCGAAGCGAAGTTGATTCTCGGTGGCGAAGTCCCGGGCGGCGTAGAACTCACCGTCAAGGCCGGCGATCTAGCCGTCCTGCCCTGCGGCACCGGCCATTGCCGCGTCTCCGCCAGCTCAGACTTTCTCGTGATCGGTGCCTACACCCTCAATCAGGATTGGGACCTCTGCCGTGCCGCACCAGACCCCGCCTCGATCGAGCGCATGAAAAAACTGCCCTACCCAGCCCAGGGGCCCCTTACTCGCCCTTGGCGCTAAGCTCCTTCAACCGCGCCAAATTGGCCTTGATGCCATGCAAGCCATCAAAGTACAAATTGCCAAAGTTGATGAAGCGATAGCCCTGGCTCCACGCCTTGGCAGACGCCTCATACCCACCCAGCGCAATCCCCGGCACCTTACCCGCACTGGCCACCCGGGCAGGGAAGTCCTCAAGAAAGCGCTGCACATCCGGGTGATTCGTCTGCCCAATATGGCCTAGCGCGGCAGACAAATCCATCGGCCCGGCCAACACCACATCCACGCCCTCCACTGCCGCAATCGCCTCCACCTGATCAAGTGCCGCAACCGATTCCACCTGCACCACAACCATCGTTTCGTCGTTGGCATGAGGCAAATACTCACCCCACGGCACATCGTTGTAGAAGGTCCACATCGGCGAGATCCCGCGAGAGCCCATCGGCGGATACTTCGCATACTGCACAGCCAGCCGAGCCTGCTCTGGCGAATCAATCTGCGGAATCATAACGCCCTGCGCACCAATATCAAGAGCCTTCTTCATCAAACTCGGGTCCAGGCCCGCAATCCGCACCAGCGGCATCGCCCCAGACTGGCGAATCAGCGGCGGCAGCATCTCAATCGACTCAGAGCCAAAGCTCGAATGCTCCGTATCGATCCATACCCAATCGACACCAGAGGTAGCAACCAGCTTGGCCGCCAGCGGCGCAGTACCCATCGTGGCCGAGCCCCAGGCGGTCGCGCCCGTAGCCAGCAATTTCTTCACTTTGTTTTCGTAAGGATTAGACAAGGGGCAACACTCCCATAAAAGATTGAAGGGCAACAAATTCCGACGTAATATCGAGCGTCAGGCTATCAGCCGCAGCACTGGCACCTCCGTAAACACCAGTCACCAGCCACGAGCCATCATCGTTTTGCAAAGCGGCAAGGCCGCTGGAAACCTGCTCCACCAGCGCCAGATCCTCAGGCGCACGCGAGAGCCGATAAGTCCACGCAGCACCCCAGCCAATCTTCCCGCTCTGCGGCGTCTGATAGCGATCAGTCGCAGCATGGGCGCTCGCCTGAAGAAAATTGCGGGCCAGCACCAGCCATCGCTCCTCACCCGTAAATCCAGCCAGCGAACTCAGCAACGCCGCACTAATCCCGTACTGGAAATACCACTGGCGCAGCTTCAAAGGGTCCACCAGATAAGAACTCGCCTCAGCCTCTGGATACTCAGTCACCAAACCATTTTTCCAACTTGTGTAAAGGCCCTTCGTAAGATCTGGCTGCGCCTGATAAAGATTCGCCAGCCACTCACCAGCAGCCAGCGCAAGCTCATGCTTCCCGGCATAAAGGCAGGCAATACCGGCCATGCTCGTAGTCATGATCTCCTCTGTCGAGCGGGCCTCATCGGCAAAGAATCCACCCGAAGCCGCATTGTGCCGCGTCGCAATAAAGCCAGACAGCTTGCGGGCCAGATCTCGGCGCCCAGCCATCACCGCGCCGCAACAAAGCCAGGAGTGATTGTAAGTGCGATACACCTCAAACCACGGCACCCCGCTCCCGTCCAGATCCCCATCCGGCTTGAGATAACGTGTCTCAACATAATCAAGAACGCGATTCGCCTCCAGCACCCGGCCATGGGCCAGAAGTGCAGCAGGGGTCTTGTAATAGGCGCGCAGATCGTCTCCGCCACGGAGCGATCCATTTGCTTCCAGTTGCTTGAGAATCCAGGAGCAACCAAGTTCGGCAGATTGCCAGGCTTTCAGTTGGGTAGGCATGGGTCGAAGTGTTATTGTACGAGTTTCATCACTCCCCATATGCAATTTATTGATTCCGATCTCGACTTCCCCATCAGCTCGGCCGTAGTCCACAGTGGCCGTGTCTTTGAAGCGGTTGTGACAGGCATCCCCGACGGCGAATCCAGGCCCGTACCCGGCGGCGCTGCAGCCGAAATGCGAGAGTGCTTCCGCCAGCTCGACATCCTCCTCGCCGCCGCAGGCGTAGACCGCTCTTCCATCTGCACCGCACGCCTCTACCTGCAGGACGTCGTAGCCGAGATCCGCGAAGTAAACGTCGTCTGGAAAGAATACTTCGGCAATCACCCAGTCGTCCGGCGTGCCTATGGCGTTCAACTCCAATCCGGCATGCGTGTGGAGGCAGCCTTTACCGCTGAGCTGCCTTGATCGCCGTCCGTTGGCAAACCGTTCTCATTCTGGCCTGTGCCGCCGGTATCAACTACGCAGACCGCACCTCGCTCTCCGTCGTCTACCCCCTGCTTCAGGCAGACCTCCATCTGAGCGACCTGCAACTCGCCGCCATCGGCACTCTCTTCCTCTGGAGTTACGCCATCGGCTCGCTCGGTGCCGGCATCATTGCAGACCGGCTCCCC
The DNA here is from genome assembly GCA_044376335.1 of Bryobacter sp. Classification (GTDB taxonomy): domain Bacteria; phylum Acidobacteriota; class Terriglobia; order Bryobacterales; family Bryobacteraceae; genus Bryobacter. The sequence continues at coordinate 4,657 of JBIPMY010000081.1, forward strand.
AGAAACCGCGTCATCCTCTGGAGCCTCATCGCCTGGAGTCTGGTAACCGTCTTGTCCGGCTTTGCCCGCACAGCCAATGAGCTGCTCGCCACCAGAGTCCTGCTCGGCCTCGCCGAGTGTTTCTATCTCCCAGCCGCCATAGCCCTCATTGCCGATCACCATCCGGTAGAGAGCCGTGGCCGTGCACTGTCTCTGCACATGTGTGGGCTCTATGTTGGCCTCGTTGGAGGCGGAGCCTTGTCAGGCTACCTCGGAGAAACCTACGGCTGGCGATCCGGGCTCTTTGTCCTGGGCGCTGCCGGGCTTGCCCTCGCGCTTGTCTGCCACGTATTCCTCAAAGAAGTGCCTCGCGAACAAGTAACAAGCAGCGGCAGAGTCCTGGGGCTGCTAAAGAATCGCGGCTACCTCCTGATTGCTGGCCAGGCGATGTTGATTGCCGTTGGTACCTGGATGTTCTTCAACTGGATGCCGCTCTACTTCCGCGAAACTTACGGCTTAAGCCTCGCCATGGCTGGCCTCTCCGGCACCGCCCTTCTCCAACTCTCGGCCGTGGCTGGTTACTCCGCAGGCGGCGTACTTTCAGACCGCGCTGCGCTCAAATCCAGCGCCGGCCGGCTCAAGCTCATGAGCCTCTGCTACCTGCTTTGCGCCCCCTGCCTGCTGGTCTTTCTCACCGGGGCAGGCATGCTCGTGGTCGGCTGCGGCGTAGTCGTATTCTCCTTCCTGCGATCCGTCGCAGCCTCCAACGAAACAGCCGCTCTCTGCGACCTGATCGACGCGCGCGATAGAGCCACCGCCCAAAGCCTGATGAATACCCTGAACACCCTCGCCGGCGGCGCAGGTGTCTTTGTCGCTGGCTATCTCAAGGCAGACTGGGGCCTAAGCGGCGTCTTCGCCGGCGTCGGTTTATTGGTAGTCATGGCAGCCGGCCTGGTATGGCTGGTGAAGCCTGTTGATAAACTCGCCCAATGAATTTCTTGCTGTTTTTAATGCTGGCCGCAGAGCCTCGTGTCGAGATCGGCGAACCGCGCCTGGTCGTCGCCGGGCCAGCAGACGAACATCGTTGGGGCCGCTGGCAGTTTCCTGTTCTTGAGGCAGCACCCGGCGGCAAGCTCCTCCTCTTCGTCCACGTAGAACAGGATTCCGCCGCCTCCTACGGCAAGGCCCGCAAAACCTATCTTTCAGGCGATCAAGGCAAAACCTGGCGTGAAGACCCGCAAGCCGCAAACGGGGCCTTCGGCCTTAAACTCAAAAACGGCGATTGGCTAAGAACCGATACCGTGGCCGCAACCCCAGCCTCTTCAATCCCACTGCCCAAACAGGTGGCCGAGCGCGTCAGCTACAAAACCCCCTTCCAGCTCTACCTCATGCGAGAACTTCCAGAGTCCATGCGGCGCATCTTCTTTCAGCGCTACCAGGGCGGGGCATGGAAGCCCGAGTCACAAATCCTCGATGATGCTCACGCCTTGCGCTACGTCACCGGCGGCCTGATGCCGCAGATCTGGTGGGGCGACATGAAGCTCCTCAAAGACGGCACCCTGCTCGCCCTCACTTACCCCTACTATCACGACAGCCAGCCCGTGCCCTTCACCTCTTCAGCCTCGTACATGTCGAAAGATCACGGCCGCTCCTGGGCCAAAACCGGGCACATCCTCTACAACGAAGCAGACCGTCGCCGTGATGGCTTCACCGAGCCTGCCCTCGAAGTCCTGCCCGATGGCCGCCTCCTCGCCGTGCTCCGCACCACCGATGGCAATGGCATCGGCCCGATGTATCGCAGTTGGTCTGCCGATCAGGGCAAGACTTGGTCGCCCCCGGAAGTCTTCACCGAAACAGGCGTTCTGCCCCGCCTCTTGCAACTGGCCAATGGCGTCCTCGTGCTCTCCTCCGGCCGCCCGGGAGTAGACCTTCGCTTCAGTCACGACGCAGGCAAAACCTGGACTAAGCCCCACACGCTGGTTCCAGTCCCCGACCCCACCAAGCCACAAGCCGATTCCTGCGGCTACACCTCACTCCTCCCACTCGGCAAAGATCGCTTCCTGATCACCTACTCCTGGTTCGCCCCACCCACAGGCCAAAAGTCGATCTACGTGCGAGATGTCAAGGTCACTGCGGGTCAGTAAGCAGTTGAGATTCCGAGCTATAGCGGCGGTAGTTGAAATAGCGCAACTCGTTTGAGTAATCCTTGCCAGATTCCGTGAGGTAGCGCGAAAGCGTCCAGATTCCTTCCGGCAGGCGCTGCAACTCAACCGTCGTTTTCGCCCCTGTGCGCAGCTTGCCCGAGTTGACGATGTTGTTCGAATACGGGTAGCTGATGCGCCCGACAGCAAGCTGGTGCAGTAGCCATTCCACATCGCGAATCACGGTGATTTCAGCGCGCCTCCAGTGCAGGTCTGCCTGGTCGATCCACAGCTTGTAGCGAAACGAATTCAGAAGGTACGCCCTCACACCCGCCGCAGGCCGCGTCTCGATCACATGCGTTGGCCGGCCATCGATACTCTCAAGTCCCAGATACGTGGCAACATGCACCTTCGGCAGCAGCTCCAGATACTGACGCTCGCTGCGCCAGTTGTATCCCGGTCCGGGCTTCTCCAGGTGGCTCGCCAGCCGCTTGCGTTCCGCTTCAAGCTCTGCGCCCACCAATGCTTTGCCCCCGGACTCAGTTTTGCGCCAGTACATCGCACCAGAAACAAGATTGATCTCATAAGACTGCTGGCGCGTCAGCTTGCCCTTAAAAAAAGAACGCTCCTCCGAACTCCAGACATAACCGCGAAGCTTGTCGAGATTAGTCTGATCAATCGTCACAGATTGATCGAGAATCACATAAGGGTCCGGCTTCTGCCCTTGGGCCGCAAAGAGAAGAAGACTCTGGCGCCGGGTCATTGCGGGTCCGTCAAGAGTTGAGATTCTGAAGTGAACTTGCGGAACTTCGAGAAGCTCAGTTCAGACCCGAATCCGGTTCTTTCGATAAAGTAGCTCTTTGGCGCCCACACGCCATCCTCAAGCCGTTGTGTCCGGAAGGTAATCGTAGTCCCAGGGTCCAGATCACCACGGTTAATTAGCCCGGGAGAATAGGGCAGCGAGAGCCGCCCGATCAGAATCTGGTTGAGCGCAAATTGCGTTCGTTTCCGAATCTCGCACACCGCTTCAATCCAGTGTCCTGTCTCGCGATCCAGCGTCAGTCGGCATCGCGAATGAGTCAGAAATTCAATCGGGCGCACGGGCGCCTCTGGTGGTTTCGACTCAAGGATGATTGCCGGGCGCCCGTCTACTATCCTTTCGCCCTTGAAGCTGAATTTGTGCGTCGCAACATAAATTTCGAGAGCCTCCCGCTCTTTGCGCCAGGGCGCTTCGCGATCAGAAGCCTTTGATTGACTCAGGTGTAATCGTAGCCGTGCCTGTTCCTGCTTGAAGTCTTCTGGAGAAAGCGGCAAGTCGTTCGAGCTCAGTTTGCGAAAGTACATACCAGGCCCCACCAGATTGATCTCAAAACTCTGTGTTTCGCGCAGATGCCGTGAGGCGCGAGTTGTGTCATGAACTTCAAACACATAGCCTCGAAGCTTTTCGAAATTCAGCTCATCATGAGTGATCGACAGGGCAAGCAGAGATTGCCAATCCGGCGTTGCGGCGCTGAGCGTAGCAGTGGCGAGAAGGGCGCGTCGCGTCATAAGCTTTCATTATGAGTATGCCAGTCAGAAATTTGGGCGACTTGCACGGCATCGGCAAGAGCATGTTGAAAGACTTCGAACTCCTCGGAGTGAAAAGCGTTTCCGATCTGGCGCGTCGCGATGGAGATCAATTGTTCCTGGACTTGGAAAAGAAATCAAAAACAAGGCAGGATCCCTGTGTGCTCGATGTCTTTCGCTGTGCCATTGCTCAGGCCAATGATGCCCAACTGCCCCGCGAGCAATCCAACTGGTGGTGGTGGAGCCGCGAGCGTATTGCCGGGCGTCTTCCTGGCAGGCCTACGCTGCCGGAATCGCCGCAATCGCCTCAGCGTCCGTATCGTAAAACTTGAACACTGTATCGAGACGCGTTACCCGAAAACTCTGCCTTACCACTGGCATCGCTGCCGCCATACCCAGCGTCCCTTTAACTTGCATCAGCCGGTTGAAGGTCGAGATAAAGCGGCCAATCCCCGTGGAGTCGAGTTGTTTCAGCCCTGACAGTTCAAACACAATATGACGCGCACCCGCGTCCAGGCGCTCATTCACCAGGGCCTCAAGCGAAGCGCTCTCCGGGCCCATCATTAATTTTCCCGTCAGGCGAATCAAAACTACACCTGGCCTTAGGTCTTCTGTGTGGATCTCCAACATGCCAAACTTCAGGATAGCCGACGCGAAACGAGCTAAGGCGCATTTCTGCTCGCTATAAGTCGATTCACTGCCGCCCGCGATTGCTCCAGCGCCCACTCATACGAATCCTTCTCAAGGCCAAGCTTCCCGTCCAGCGCCTCAATCAGCTCAATCGCAATCGCTTCAGCCTCAGGGTCCTGCTTTGCCAGCAAACTCAGATACTCTTCCCTCGCAGCAAACGATTTCGTCTCAAATCCCGTCCGCACATCCACCATCAAACTCAGCCTTTGCGCTCGAAAGCAGTCATCCCCCAAACCCTGTGGCGGCGCATTGCGCAACGATTCACTAGCCGCCGTATAGTCGCGCTCATACGAAGGCCGCCACGGAATCCCCCTGCGGTCACTCTCCACCCGCAACAGAATATGTTGCACCATATCGCCGTAATGAATCGCCAGGCATCCCCTCGGCCCCGGCTCATAAACCGGCGGTGAAAATCCCAGTGACGCCAGCCACAAATGCCCCAGCTCATGCGCAATCAACGCAGCCGCCGAATTCTGCGTATTCTGCATCATCGGCAAATTCAGCAGAATCAGACTCCGCGTCCGCTCACCCCTCACATACCGGAAGGTCAGCGCCTGCGTACGCGCAAACTGTGCGGCAAAGTCGGGCCGATTGAAGTAAGAAAACAGCACGTCCCGGTCCTCCTCAGGCACCGGATCTCCCGGAATCCGAATGATTTCGATACGGTGAAACGCCCGTGCTTCGATCTCCGCCTTCCATTCTTCAAGCGGGGTCGGTAATGCTACCGGAAGCTGCAGGGCAAACAATAAGGCAGGCCACATCCTATAAGGTTCATAATAACGAGTGTGCTTTCGCGTAGATCTTTGTTGGTAACTGGATTGGCAGGCGGCCTCACCGGCTGCGCTTCTCGTACGAAGAATGCCTATGTTGGATTTGCTTTTGTCGCCACCCGCGACTCGGGCGATATCGCTATCGTCGACCTCGCTGCTTTCTCCCTCGAAAAGAAGCGCATCAAACCCAGTGGCCGCCCCGTACAACTCATCGATGTCCCCGGCCAGGATTTCCTTCTCAGCGTCAGTGACAACGGCGCTGTCGAAGAAGTCAGCGTTACCGAAACCTCCATCACCCGCAAACTCAAATCCCCTCTGGCCCCCGAATCCGTCTGGCTCAATCACGATGCCACCACCATCTGGGGCCTCTCACCCGATCACAAAACGCTCCTTGCCGTTGATCGAGCCACCTTCAATACCCGCGCTCAATGGACACTCCCGGCCCGCGCTCGCACCATCGCCGTCTCCCCCGGCTCGCCCCATGTCGCCGTTTCTTTTGAAGGCGCAAACGACATAGGCATCCTCCGCGATTCGAGCGAAAAAGAGTTTCTGATCTCAAAAATCGATCAAACCCCGGGCCAGTTGCGCTACCTCAAAAACGGCAGCATGCTCATCGTCACTCACGATCAGGAGCGCCAGCTCACCATGGTCGATAGCGCCAGCGGCAAGATCGTCGTCGCCCTGCCCCTACCCATCCGCCCTGAAAACCTCTGCTTCAATTCCGATGGCGGCCAGCTCTTCATCACCGGCGAAGGCCTCGACGGCGTCGTCGTCGTTTACCCCTACCAATCCCAGGTCGCCGCAACTCTCCTCAGTGGCAAGTCCCCCGGCCCGATGGCCGTTTCACGCCAACCCCAATATCTCTTCGTCACCAGCCCCTCCACCGACACCGTATCGGTTCTCGACGTACGCACGCAAAAACTGGCCGCCGTCATCGCCGTCGGCAACAACCCCCGCTGCATCGTATTCACTCCCGACAGTCAGATGGCTCTGGTCCTCAACCAGCGCTCCGGCGACATGGCCATCATCCGTCTCGGCAACATCGTCTCCAAGCGTCAAAAGACTGCCCCCCTCTTTACGATGATCCCCGTCGGCTCAGCCCCCGTCGCCGCCGTCGTACGGAGTGTTTCGGTGTGAGTGGCGTTCTCATCGCACTCTACTTCGTCCTCGCCCCCGCCCAGGATCTTCTCAGCCTCGTCAGCCCCGAAGCCAGCCTCATCACCGCCCGCGCTCAAGGCAAATACCTCCGCTGGTACTCTGGCACAACAGCAACCGTAATCGACGGCCAGCAACGCCTCGCCCTCTTCAGTGGCCCCACCCGCCTCATCGCCGACTATCAGGACGAAGGCTTCCTCCGCATCTGGATGCAGCCCAACCTCGCCGACAATGCTGTGATCTACGCTCCAGACGCACTCCAGATCTTCGTCAACGGCCGCAAGATCAGTTGCCGCAAAGAAGGCGATTCCCGCCGCCTCTTCTACCCCATCCTCAACAACCGCGAGCCCTGCGAGCGCTAGGCCCGCAAGATCGCCAGCGACGCCATCCAAGCCGTCTCCGCCCGCAACACCCGAGGCCCGAGACTAGCCGATATCCACCCCGCACCCCTCGCCAGCCCACGCTCATCATCCGTCCACCCACCCTCAGGCCCAATCAGCAGGCTGATCGTCGACGTCTCCTTTGGCAAATCCCGCAACAATCCCCCGTCACGCTTCTCATCGAGAAACACCCGCTGCCCCGCCGCCTGGCTCACCACATCGCGAAACCGCATCACCGGCGTCAGCTCCGGCAAAAACACCCGCCGGCTCTGCTGGCTGCTCTCCAGCGCAATCCTCTTCCATCTCTCCAGACGCTTCGTCACAGCCTTATCGAGCCCATTCTCACTCCGCGCACTCTGCACCGGCACAATGCGATCCACCCCAAGCTCGGTCGCCTTCTCGATTCCCCACTCAAAGTGTTCAAACTTGATGATCGCCGCATAAAGATGAATTTCAGGAGCTTCTCGCTCCACTGGCATCTTCTCGATAACCTCAAAGCGCACCAGCTCCTTGTGCGCCTCAGTCACCCGCGCCAGGTACTTCTGCTGGTTGTCGGAGATCTCGTAAACATGCCCCGGTTCTACGCGCAACACCCGCGAGAGATGCTTTGCTTCTTCTCCACGCAACTCCGCGTGGCCGCTATGAATTCCTGAAACGAAAAAGAGTCGCCGTGCCATAAGCTATGGTGTTTTTATGATTGCTTATCTGAGGGGCACCCTGCTTGAGAAAACAGCAGGCACCGTAATAGTACTTGCCGGCGGCGTCGGCTACGAAGTCGATGTCCCGATCAGTACCTACACCGCACTGCCCGATACAGGCGTTGAAGTCAGCCTCCGCATCTACACAAAGGTCAGCGAAGATGCGATTTCCCTCTACGGTTTTCTCACCGCAATCGAGAAGCGCGCCTTCGAACGCTTGATCAGCGTCAGCGGCATCGGCCCCTCCCTCGCCGTCAAAGTCCTCAGCGGAATCGCAGTAGAAAGCCTCGTTGCCTGCCTCCGCGGCGGCGACGTCGCCAGCCTCACCCGCATCCCCGGCATCGGCAAAAAAACCGCAGAGCGCATGATCGTCGAGCTCAAAGACAAGATGGAAGATCTCCCCTCCGGCCCCGGCTCGGTCGTCCGCAAAGCAAGCAATCTCTCCCCCCTCGAGCAGGACGTCCTCTCAGCCCTCATCAACCTCGGCTCCAATCCCGCCGCTGCCGAACAAGCGGTCCTCAAGGCCAAGGCAACCGTCACCTCTCCAAACTTCGAAGAGCTCTTCCGCAAGTCTTTGGAGTTGGTACGCTAACCTGAGAGTGAATGATCGAACGGGGCATAGTCGCGGGAGAAGCACAGGACGAAGAGCGCCTTTTTGAGGCGTCCCTACGCCCGCGCAGTCTCAAAGACTTCACCGGCCAGGAAAACCTCAAAGAAAATCTCGCCATCGCCATCGAAGCCGCCCGCCTGCGCGGCGAGGCCATGGATCACGTCCTCCTCCACGGCCCTCCCGGCCTCGGCAAGACCACCCTCGCTACCCTCATCGCCAACGAACTCGGCACCGCCTTTGAACAAACCTCCGCCCCCGTCCTGCAAAAGAAGCTCGACCTCACCGGCCTCCTCAGCAGCATCCGCCCCAAACAGGTTTTCTTCATCGACGAAATCCATCGCCTCGCCCCGGACGTAGAAGAGATGCTCTATTCTGCGCTCGAAGATTACCGCGTAGACATCCTCGTCGGCACCGGCCCCGGCGCACGCACGCATTCCCTCCCGGTACCCAAATTTACCGCCGTCGGTGCCACCACCAAACTCGGTAGCGTCAGCTCCCCTCTGCGCGGCCGCTTCGGCCTCGTGCTCCGCCTGGACCCCTACTCAAACGAAGACCTCGCCGGCATCGTCAGCCGCTCTGCCAAAATCCTCAACTTCAACCTCAGCGACAGCATCGCCCTCTCCATCGCCAAACGCAGCCGAGGCACCCCCCGCATCGCCAACCGCCTCCTGCGACGCGTCCGCGACTACTCCCAGGTCCGCGCCAAAGGCGAACTCACCGAAGAAATCCTCGGCTCCGCTTTGGAGCTCCTCAACGTAGACCCAAGAGGCCTCGACGAGGTCGACTACCGCCTCATGAAGTGCCTCCTCACCACCTACGGCGGAGGCCCCGTAGGGCTCAACACCTGGGCCATCGCCGCCGGCGAAGACGCCAGTACCCTCGAAGAAGTCTACGAGCCCTTCCTCATCCAGCAGAACTTCATCAAGCGAACCAACAAAGGCCGCGAAGCCACCGTAGAAGCCTTCGATTACTTCAAGGTCCCGCTCCACCGCCCCCAAAGCGTCCTCTTCTAGCTCTTATGTTCTTAGCCGCATTACTTCTGCTAGCTGCTCAAGTGGACGTAAAGCCCTTGCGCGAAACCGCTCCCGCCCTCCACCAAACCGACGACCCCGCCATCTGGGTCAACCCCAAATCTCCCGCCGAAAGCCTCATCCTTGGCACCGTAAAGATGGCCGCCCCAGACGGCGCAATAGTCGTCTACAAACTCGATGGCTCAGTACTCATGTCAATCCCCGGAGTCGACCGTCCCAACAACATCGACGTCGCCTACGGTCTCAAACTCGCCGGCCGCAAGATCGACATCGCAATCGCCACAGAGCGCAATCAGAACCGCCTGCGAGTCTTCGAGATCCTCCCCGGCAAAGGCATTCGAGGCCTCGCCACAATCCCTGTCTTCGCCGCCCCCATGGGCATCGCAATCTACACCCGGCCCACCGATGGCGCTATCTTCGCCATTGTCAGCCGCAAGACCGGCCCCAGCGGCAGCTACCTCTGGCAATATCAACTCGCCGACAACGGCAAAGGCCAACTCACCGCCACAAAAGTCCGCGAATTTGGCAACTTCAGCAACACCAAAGAAATCGAAGCCATCGCCGTCGACAACGAAGCCGGCTACCTCTACTACTCCGACGAAGGCGCTGGCATCCGCAAGTACCACGCTGACCCGTCCCACCCCAACGCCGCCAAAGAACTCGCCCTCTTCGCCCAAACCGGCTGGAAGGGAGACCGCGAAGGCCTCGCCATCTACAAAACCACCAAAGGCCGCGGCTACATCATCGCGACAGACCAGCAAACCCCCGTCTCCGAATACCACGTCTACGCCAGAGAAGGCGGCCCCGGCGGCCCGCACGACCACGCCAAAGCCCTCGGCAGCTTCCGCGTAGGAGCAGCCACCACAGACGGCATCGACACCACCAGCAAGCCCTTGGGCGCACTCCTACCCAAAGGCCTCTTCATCGCCATGAACGACAGCCGCAAGAACTTCATCCTCGTCGACTGGCGCGAAATCGAAAAAGCCCTTGGCCTAGCCAAGTAGCGCTCGCAGCATCCAGGCTGCTTTTTCGTGCGATTCCAGCAATCCGGTCAGAAAGTCCTGATTGCCCGCATCGCCGTAAGATTCCGCAGCCGCCACCAGATCCACCCGCAAAGACCGTATGATCGCCTCATGATCCGCCAGCAAATTCTGCAGCATCTGGTTTGCACCAATCTGCCCGCCAGCATCTTCCTGGATCCGCGCATCCTTCAGAAACTCCGCAAAGCTACCCGTCGAATAAAGCCCCAGCGCCCGTATCCGCTCTGCCACTTCATCAATCGTTTCGTCGATCTCTTCATACTGGCTCTCAAAAAGCTTATGCAGATCATGGAAATGCGGGCCTTCCACATTCCAGTGATACTTGCGAGTCTTCGTATAAAGAACATACTCGTCAGCCAATGTCTGACGTAACAGATTTGCCACACCAATCCGTTGCGCTTGGTCCAGTCCAATTGAAATGTTGCTCATGACTCTCAGATGCAACAAACCAGTAAATCGACTCGCAGCGATTAGACCGCCAGGCGTTCGATCTTCACCCGCCCAATCCGGTTCCGCTCCATCTCAATCACCGTATACCGACGGTCACCCTCTTCAATCGCCTCACCCACCGCCGGAATGTACCCCAGCCGGAACAGAATAAACCCGGCAAGAGTCTCAAACCCCGCATCCCCAGGCAGCTCAATCCCAAACTTCGTCTCAAGATCCCGCGTCGGCACAGAGCCCTCCAGCTCCAGCTCATCCGCATTCTTCGCCTGCTCCACCACCACCAGATCGTGCTCGTCCTCGATCTCCCCAAACACCTGCTCAAACACATCCTCCAGCGTCAGCACCCCACTCACCGCCCCAAACTCATTCACCACCAGCGCCATATGCGCACGGTTATGCCGAAACTCGTCAATCAGATCGCTCAACGATTTCGTCTCCGGAATCACCGGCAGCTTCCGCACATGCTGCTCCAGTACAAACTTCCTTACCGGCCGCCGCCTCTCCGTCGCAACACGCCTCTCCTGCCACACCACCAGCAAGTCCCGAAAGTGCACAATGCCAATAATATTGTCCGGATTGTCCTTATAAACCGGCACCCGCGAGTAGTGATGATCGCTCATCGTCTTCAGCAACTCATCAAGCGAAGCATCGCTCGGCAGGCACACCATGCTGCTGCGAGGCGTCATCACCTCACGCGCCACCAGCTCGCGCAACTCAAGCAACCGGTCAATCGCATGAGCCTCAAAATTCGTCACCGTCGAGTGCTCCAAACTCGATTCCACAATATGCCGGATCTCTTCGAGCGAATGAATCCCGTGCGCCCCACCCTGCGGCAGCCCCAGCGACCGCGAGAAGAAATTCGACAACCGCTCCACTAGAAACACCAGCGGAGCAAACATCCGGCTCACCACCAGCAGCGGCGGCGCACTCAAAATACTAATCCGCTCCGACGCGATAATCCCGATATTCTTCGGCACCACCTCGCCAATCACCACCAACACCAGCGTCAGCACCACAAAGCTCAGCATCAGACAGAAGATCTCAACCACCTTGATATACCCTGCTGGAGCCAGCGGTATCAATTGCGATTGCAGCCACTGGTTGATCGCTTCTTCCCCCGCCACACCCATCGCAAGCGACGTAATGCTGATGCCAACCGTGATCACACTCAGCAGCCGCTCCGTGCTCGCCAGCAGCTTCAATGCCGCCTGCGCACCAATATTCCCCTCTTGCGCCAACTGCAAAATACGCTGCCGCCGCACACTCAGCAAAGCGATTTCCGACGCCGCAAAAAAAGCGTTGATCGCTGTGAGCATCAACAACAGAAACAGCTTAAACCCGATATTACTATTGGCTTCCATTAGACTTTGATTAGGTGCGACGCGTATTCAAATATACCAACGCCATCGCCGCAATCCTTGCGATTGCCGCGATCGGCCTGACTTATCAGTTCATCCGGCGAAGCATGCCCGAAACTTCGGGTGAGCTTGCCGCATCCATTTCCAAGCCCGCCACCATCACCAGAGACCAGCGCGGCATCCCTCACATTGAAGCCGCCACCATCGAAGATGCCATCTACCTGCAAGGCTTCGTACACGCCCAGGACCGCTTCTGGCAGATGGAAGCCACCCGCCGCATCGCCTCAGGCGAGATGGCAGAAATCGTCGGTGCCGCCGCAGTTGAAAACGATCTCTCCGCCCGCCAGCACCGCCTCCGTCGCCTCGCCAACTCCATGGCCGACAACCTCGAACCCGCCGACCGCACCTGGTTTACCGCCTACGCCCGCGGCGTCAACGATTGGCTCCTCTCCCACCAGGACGGCCTCCCGCTCGAAATCCGCGCCCTCAACTACACCCCCCGCCAGTGGAACGTCTCAGACTCCATGCTCCTCGTCCTCCACATGTACCGCCAGCTCTCCACCAGTTGGACCATCGAATCCGATCAGCAACTCCTCCTCTCCCGCAGCCCCGACAAAGAAAAAATCCGCTCTCTTTTCCCCACCCGCGCCGGCACAGAAATCCTCCCCGGCTCCAACGCCTGGGCCATCTCTGGCACCCGCACCCAAAGCGGCAAGCCCATCCTCGCCGGAGACCCCCACCTCCAGCAAAGCTGGCCCAGCACCTTCTACATCAACCACATGAAGGCCGAAAATCTTGACGTAATCGGTGGCTCCCTCCCCGGCGCGCCCGGCGTCGTCATCGGTCATAACCAGAAGATCGCCTGGTCCATGACCACCCTCCACTTCGACGTCCAGGACCTCTACTTCAACGAAACCAACCTCACCGGTGTCGATCACGAAACCATCCTCGTCAAAGGTGCAAAGCCCATCGAGGTCAACATCCAGATCACCCCCCACGGCCCCGTCATCGATCGTCACGGCACCCGCTACGCCCTCCAGTGGTCGGCCTTTGCCGGCAAATACCCCTTCGCCTTCGCCCAACTCAACCTCGCCCAAAACTGGCAACAGTTCCGCGCCGCCCTCTCCCGCTTCCCCGGCCCCGGCCACAACTTCATCTATGCCGACACAGACGGCAACATCGGCTACCAGGCCGCCGGCAACATGCCAATCCGCAAGACCGCCGACAGCGGCATCCCCCTCGACGCCCGCAATCCCGACAACCAGTGGCAAGGCTTCATCCCCTTCGACGAGCTCCCCTCCAGCTTCAACCCCAAGGGCGGCGTCCTCATCAGTGCAAACGAAAACCCCTTCCCGAAAGACTACAAATACAACGTCGCCGGCATCTTCACCCCCCCCTACCGCCAGCGTCAGATTGCCAACCTCCTCTCAACCAAACCCAAGTGGCAACCCGCCGAGATGGCCGCAATCCAGAAAGACGTCTACTCCGCCTTCCACCACTTCTTCGCCCAGCAACTCGTAAAGGCGGGCAAGTCCCGCAAGTCCACCAGAGAAGACTTCACCGC
>JBIPMY010000043.1:0-21429 GCA_044376335.1 Bryobacter sp.
CTGTCAAAAGGGAAACAAACTCTTCTTTGCTCCTGGCCAGCAGCGCATAGTTCGTTTGTTTCTGTCGCCCGATGGTCGAAGAACTTTCAGAACTCAACTGCCGCCCGCATAAAGATCCGGCCCCGTGCGCCGGATAAATCTCGGTCTCATCGGGCAGCGTCATCACCTTTGCGTGCAAGCTGTCATAAAGAATCCCGGCAAGCTCTTGCGGGGTGTGACTTGGGGACAAATCCGGCCGTCCCACATCTCCGGCAAACAAGGTATCCCCGGTAAAGAGAACCCCGGCCTTCGACGGCTCACTCAAATCCTTCATCAGCACACAAACGCTCTCAAGGGTATGGCCCGGTGTCTCGAGAAAGCTCATCTCGCAATCCCCAAACCGGATCACGTATCCATCCCTTACCGCCACATGGTCAAACAGAACATCCGCCTGCGCACCGATATAGATCTTCGCCCCTGTACGCTCGGCCAACTCATGGTGACCCGACACAAAGTCTGCATGTAGGTGCGACTCAATCACATGCTCAATCTTCCAACCCAGCTTCGCTGCCGCCTCAATGTATAGATCTACATCGCGCTGTGGGTCAATCACCGCAGCTACGCCGCCTGACCCAACCATATAAGAGGCGTGGGCCAGGCAGCCCAGGTAGTATCGTTCAATCGCTACTCCTGGCATATAAAACCTACTTTGGCTGCGCAACAACCCGCAAATAGGGCTTCAAGGTCTTGAAGCCGCCGGGGTAGGTCGCCTTGGCTTCTTCATCCGATACCGAGGGGACAATGATGACATCGTCGCCATTCTTCCAGTTCACGGGCGTCGCCACCTTGTGTGATGCCGTCAACTGCATGGAATCGAGAACGCGCAGAATCTCATCAAAGTTCCGGCCCGTCGTCATCGGGTAAACCAACATCAGTTTGATCTTCTTGTCAGGCCCAACCACAAAGACGGTACGTACGGTTGCGTTGTTGGCCGCTGTCCGGCCTTCCGATGTCTCTCCGGCGTCCTCCGGCAGCATGTTGTAAAGCTTGGCCACCTTCAGTTCGGGGTCGCCGATCATCGGGTAATTCACTTTATAGCCCTGAGTCTCCTCGATGTCTTGGGCCCACTCGCCGTGCCGCGTGACAGGGTCTACGCTCAGGCCGATCAGCTTGCAATTGCGCTTGGTGAATTCCGGCTCGAGCTTTGCCATATAGCCCAATTCTGTAGTGCAGACTGGCGTAAAGTCCTTCGGATGTGAGAACAAAATCGCCCAACCATCCCCAATAAACTGATGAAAATCAATCTCGCCCTTCGTTGTCTGGGCCACAAAATTCGGTGCTTCGCTATTGATGCGTAATGACATTTGCTCTCTCGCTTTCTCTACATCATACTCCCAGCAACCCTTGACATCTTCGGTAAGCCGCTCTATTCTTCCCATAAGATACTTATGGAAGAAAGCCGCAACGAGCTCCTCCCGGGTACGCTCGACCTCCTCATCCTCTCCACCCTCAATGCAGGCCCCGCTCATGGCTACACCATCATGGAGGCCATCTGGTCGCAGTCGGGAGAACTCTTCCGGGTTGAAGAAGGCGCTTTGTATCCAGCCCTGCATCGGCTCGAAGTCAAAGGCTTGCTTCCGGCCACCTGGGGTTTGTCAGAAGCCAATCGAAGGGCCAAGTTCTACAAGCTCACCAAAGACGGCCTCGCCCGTCTGGCAGCCGAGCGGGCTAACTGGGATCGGATTGCCATCGGGATGCGCCGCATCCTGCGCACTTCAGGAGTCTAAAGCATGCTCGAACAACTGCGAAAACTCTTCAATCGCAACCAGTTAGATCAGGACCTGAAGGACGAGCTCGAATCCCATCTTGCACTCAAGCAACTCTACTTCGAGCGTCAAGGCCTTGCTCCGGAAGAAGCGGCCCGCCAGGCGCGGCTCGCCCTTGGCAACACCACCGTTTGGCAGGAATCCACGCGCCGCAACTGGACCTTCCCGGCACTCGAAGCCATCTTCCAGGACATCGCCTTTGGCCTGCGCATTCTGCGCAAAGACAAAGCCTTCACCAGCGTCATCGTGATCACGCTCATGCTCGGCATTGGTGCCAACACCGCTGTATTTCAACTCCTCGATAGCTTGCTCTGGAATCCCCTGCCTGTTGAGAAACCCGATCAACTCGTCCGCATTCGAGCCACCAATCTCCCGCCCGGCGAACGCGCCTGGATGAATGGAAAAGCGGTAAAGCCAGTTGAGCGGCTGCAGATTCCCTACCCGCTCTACGAAGAACTTGGCAAGAGACAAGACCTCTTCTCAGGTATCGCCGGCATCGCGGGGCAAGGTGCCTTTGCCGTCGAGATCGATAGCAACCCCCACCGCCTGCAATCCTCCGTTGTCACCGGCAGCTACTTCCCGGTGCTCGGCATAGAGCCCGCTGCGGGAAGATTCCTGAGCCCAGCAGACGACATCCAGGGAGGCCCGCCCGAGGGTTGGGGTGTTGTCATCAGCCACCGCATCTGGACCAGTATCTTCAACCGGCGGCCAGAGGCTATTGGTGCCCGCATCATGATCGAACGCCTGCCCTTCCGTATCCTGGGCGTTACGCCAGAAAACTTTGAGGGCATCCATCCTGGAAGCAGCAGAGAAATCTGGCTGCCAGTTTCCAGTTTTGAAACCATGTTCCCCGAATGGAATTGGCGCACCAACCCGGCGCAATGGACCGTTCAGCCCTTTGCACGGCTTCGCCCCGGCGTGAATCTCGAACAGGTACGCAGTACGCTGCACCAGCTCTCGCCGACTCTGCTCGATCACGTCAAAGATCCCAAGCTTTCTGGCGAGAGCCTCAGGCACCACCGGGCGATTCAGCTCGATGCGGTCTCGGCCCGCTCTGGTTTCTCACACATAGTCAACAACTACAGCCCGGTGCTCTGGCTCCTGCTTGGTGCAGCAGCGTCTGTACTTCTACTGGCGATTCTCAACCTGACCAATCTTCTTCTGGCGCGGGCTACCGCAAGGCAATCTGAAATCGCGATTCGACTTGCTCTTGGCGCATCTGCGATGCGAGTGCGAGTGCAGCTCTTGGTCGAAACTCTGCTTTTGGCCACGGCCGGTGGCGGTCTGGGCCTGATCTTCGCACAATGGGCAACTCACGCCTTACTTGCCAGCATGGCCCGGGACAATACAACCATCACGCTCAACACAGATCTGAACTGGAATGTTCTTGGCTTCCTCGCCCTTATTCTAACCACCGTCATGGGTCTCGCTGGCTGGCTCCCGGCAAACTCGGCGATCGCGAAAGCGTCACAACAACGGACAGCGCCCCGCACACATACGCGCCTGCGCTCAGGGTTGGTGGTGATGCAGTTTGCGCTCACGCTGGCACTACTCGGTGGGGCTTCGCTGATGCTGCTTTCACTGCGTTCGTTGCTCGAAGCACCCACCGGCCTCAACCGCAATCAGACTCTCTATTTCTCGCCCGACTTCATCAACGCCCAGATTCCCAAAGAACGGATCCCGCAAATCCAGGCCAATCTCCTCGACCAGCTGCGCCAGCAATCCGGTATCCAGGCTGCTGCATGGACGGTAAACATTCCTCTGGCCGGTAGTCTGCAGATGAGCTCGATCGAGATGCCCAGCCACCCCAATCTGAGCGGCAATGATTCGATGACAACGGTTCACCACATCACCGATGGCTATTTCGCTGCGATGGGTGTCCCGCTGATCGCCGGGCGGGATTTCGCGGCGCGTGGCAAGCAAGGGCAAAGAGAAGCCATCGTCACCGAGAACTTTGCCCGGCGCTACTTCAAGACACCTGACGCTGCGCTCAATCAGCGTTTGCGTTTCGATCGGGGCGACTGGCTTGTGATTACCGGGGTGTCTGCCGACACCAAATACACTCACGTCCGCGACGCTGCTCCGCCCACCATTTACACCAACTATTGGGACTCGCAAACCGCCCGCGGCATGTCGCTCATCGTTCACCACAGCGGGCCTGCCGCACCAATTCGCGAATTGGTAAACGCGAGCATCCTCAGCGAAGCCGGCCGCAAGCCATTTCTCAAAGTCAGCAGCCCTGAAGAGATCCTCCACTCGCTTTTAGCAACAGATCGCACTCTTGCGATTCTGCTTGCGGCCTTCGCCGTATTTGCATTGTCCATCTCGGCTACCGGGATTGCGGGCCTCTTGGGCTACACTGTGCAACTCCGTTGCAAAGAGATCGGCATCCGTCTGGCGCTGGGCGCAACAGCGAAGAACATCCAAATCCAGATCTTGCGATTTGCGATGAGTCTGGCCATCCCTGGCATCGCCCTCGGGGCCATCCTGAGCTACAGTCTGCGGCAGGGCATGACTGCCTATCTGTTCGAGGTGGAGCCCGGCAACCCGGCTATCTGGATCGCCGCTGCATCAATTCTGTTGGCGGCAGCGCTGATCGCAGCCGCCATTCCTGCCTACCGCGCCGCAACGCTCGACCCGCAACATGTACTACGTGCGGATTGATCATCCGTGTAAATCTGGAGGCAAGATCCACAATTGCACGGAAAAGTGCTTGTAGACACAACACATCCGTGTAATTATGGAGTCAGACTCCACAATTACACGGATGCTCCATAGAAACCTAGCTCCGCACTTGCAATACCTCCTCAGCCACTCCCCGGCTGTGGTGTTGCTGGGGCCGCGTCAGGTTGGCAAAACCACGCTTGCTTTGGACATTGGCGAGCTTCAGCCCTCCATTTATCTGGACCTTGAGGATGCCGGCGACCGAGCAAAGCTGAGTTACACTGCCGATTACCTTGCCTCTCACGCAGACAAGCTGGTGATTCTTGATGAAGTGCATCGATTGCCAGAGCTCTTTCAGTCGCTACGCGGCATCATCGATCAGGGCCGCCGCCGGGGTAAGGGCAATGGACGCTTTCTGCTCCTCGGCTCTGCCTCGCTCGACCTGATGCGCCAAAGTGGGGAGTCCCTGGCTGGCCGCATCTCATATCTCGAGCTTGGTCCGCTACAGCCGAGCGAGATCGATTCCCGGGAGATCGAGACCCTCTGGGTGAGAGGCGGCTTCCCGCTCAGCTTTCTGGCCGACACTGAGGGCCTCAGCCTTCAATGGCGGCGCAACTTCATCCGCAGCTATCTCGAGCGCGACATATCGCAATTTGCCCCCCGCATTGCTGCAGAAACTCTCCGACGATTCTGGACCATGCTTGCTCACAACCAGAGCCAGATCCTCAACGCAGCCAACCTCGCGCGTGGTCTGGGAGTGGACGGAAAAACCGTGGCCAGTTATCTCGATCTTCTGGTAGATCTGCTCTTGGTACGGCGCCTGCCGGCCTGGCACGGCAATGCAGGCAAACGGCTGGTAAAGTCTCCCAAGGTCTATATCCGCGATAGTGGCATCACGCACGCGCTGCTGGGGATCAGGGACAAAGAAGAGCTTTTCGGCCACCCTGTTGTTGGTCAAACCTGGGAGAGCTTTGTGATCGAATCACTCATCGAAGCCGCACCGGATGGCACTGAAGCTCATTACTACCGCACTTCTCACGGAGCTGAGCTCGATCTGGTGCTTACGTTGCCAGGAGGCAAGCTCTGGGCCATTGAAGTGAAGCGAAGCCCTGCGCCAACTCTCGGCAAAGGCTTCCATTCCGCCTGTGCCGACCTAAATCCCGACAAGCGCTTTGTAGTCTACCCCGGCAACGACCGTTTCGCCATTGACCCAAACACCACCGCCATAGGTGTGGGCGCGCTCACTCAACTCCTTGCCCCGGCATCTGTCTCTCGAAGGGCTGCAAAGACGTGAGACGAGGCTAGCCTTAAGGCGCCAGCAATCGGGCTTCAACTCTACAATGTGGGCTTGCCGCCTGGCTCGGGAGCCTCTGCGAAGGGAGGCTCGAGCAGTGCCGGAGGGGCCATCCAAATCTATTGGGAGCTTCTTGAGATCGAAGTTGAATTGCCAGCCTGAGCTTGGTTAGGGTTCTGTAAGGCGGCTCCCTCACCCGTAGACCAGATCGCTCAGACAATGCCGCAGCTTGAGCAGCCCACTGCGTACGCGCGTCTTCACTGTTCCCAGCGGCTCGCCCAGCACCTCGGCGATTTCTATCTGCGTCATTCCCCCAAAATAGGCGAGCTCTAGCGTTTGCCGCCACTTTGCTGGCATTTCGCTCATCGCCTGGCGCACTGCCATCCTCCGCTGGCAAAGCTCATACGCCAGCTCCGGGTTTGGCTTGTGGTCAGTCCATACCGGAAGATGTTCTGGCCCCAACGGGACGAAATCCCGTCTCCTGCGCAACCGGTCGATCGCTCCCCGGCGCACAATCGTCAGCAGCCAGGTTTTCACACTTCCCTGCGAAGAATCGTAGCGGCCGGCTGCCTTCCAGATCTTGAGATAGGCATCGAGAACCACCTCTTCGGCGTCGCATGGATCCCCCACCATGCGCCGCGCAACCGTGTAGGCAAGGCCCGAGGAGGCGTCGTAAAACTCGCTCAGTGCGCTGCTGTCGCCCTGGCTCATGCGATGCAGATAAGCAGCCCACGTGTCGATAGTCACTAGTCCTGCTCCATCTCTTCGGCGTCTGGCTCAGCCTTGCTGCTTTGCCGCACGGTTTCCATCCATCCGCTTAATGAGGCCAGATCGTCACACTTGAAATGCTCGGCGGATTGGACATGCTCGGCATGAATCGAGATGGTGCCGTCGGGCTTGGTCCAACAGCGCACTAGAAATGAGGCGTAAATTAACATCGGTGAGCACAGCCTCGCAAATGGCATTTCCAAAGCGGAGCCAACTGTGATCCATGCCACTTCCAAATCACTTCCAGGAGCGGAAGTAATTGAAACTAAGCCGAATAGAGTTGCGAAGAAATTTGTGCGAAACGCCTGTCATCGCGAATCCGATCGTAAACCGGGTCGACTTTGAGGTATACCAAGGGAGCGCTTCGTTCCTCCATCGCCCGAGCTAGCCAGCGAAAGGCAGCCTCCCGGTCTCCATTCCGAGCTGCAAGATCCGCCAACACCATCGGAGCTACATAGACTGCCCTGGCTTGCTCCTCAAGTACCGCTTGCCATTTCCGGATTGCAGCTGGGTAGTCCCCCGCCGCCCGCACCATTGCTGCCAAAGTTGCGTCGCCTGCCAATCTCAGAAATGCGAGTGCTTCTTCGAGTGCTAGTTTGTGATCTCGAGTCTGTTCGTAGGCCAGCATCAGCCCTTTATGGGCCGGGACAAAATTCGGATCGATGGCCAGCGCTTTTTTGTACGTCTCGATCGCAGATTTGTAATCGCGGGCGTAATGCGCCGGGTAGGCGGAATTGGTGATGATGATCGGTGAGATCGGGTCGAGCTCCAGGGCACGGCGAAACTCCGGATCTGCTTCGGCACGGCGGCCTTGCGCATTCAGATGGACGGCGTACCAATGATGCGCGGTAGCGTGTCCCGGGTTCAGCTCAATCGCCCGGCGAAATGCCGCCTCAGCCTTGGCCCATTGCCATCCGTAGAGCGCCTCAACCATCGCCATGGATGTGTGGCCCTCGGCCAACTGTTCATCTATGGAGATCGCCTTCTCGGCAAAAGCGCGCGCCTTCGGCATGTACTCGTGCGCTTGCCCGCCATCAAAACTCAGTAATCCATGGCAGTCGGCAAGGCCTGCGTAGGCAAGGGCATAGTTTGGATCCTCGATTGTGGCCTGCTCAAAAAAGGGAATCGCTTTCAGAAACTCGGCTCTGGTGCGCTTGTTCCAGTGGTAACGGCCGTAGAGGTAGAGTTGATAGGCCTTGGGGCTGGCCGAAGACCGGCGCGCAAGGCGTTGTACCTGGAGAACTTCAAGCTTGCGCGACAGTACCCGAGCTACCTCTGCTGTCACTTTCGCCTGCAGAGAAGGCAGGCTAGCGAAATCGAGGCTGTAGCGGTTTCCCCATAGGCGCGCCCCATCTGCTGCGTCCACCAATTCCATCGTGATTTGTGGCGCACCTATTGGAGGTTTGCTCACTCGCCCCGTCAATACTGCCGCCGCTCCCACAGCATTGCCAACTTCACGCGGACTCTTCGCTTTGTCTCTATAGGCAAATACCGTGCTTCTCGCCATGACTCGAAGATCTGGAATCTGCGAAAGGCTATCGGTCAATCCTTCGCTCAAACCATCCCCGAGATATTCCAGTTGCTCGTCACCTTCGGTAGCAAAGGGCAGCACAGCCAGTGAGTTGGGCTTGCTGCGCCAGATCCTGTCGCGAGCCAGGTAGACTCCAACTCCAAGTGCCGCCGCTCCCAGCAGAAAGGATCTCCGGCCTTGTGCGGCAGCCGCAACTGGCACTGGAGCAACCTGACCTTCGAGGATCTGAGCATGCAATTGCACCGTAGCAGCTTCGGGCTCGGCATCGAGGTCACGACGCAATTTCTCAGTGAGCACCCGATACTGCCCTAGCGCGAGATGCCGGCTGCCGGTGGATGCATAAAGCCGCATCAACTCGCGCTGGGCTTGCTCATTGCCGGGCTCAACAGCCACGGCCTTCACCAGGCACTCAATTGCCGCACGCAAATCCCCATTGCCTTCTTCCACTCGCGAAAGGCCAATCAGCAGCTCTTGATGAAGATGTGAGAGTTGTTCTCGATAGATCGTCGTCCAGTCTTCCAGACGATCCTCAGGTAGCAATTCACCGGTGTAGGCAGCCAGCGCCCCGCAAATCTGTGATTTATCCGAAGATCCAATGGCCGCGCGTGCCTGCTCTTCAAATTGAAAGGCATCGATCTGTAGACCACCCGGGGCACGAAGCGCTACACGTTGATCCTGTGTCAGGAGAAAGCTGGAAGTAACTCCGGCCTTGAGCTCTGGCTCCAGTGCACGCCTGGCCGTGTGCAGGGCTTTATTGAGGCTATTGAGAGCCTGCTCTCCGTTCAACTCTGGCCACAGGGCGTCAAAGATCTCTTCGCGCCCCATCTCGTTCTTGCGAGCCAACGCCAGGAGCTTGATCAAGCTGCGAGACTTACGACGCGTCCATAGAGCTTCGTCTACCGGCTTACCGTCAACGGCAACGCGGAATTCGCCGAGCAAACGGATTTCTAAGACCAGAGCAGCTTCCACAAGATAGATCAATCATAGCTGCCTCCGGTTAATGCTCGTTTTTCTGGCACTCAGTGCGACGAGTGGCTAAGGTGAGGCTTTTTGTTCTCGAAAAGACGAACGCGAGGATTACCGAGGAGGGCCTTAGGATAATATCGGGAAATGTTCCGCCTGATCCACTCGCTCCCCGGCCTTGTCTTTTTGATCTGCACTGGTGCCTTCGCCCAGCAAGCACCTGCTCCCGCACCCGCCCCTGCCAGGCCGCCACGGCCACAGCCGCCCACACGCGATCCCAACACGCCAGGTTACGTCAAGGCCAAGGAACTCCCCGACGGCACCGTGCCCTCACCCAAGCAGAACGGCAATTTCATCATCGGCCCGACTCATCCAGCGGCTCCCGAAACCATCGTGAACGAGAGCGTCCCACAGGGCCAGATCATTGAGTTCACCATGGAATCAACCGACAGCAAGATCTACCCCGGCATTGCCCGCGAACCTGGCACTTTCGGCGTGCCGGATCCTGCAGACCCAAGCAAGCTACTGGTGAAGAGTGGCCCCAAGCCGTATAGCCGCAAGGTTGCTGTCTATGTGCCCAAGCAATACGTGCCTGGCACTGTTGCTCCTCTGATCGTGGGTGCCGATGGGCCAGACCGTATGCTCTTTACGACACTCGATAACCTGATCGCCGCCAAGCGTGTGCCGGTTATGATCGCAGTCTCTATCGCTAACGGCAGTGGCGATGCGCAGGGCAGCCAGCGCGGCCTTGAGTACGACACGATGTCGGGCCTTTACGCGCAGTTTGTCGAGACCGAAGTATTGCCGCTGGTGGAGCAGAAGGCCAACGTCAAGCTCACCAAAGATCCTAACGCGCGTGCCACGATGGGTTGCAGCTCTGGAGCCTCGGCCGCCATGGCTATGGCCTGGTATCGAACGGACCTTTACCATCGCGTGCTCAGCTATTCGGGCACCTTCGTATATCAGCAGTGGCCCTACAATGCCGAGACTCCACACGGCGCCTGGGACTTTCACGAAACCATCATCCCCAACAGCCCCAAGAAGCCGCTACGCATCTGGATGCACATCAGTGATCGCGACAACCTGATCACACGCGATGCCTATCACGACTGGGTTCTGGCCAACGAGAAGATGGCGATGGTGCTTGCAGATAAGGGCTACCCTTATCAGTTCGTATTTGCTCGCAATGCCTCGCACTGCGACCGCAGCGTCAAGGCACAAACGCTCCCGCTTGCGCTTGAATACGTCTGGCAGGGCTACCCGAAGAAGTAGCTCTCAACCAGCCAATTCAAAACCCCACTTGTCGAAGTTTCTTATTGACACGCTATAGGAGTGCGTCTACTCTTTTATAGAGAGACAATAGGAGCGTTTGATGGGAAAACAGAAGGCAGACCTGCTGCAGGGCACACTCGACTTGTTGGTGCTAAAGACTGTGGATACGCTGGGCCCGCTGCACGGGTGGGCCATCTCCAAACGCATCGAGCAGGTGTCTGAGGAATTGCTCGAGATGAAGTATGGCACTCTCCACCCAGCGCTGATGCGGTTGGAACAGAACGGCTGGATTTCATCCGAGTGGGGCACCTCTGAGAACAACCGCAAGGCGCGCTTTTACTCCATAACAAAGCAGGGACGCAAGCAACTCAGCCTCGAAGAGAAAAGCTGGCTGCAGATGTCGGCTTTCATTGGCCGTGTTCTCAACTCCTCCCGGTAAAGGTTTCCTGCATGTATCGAATTCGGCTATTGATCTCGAAGCTTGCAGCCCTTATTCAGCGCCAAAAGTGGACAGCGCTGGTCGATGAAGAAATACAGTTTTGCCTCAACATGCAAACGGAAGAGAATATCCGCCGGGGGATGAATCCACAGGAGGCGCAGACAGAAGCGCACCGCAAGATTGGAAACAAGACACAGTTTGTAGAAGAGGTGTACCTGATGAATTCAATTTCAATCCTTGAAGAAATCTTGCGAAACCTGCGCTTCTCCCTTCGCACACTGAGCAAAAGCTGGGGCTTTTCATTCGGTGTCGTTTCCGTACTTGCTCTCGCTCTCGGTGCCAACATTGCGATCTTTTCGGTAGTCAACACGGTGCTTCTTCATCCCCTCGTCTACCCGGCTGCAGAACGCATCGTCTCAGTGGAAACGTTATGGACCAATACCGGACGCATCAGCCAGGACGTCTCGGGCCCCGACTTCCTTGACTGGCAGGCCCAAAACAGTGTTTTCGACAAGATGGCCGTGAGTTACGGTGGAGACGATTCTGCCAGTAGTGTTGGGGATCGCGCTTTGTTTACGAATCCCCGTTTTGTTTCAGCCGAATTTTTTGAAGTGTTTGGTCAAAGTCCAAGTGCGGGGCGCTTGCTGGTGAGGGAGGATGTACCGGCAGACGAAACACAGCCTTCAGTCGCGGTGGTAGCTCATCACTGGGCAGAGACGCAATTTGGCTCTGCGGCGGCAGCGATTGGAAAAGAGATCCAGGTTTACGGAAGCACGTTGCTCGTGGTTGGGGTGGCGGCACCGGGATTCCGGTATCCTGGGGCGGCTGACCTTTGGGTGCCCTGGAACACCAAGAGTGGTGGCACCAACCGCAGCCTTTACAACTACCAGGCTGTTGGCAGACTTAAGGCGGGTGTTGATTTGAAGATGGCGCAGGCACAGATGCGAACCATTGGGCAAAATCTTGCAAACCTGTATCCTGAGAATCGCTTCAAGTCGGTAAATCTCAGTACACTTCAGGATCTGCTTACGGGCAAGCTCAAATCTACCTTGTGGGTACTGATGATTGCTGTTGGTGTTGTCTGGCTCATTGGTTGCGCAAACGTCGCAAACCTACTGCTGGCACGTGCTACAGGCAGGGCTCGCGAAATGGCACTCCGCACCGCGCTGGGCGCAAGCCGAAGCCGCGTCGTTGTGCAACTCTTGACGGAAAGCTCAGTGCTGGCAGCAGCGGCTGGACTAGCGGGCCTGCTCCTCGCTTACGCGCTCATACAAGGGATTGGCAGCTGGTCTCCTGCCGGCCTTCCTCGCATCGATGAGGTAAGGATGGATAGAGGCGTGCTGCTCTTTGCTTTTGCACTCACTTTGCTGTCTACGATTTTCTTCGGCCTGGTACCTGCATTGCAGGGGTCGCAGCTGGATCCAATCCACTCTTTAAAGCAAGGCGAGAACAAGGCAACGGTATCGAAAGGTGGGGCAAGGCTCCGGTCTTTGCTGATTGTCGCTGAGGTGGCGTTCTCTGTAATGCTGCTGATCACGGCAGGATTACTCCTACGGTCTTTCGAGGCTCTGCAGCAGGTAGAGCTTGGCTTTACAACAGAGCGCGTGCTGGTGGCAAAGACGGAGTATGTTGTCCGCGATGATAACCCCAACGACTTGAATGAGAGAAGCACGATGTATTTGGATTTTCTCGACCGTCTGCGGGCTGTACCCGGGGTGAGCGCAGCGGCGGGTGTGGCTTATCTTCCGATGGGGCGGGAGCCGCGTCTGGCACGTGACTTTTTTATACAGGGGCGGCCGCAAGCAAAGCCCGGAGAGTCAGCCCAGGCCGAGCTGCATCCGGTGACGCCGGGCTACTTCAAGACACTTCAAATTCCGATTCGGATTGGGCGTGACTTTGATCGAAGCGATCTTCCTGAGCGGCCGAATGTAGCCATCATCAATGAAACGCTGGCAACAAAGGAATTTCGGGGTGAGTCTCCCATCGGAAAGAGAATCCGGATCAACAGCAGAGCCCCGTGGATGGAGATTGTGGGGGTTGTAGGTGATACTCGCTGGCAAGATCCCAGCCATGCAGCGCCATCGGTAATCTTTGTTTCATCCACGCAGGGTTGGGGCAAGTCGCCTTCGATTATTGCGCGAATATCGAATCGTTCGTCGCTTGATGAAAAGGCGTTGGCCGAAAAGATTCGTCAATTGCTGCGAGAGGCAAGTCCCACGATGCCAGTGAAGTTTGAGGCGATGGAGGCTATGTATGACTCAACACTTGCCTATCCCCGCTTTCGAAGTCAAGTGATTGGGTTGTTTGCGGCGGTCGCAGCACTTCTTGCTGCCGTAGGGATCTTCAGCGTACAGGCTTATCTGGTGGGACAACGAGGCCGTGAGTTTGCCGTGCGGCGCGCCCTGGGGGCCAACTCTGTTGATCTGATCCAACTGATTCTGGGACAGGGACTGCGTCTGGTGGGCGTTGGTCTTGTTCTCGGTCTTGCCGGGGCGTTCAGTGTGGCGCGCATTCTGAGGGGCTTTCTTTTCGAAATCAGCCCCTGGGACGCGGTTACTTATGTGGGAGCAATTGCGCTGCTTGGAGGAACGGCTCTTTTGGCCACTCTCATCCCGGCTATTCGCGCCGCCAGGATCACGCCAGTTATGGCTCTTCGCCAGGACTGAATCTGACTAAACTTGTGGCCGCTTCTTGTGCCAGTCTGTCTTTTGCTGGAACTGTTGCCCGACGGCCAGCAGTGCGTTTTCGGTAAAGGCGCGCCCCATCAGAGAGACACCAATCGGCAAGCCACCCACCAGGCCGCAAGGCAGGGAGAGGGCGGGTAAGCCCGCCAGATTTCCGGCTGGAATATGGCCGCTGACGCCGCGTTTTCTATCGGATGGCACAGCTGCGCGGGGGGTGTCGAGCGCCACGTCGATTCCGCTGGCCACGCTCGTGCGCGTGGGCGCGATCACCATATCGAGTTCATAGAAGAAGTCTCTAAAGGCAACCTGCAACAGACTGCGTACTCGCATCGCTTTCAGATAATCTTTAGCCGAAAGTTCGCCTGCAGCCTTTAGCCCGGCTGCCTGCTTGGGGTCGGCGATCTGATCCACCTTGCCGCTGGAAATCAGTTCTTCAAAAATGCTGGAAGCCTCGCCCTGAATGATGGTGCTCACCAATGGCCCATAAGGATAATCGGGCAACTCTACTTCTTTGAGCTTCACACCCAAACCGCGAAACACATCGAGCGCTGCGGCAAAGGCCTGTCGCGTCTCAGGTTCTGCCCACTCTTCCCAATCCACCTTTGCGTAGCCAATGGTGTAATCCTTCATGGGCCTTGCAAACTGGGGCGCATAGTAGAAACTCTTGCCTGCACTCATGGGATCGTCGGGATCGCTGCCGGCAATCGCATCAAGAATAATCCCGCAATCTTCAGCCGTTCTAGCTAGAGGGCCTACTTTGTCGAGAGTCCAGCTCAGGGCCATCGCGCCCGCTCTGCTAACCAGACCATAGGTAGGCCGTAAGCCGGTGACGCCGCAGAAGGCTGCTGGAGTGAGGATACTGCCGCTGGTCTCGCTGCCAAGGGCAAAGCCAACCATCCCGCCGGCAACTGCCGCGCCGCTGCCGCTAGAAGATCCACCGGCCCATTTGCTCTTGTCCCAGGGATTCAAACAAGGCCCGGTGAGCGAGGCTTTTGGATAGCGGTAACCACCGCCTCCGGCCAACTGAATCATTGCGAGCTTGCCCACCAAAACCGCGCCTTTCGCATCCAGCTTTTTGAGCACCGTCGCGGGCTGCTCAAAGACCTGATCGGCATAGGGCTTTGCTCCCCAGGTGGTGGGATGCTTCGGCCATGCGAGCAAGTCTTTGGCCCCAAAGGGGACAGCCTGCAAGCGGCCGCGGAAGCGTTCGCGCTTGCGCTCGCCATCGACATCTTTGGCCTTCTTCAGCGCTTCAGACCGCAAGCTTAGGGCGAGTGCGTTGTGGGATGCACCCAGACGCTCGAGCCGGTCGGTAAAGGCCTTTGTCAATTCCTCACACGAATAGTCGCCCTTCCGCCAGCCCGCATTCAACTCGGCGGCAGAAGCAAAGAAAACGTCATCACCAGCAATCGCCATAATTCTTAAGCCCTAAAACTGAATGCCGGCTCGGTGGCCATCGGCAGCTTCACCTTTTCGATCGCCTCGCGATTGGCCTTCATGGACTTGCGCGCCAGAGCCACCGCATCTTCTTCCTGTGCCTCTACCTTCAGTGGAGCCACAGCAATCGCCGCAATCAACATCTCACGACGCTTCATTTCAGTAAGGCCTCCAGTGCCGCCTTCTCCATCACGCTTGCCGGTGCGGTTTCACCCGTCCAAATTTCAAACTGTTGCGCTGCCTGGGCCAGAAACATCTCCAGCCCCGGGATCACCGCGCAGCCTTGCGCTTTGGCGCGCTTGAGCAACTCTGTCTCCAGCGGGTTATAAACCATGTCGAAGACAAGGTCTGCCGGTAGCGCGCCATCAAAGAAGCAGTCTTTGGTGTGTGGCCACATTCCCATCGGAGTGGCATGAACGATCGCATCGAATTTGCGACCGTTGAGTTGATCTTTGGGAAGGGCCTCTGCCCCGCACAACTTGGCAAACGCACGCACGCGGTCTGCATTGCGACCGGTGATCACAACTTTGGCCCCGGCATCAGCCAGGGCAAAGGCTGCCCCGCGAGCTGCTCCACCGTTGCCTACAAGCAAGACCGTGCTGCGGTTCAACTTGATGCGTTTGCCGAGCGGTTTGGTTACTGCGCCAGCGTCAGTATTGGTTCCGCGCCACTTGCCCGCTTTCTTCCAGACCGTATTTACGGCACCGATACGCCTTGCCAGCGGGTCTACTACATCGAGGTATTTCAGGATTCGCTGCTTGTGGGGGATGGTTACGCTGAAGCCCTGCACTGGCAAGGCTTCGCACATTCCGAGGAAATCCTTGAGCTGGGTGGGCTGCACGAGAAATGGCAGATACACGGCGTCGAGGCGCTTGGCCTGAAACGCGCGGTTATGCACATTGGGCGAGAGCGAATGCCGCACAGGGTCGGCTACGACGCCATAGACCTTTGCGTTCTTGGTTAACTTGTCAATGCGGTAAAGCTGTCGCAAGACCTTTGCGCTTACCTGACCCGGCGCAGTGCCTTCTACAGAGTTTGGTGCGGCGTAGGTGTAGATGCTGCCCTGCGCATTGCACAATACACGCGTGGGGAATCCGGCTTCACCCATGGCAAGGAGAATCATGGGCACCTTGGGGTGCGCCTTCTGCAGTGCCAGGACCTTTGAGGCGTCGCTTGGCTTCTTGCCTGTTGTTACCACCTTGTAGGCGTCGGCCGGCACCTTCATCATGCGGCGCAGGACAGGCTCGAGAGGCGGAGTGCCTTCATAGTTGTGCCAACTGACGATCAGGTGGGCTTTAGCGCGCATGTGCTCAAGGCGAGCAATCGTCTTTTCAGCTGTTTCAATTTCGACATCGATGGCGTGGGCCCCGGCGTCGATCGCCGCATCGAGAATCTTCATCTGATCGTCGATCACACCGTTGTATTTGCCATGGTTCTGATGCCGGCGGCAAGTTACCAAGAGTGATACATCGGGATGCTTTTCAAGAAAGGCAGTCACTGCCTTAAGGCCAGCTTCGGGCCGGTTGAGATAGTCGAGCCGAAACTCAAGAAATCGCTCGCCTGCTGCGACTTCTTTATCTGCCTGCTCAAGCAGTTTTTCGACTGTAGGTAGACCCAAAGCGATGCAAACTTTAGGCAATGCCGCGCGCGTAGACATAAGTTAGGAAACGTCCCCTAGCTTAACACCGCATCGGAGGGCTTCTCAGTCTCCTTCAGTGCTTCAAGGTGCAGCTTCCAGGCGTCCAGCAGTGGGCCTGGATGCCTGACTCCGAATCGTGCCACCCCCATCTGCTTCAGTGCAAGCACTTCCTCCAGACTCTTACCGTCCACCATTAGTTTCAAAGTTACGTATGGGGCACATTTGGCGATGATCTTTTCCACTTGCTCTGCGCGGTATTCGCTGGCGCTCAACATCGAGACTCCACTGCGCTTGGCCATCTTGCAGAGAATCAGCAGACGCTCCTCATCGAGCACACTGGCATCGACGCTGGCGGTAAGGGTTGCTCCACCCTCTTCGCAAGTTTTGAGCAATTGCATGAGCTCAATCTCGACATATTGAAACTGGCGGCTCATCAATTTGGGCAAGGACACCTTGGCCTCGACATCGACGGCACCACGCCGCAACATGTCACGTACCTCAAACTGCTTGACGGCGGTTGTCGAGTCTCCCGGAGCAGCACTGGTGCGGCTTGCCAGACGGAGTGGTGCCGACACCCATTCTTTGGCGAGATCGAGATCACATGGCCTTACCACCACACTCCTCACCTGGTAAGCCTGACCACGCATGCACCCCTCATGCACCTGTTCTTCTGTCATCAAAGGGCTCGACAGATGATAATCCACCAAAGCAGCCAGATCCTGATAGTCCATCCTATTAGTTATATAAGGAAACATGCGCCTCCTAGTTCTCACTCTGCTCGCCCTGACAACACTATGGGCAAAGAAGACGATCACACACGAATCGATGTGGCTCATGCCCAGGGTTGGTGCCCCGAGTCCATCACCCGACGGCAAGTGGGTGGTCTTCTCTGTGATTCAGCCCGCATATGAGGCGAAAGATCAATCTTCAGACCTTTGGCTAGTGCCGGGGGATGGCAGCGCTGCTCCGCGTCAGCTTACGCATACGAAGGCTTCTGAAGCCAGCCCCAGTTGGTCTCCTGATGGGAGGCGCATCGCATTTACGACCACTCGTGATGGGGACAGCGATTCGCAAATTTACGTACTTGATCTGACTGGCGGTGGCGAGGCACAGCGCTATACGAGCCTGCCTGGCGGGGCTTCAGACCCACGCTGGTCTCCTGACGGTAAGCAACTTCTCTTCACGGCGATGGTTCAAGTAGAGGGCGCTACACGCAAGTCGAATGCGCGTGTCTACGAATCGTTCCCCGTGCGGCATTGGGACCACTGGATTGATCAAAAGCACGCGCATATCTTCGTAATGGCAGACAGCCCCGGTGCGGCACCTAAAGACATTCTGGCCGGCAGCAAATGGGCCTCCACGCCAGGAATGGCTGCACCTCTCGCCAACTCGGGCGAAGACCTCAGCGCGGTGTGGACCCCGGATTCGAAGTCTATTGTTTTTCAATCAGACATCAATCGCCATGAGGCTGCTTTTGCCAATGTGAAGACGAAGATTTTTCTGGTGGCGGCGAGTGGTGGCGAGCCGCAACCCTTGAGCGCTGGAGCTTATTCCTATGGGAGCCCCAAGTTCCGTCCGGATGGTAAAGCACTGTATGTGACCGAGAGCCGCGAAGGGGTAAACGACTCTACCTACAGCATCAATCGACTGGCCAGCATTCCGTGGCCGCAGGGTGGGGTGCCGAAAACGATCACCGAATCGATTGACCATTCTGTCGATGCGTTTGTGTTTACGGCTGATTCCAAATCCATCTATTTTGCTTCTGATGCAGCTGGGCTTGGCAAGCTTTTTCGCATCTCTTCCGACGGAGGCAATCTGAACGAGCACCCACAGCGCAGTGGCAGCTATTCGAGCATCGCCATCGGTGGCAATACGATTTTTGCCAACTTTGACAGTGCTACGCACCCTGCTGAGATTCATTCGCTTGATGTTGCCAAGGGGACTTCAAAGGCACTCACACACTTCACCGATGCTGCTGTTGCCGATCTGGATCTTTCGACCCCCAAACACTTCTACTTCACATCGAAGAAGGGCCGTATGATCCACAACCTGCTGATCACTCCGCCCAACTTTGACGAGAACAAGAAATACCCGCTGCTGGTGCTGATTCATGGTGGGCCGCACGGCATGTGGAAAGACCAATTCTTTCTGCGCTGGAATTATCATCTGATCGCGTCGCCTGGCTATGTGCTGCTGCTGACCAACTACACAGGGTCTACAGGCTTTGGGGAGAAGTTTGCCCAAAACATCAAGGGCGACCCACTAGCTACACCTGGCGAGGAATTGAATGAAGCTGCTGACGAGGCACTGCGACTGTTTCGATACATCGACCCCGCGCGCCAGGCCGCTGGGGGTGCCAGCTATGGCGGCCATCTTGCCAACTGGCTACAGGCCACCACGACGCGCTACAAGTGCCTGGTTTCACATGCGGGTTTGATCAACCTCGAATCGCAGTGGGGCACCAGCGACGTCATCTATTCGCGAGAGCTTAACAACGGTGGGCCTGTTTGGCAGCAGGGGGAAGTGTGGCGCAAGCAGAATCCGATCCGCTTTGCTGCCAACTTCAAAACACCGACGCTGGTTACGGTGGGCGAGCGTGACTTCCGCGTGCCCATGAACAACTCGCTTGAGTATTGGTCTGTCCTGCAGCGGCAGCGCATTCCTTCGAAGTTGATTGTGTTCCCCGATGCCAATCACTGGATTCTCAAAGCGGAAGATTCGCGCTTTTTCTATCAGGAACTCCTCAACTGGTTGGGCCGCTGGCTCAACTAGCATCTAAGCTGGTAAGCACCCTCACATGATTCTTCGAAACTTCAAACCTTCTCATTCCGACAATCGAATGAAGAAGGAAGGGGATGTCATAAACGCCAGGCAGGACTATGCGTCCAGACGCAGCGACAATCTTCGTCGACTGCTTTACCTGCGCTTTCACTGGATGAACGCCTACATCCATCCCGATTCGATTGGTGCCGATATAGGCTGCGGAGCCGGGTTCAGTAAAGAGTTCATCCGGGCCAAAAAGCTCTACCTTACGGACTTTGCAGAGCACGACTTTCTCGACTTCAAGAACGTTGACGCGCTGAATCTGCCATTTGCAGATTCGTCGCTTGACTTTCTCATCGCCACAAATGTCATCCACCACTTGCCTTCGCCTATGGCCTTTTTCGCCGAGGCCCGCCGGGTACTTCGATCTGGTGGTCATCTTCTGCTCTTTGAGGTGCAGGCAAGCCTGTTGTTTCGCTTCATCCTGCGATTGATGCGTCATGAAGGCTATTCGTATGACGTGGACGTGTTTGATGCCAATGCGATCTGTACAGACCCCGTGGATCTGTGGTCTGGCAACAATTTCATCCCGCGCCTGCTCTTTGATTCTCACCAGCGCTTTCTAGAGGCAGTGCCGGGCTGGAAAATCCTCAAGGACGAACCGCGTGAATGCCTGATGTTTCTCAACTCGGGTGGCGTCACGGCCAAGACTTCCTATGTCCCGCTCCCCGATTTTGCACTCTCGATCGTGGAATCTCTTGATAGCACGCTCGCTGGACTTGCCCCCAATCTCTTTGCACTCGGCCGCGCCATCTCACTCCAAAAGATCGAGGACTCCAGGACGTGATCTCCATTGTCATCCCCATCTATAACGAAGAGTTGATTGTTGAGAATCTGAACAGCGCCATTCACGATGCGCTTACCCCCGTAAAGGAAGCGTGGCAGGTACTCTACATTAACGACGGCTCGGGGGACAAAAGTCTAACGATTCTCCAGCGGCTTCAGAAGGCGAATCCCGATACGGTGGTGGTTGTCGATCTGTCACGCAACTGGGGCCACCAGGCGGCTATCACCGCAGGCCTGTCGCTAGCCGATGGAGATGCTGTGATCCTTATGGATGGCGACTTTCAAGACCCACCGTCTCTGATCCCAACCATGATTGAGCGCTGGCGGGCGGGTGCTGAAATTGTCATTGCCCGTCGCCGTTCGCGTGGGGAATCGGGCTTGCGCAAACATCTCTTCACGGCCTTCTATCATTTTCTTGGCTTCCTTTCGGATTACCCAATTCCATTGCAGGCAGGTATTTTCAGCCTGATGGACCGCCGTGCGTGCGACACCATCCGCGGCCTGCAGGAAACCAACCGCTTTCTTCCCGGGCTCCGCTCGTGGGTTGGTTTCCGCACCGAATTCATTGAATTCGACCGTCCAGACCGGGCCGGTGGTGAGCCGAAGCAAACCTTCATACGGCTGCTGAAATACGGGATGGATGCCATTTTTGGATTTAGCTACAAACCTCTGCGTGTCAGCCTGGCTATGGGTATCCTCATCGCGGCACTCGCTTTCTTTGCCGCAATGATACTGGTGATCATGCGAATTGCCCGGGTCGGAATCTTCGAAGGTGAATTTGTTCTCGGCTTTACCAGCATCATCTGCACTGTCGTTCTCCTGTGCGGGGTGCAACTGATTTGTACCGGGATCCTCGGCGAGTATATCGGTCGAATCTACGATGAAGTGAAGCGGCGCCCCCTTTTTGTTATCCGCGAGGTTCACAGCAAGAAGAATGTCTAGCATTCGAAACAATCCAGTTCCAGCGCTGCTTGCGCTGCTCATCATTGTTTTTACATGGCTTGGTGCTAATGCTGTCGCGGGGCAGAAAGCTTTTTGGTTTGATGAAATTCTTACCCTTCGCGTATCAGAAGCGAGCCCAGGCAAGGATCTTTGGCAGGCGATGACCGCTGGATTTGAATTCAATCCACCCATGGCTTACCTCGCAGTCAGGGCTAGTGAATCGATCTATGGAAGAGGCGAAGTTAGTTCGCGACTGCCTTTCATGCTGGCTGGCATCGTCTCTCTTTTGTTTTTGTTTCTGATTCAGCTGCGCAAGGGCGATCCGTGGGCAGGCACATGGGCTATTCTTTTTCTCCTTTCCACTGAGGCCCTGTCTTACTTC
>JBIPMY010000324.1:0-7150 GCA_044376335.1 Bryobacter sp.
ACAGCGTCACTACCCCAGAATCTGCCCTGACCTGCGCCATCGGGTTTGCCCCGGGATGCGCGCCTTTCTTGGCAAGTTGCGGCGGCGTGGCATTGCTGCCGGACTGGTAACCGGCAATCTTTCCCGCATCGGCTGGCACAAGATGCATCAGGCCGGATTGCGGAGTTTTTTCAGTTTTGGAGCATTTGCTGAAATGGGCCGCACCCGCACTGAGCTGGCCGCCAAGGCGATGCAGCAGGCTCGACGCCTGAAGCTCTGCTCAGAGGATTCCAAAGTCTATCTCGTGGGAGATCACCTCAACGACATCCGTGCCGCACGCGAGAACAAAATCTCGATTATCAGCGTCACCACGGGCCCCATGTCACGGCAGGAATTGTCTGCTTTCTCTCCAGATTTTCTACTAGACAACATTCGTGACCTGCCATTGGAGATAATGGAAACTTAAATGTTTGTCTTCCGAATCTTGCTCCTGTCAGCAATCCTTTGGCTTCAGTCCTGTTCTTCGACGCCTTCAGAGGGTCTTCCAGATCCCCCAAAAGTAATTGTTGGTGGAACTCTTATCGATGGCACGGGACGGCCTCCTATCCCTGATGCCATCGTGATTGTTGAGTTGGGCAAGATCGTTGTCGCCACATCTGCAAATGGGATCAAAATTCCTGATAAAGCGATCAAGACTAACGCCAAGGGTCTCTACATTACGCCGTCTCAAACTGGTGCAAGACTCGAGTACGGTGCTTCTGCCGACCTTTTCCTTCTCTCTGGCAATCCGCTCGATAATCCTCTCATTCTCGGTAACCCGATGCGTGTCATGAAGACAGGAGAGTGGTTGGATGCCAACAAAAAATAGCCCCGCAACTCCCCCTCCGCCTGAAGATGCAGCACAGTCGCTATCGGTCAAGCGGGCTGAGGTGGAATTCCACAACTTTGCCAGCCTGGGTGAGCCTGAACGAGCGGCTCGTGTTTACGCAGAAGAGAATCAGCGTCGCGGTGCCATCATCGACGAAATGCTTGAGTTCATTGGCCCGATGACGCCCTTTCTCGAAATCGGTTCCAATGCTGGCCACTCCAGCTACATGCTCTGCAATCAATACGGTGCATCCGGGTATGCCCTCGACATATCGGAAGATTCTCTTCGGTACGGGATCGCACTGCGCGATAAATGGCAATTGAAGAATTCTCCTGTGCTGGTTGCTGGGGATGCTCTCCATCTGCCCTTCAAAGACAACTCGTTGCAGATGGTAGTGGCCTTTCAGATGCTCTCGCAGTTCATGGACATTGAGAGTGTCTTCCTTGAGGTCAAACGAGTTCTGGCACCTGGCGGCATCTTCTTTTTCGCCGAAGAACCCATGCGCAGGCTGCTCACTGCCCGTCTCTATCGCTGCCCTTACTACGACACGATGAAGCCGTGGGAGCGCAAGCTCTATGACTGGGGCCTCCTTGGCTTCCTGGTGAAGGATGTGATTGGTGCGCATCAGGAAGAGTCTTTCGGTATCCATCAAAATCACCGCATGTATTTGAGTGACTGGCATAGCCTGATCACCAAACACTTCGCCGAACAACGCTACAAGCTTTATGTGCCAGAGCGTGGCTGGGCTGAGCGTTGGGTCAGGAAGATTGCCATTCAGCTCGATCCGCACAAATCGGAGTGGCGAGCTGCTCGTCTCATGGGCGGAACCGTAGCTGCCATCTGTCGCAAGGCTGGGACATCGCCTGCCTTTGATGCCTCAGCGAGCTTTGAAACTCTCTTCCGTTGCCCTGACTGTTCTGGCAACCTGCAAAAAGGCGCAGATCTGACCCTGCGTTGCGATTCCTGTTCTTACGAAGCAAGCCTCAACGAAGGTGTCTACAACCTTCTGCCTTCTCACGACAAACGCGAACTCTATCCAGGAGATCGCGGCGATATCATCGATTTCTCGCTCCCCTCGCATGAGAAGCACCTCGGACACGGTTGGCATGATCTTGAAGGCGTTTACGGCAACAAGTACAGATGGGTGGGCGCTCGCGCCTCGGCATGGCTTGAAAACATCAAGGGTGGCGAGCAGCGTTTGCGCTTGCGCGGGTTTGCCCCCGAAGCAATCTTCCTGGCCAGCCCGCGCCCGATCGTTGAAGTCTTTGTAAACGGCCTTCCACTCAAAGCCTGGCCGCTGGACCGCAACGGCCTCTTTGCCCTTGAAGCGAATTTGCCGGATGCCCCTCGTTATGAGTTGGAGATTCGGGTGAGCCCGGTTTGGAGCGCGCCCAATGATGACCGCGAATTGAGCGTCAACTTTGGCATGCTTCGCCTCATCCCACCGGAATAAGCACATAGGCGGCTACAGCCAAAAGCGTGCCTGCCGCCGCGCTGATCAAGCCCCACGCCTTGCGCTTGGGGAGTGAGAGCACCATCAGGAATCCGGTGATCGAACTCACTACAATCCAGACGCAGGTGATGTCCATCAGCAGGCGCCACACCCATCCTGTAGCTGCACCCTTGTGCAGGTCTGCCATCGCTCCAATCCAACCCCTGCGCTCGCGATGGATCTCGCCCTTGCCTGTCGCCCTGTCGATGCGAATCTGCGCTCGCTCCCCGGGGCTCATCAGGGAAATTTCGATTTCGTTTTCCCTTACCTCGAAGCGATCCACGCCAAGGCCGGTTTTAAGCCGTGCGAGCACTAGTTCCCGTTGGGCCTGTTGGACAAGTTCTTTCGGCAGTTGAATGGCTTCGTCGGTTGCCTGTGCGTGGTCGAGCCCGAAGGATTCATGAGTGAGTTGAATGCCGCTAAGGGCAAAGAAGAGGAAAAGCGTGAAGCCGAGCAGGGAGACGTAGATGTGCAGATTGCGGCTCCACTTCATCAGACTCTTTGCCAGGACACTCATGCAGATTGTCCACCTGGGCCGTAGCTGAGTTCCACAGCCTCAAACTCCCCATTTTCTTTGAGCATTACTTTGGATGGATTCGCGCCGCATTCGATGACCCCACTCTCTTTGGCATAGCTGCCATGTTCACGGTTGCTCTCAACGACGATGCGGTACTTGCCGGCCGGCAGGGGTTGCCCGGCGTCATCGAGGCCATCCCAGAGCAACTGGTAGCGTCCCGGGGGCCGGGTAGCACGGGTGACGCTTGAGCCGCCGCCAGCGGAGCCACTCTTCTTCCACCACTCGAAAAGATCGGGTAGCCAGCGCCGCTTCTCTGTCCAGACCGTGATGTTGCGCACCAGCTTTCCAGAGAGGTCTTCCGCCCAGACTGCGACATAGGGTCTGCGCACTCGATAGCCTTCAATGGCCTTCAGGGTTAGCGTGATCGTGACTTGTTGATTCTTGGGCCAGGCCGCGGCTGCTACGGTCTTGAAGGCGGGTTTGAATCCGCCACTCTGCCATGTCGTCCCATCGAGCCGAAGCACCAGACAAGCCGCCCTTTCGGTGCTCTGCACCAGACGGCGCCCAGCCTGCTCATCCAGCACACACAGCGCTGTGGAAAGTGCATTCGCCGTCACAGAATCCGCTGCCAATACCGTGGCCGACAAGGCTCCGCTTGCAGTCTTGCCTGTTCGCGGGTCGATCAGGTGGCTTGCGCCACGCTCATATCCGCCACTGGTGGTCACTGCCCCGGATCGCAATTCGAACTCATCCAACGGGGCTGCGTTCTCGTGCCACCTGAGCGGGTTGGCGACGCCAATCCGCCAGGCCCCGCCACGCACGGCAATGTCGCCGCCGATGTTGAGCAAGATCCCGCCAGCTTCTGGCGCTGCCTTCAGGGCGGCATCGATTGCACGTTCTACGATGAAACTCTTTCCCAACGCGTTTACGTTGAGCTTTTGGCTGATGGAGCTGGAAATAGCCCCGCCGCTGCGATCTTGCCAATGGGCATATCGATCCAGCAATTCGCTGATTTCTACTGGCACTGGCCCAGTCTCCCCACGCAGTTGCCATTGCGAAAGGGCGCTGCTTTTGTCGTAGGTGCTCAGAATCGCGCGCAGCCGCTCTACTTCAGCAAGACAGGCATCAAAGGCCTTTGCCCCCGCACCGATCACTTGGAATTCGAGAGAAGTTCCTAAAACGTTTTCTTTACGAAATGTTTCAATCTGTCTGGTGCCCGCTTGTGCAACGGCAGCCACGGCACTGAACAACCAGCTGCGTCTCAAGATCTGTTGATTCGGTTTCATGCTTGTCTCCTGTGTCGACGAGGTGGCAGGTGCGTCCAGTTACGGCTTCGCCGAGGCTTTACAGGCTTTTTACACGCGGCTTAACCCGCTCGCGCAGAGCCATCCAGCGGCGCTTCCAGAAGCCACCCCGCGCCTTCTCCTTTGCCCATCGCGCCTTCCACCAGCGTACGACAGGAAAGCTCTTCCAAACCCCGTAGGCAGCCTCTCGCAGTGCCGAGATCTTGTCAAAGAGCCAATGGCACCAGCCGATGGTCAACAAGGCTTCGCGGGTGAGTTGAAAAATGCGTGCCACCAGTGCCGTACCCATTACCTTGGCGGCAAAGATCGTGCTGATGCCCAGGATCTTTTGGCCGCTGGCTAACCAATAAAGGGCCAGCATTTTGAGAGGGAAGAGTACAACCGATGGAACCAGAAACAGTGCGAGTGCGCCGTAAGGAGGCAGCCTGCGCGCCCAGTTTTCAATGCTGTGCAGGACTGGTAATTTGCCAAGCCAGGCAAAGACAAATGACAGCCGCCACTGGATTTCCTCATAGGCAAGCACCACCGCCAGTAACAGCAGCAGAATCCAGCGGACTGCTCGCCTCAACCAGCGCTTCACCGCTTTAGTCCTTGTGGTCGAGAGCCTTTGTGGAATCGATCCCAAGCCAGCAAAGTGCACCGATAAAGTAAGCTGTTGCGGAAATGTAGACGGTGATCGTGAAGTCGTTACCGGTCTGCTTAAGCACATAGCCGATCACGACAGGGGCTACGCCGCCAGCGAAATTACCCATCATGTTCATGCTGCCGGAGAGTGTGCCGGCAAACTTGCCACCCACATCCATACAGGTATTCCATGCTGGAGGCATTACGAGGTCATTGCAGAAGCTCGCCATTGCGATGACGCCAACGATCACCAGCGGCTCTCTCAATTGCATGGCGACAATGAGCAGAATTCCGGCCATGGTCATTCCGAATACGGCGACAATCTTGCGCGCCTTACGGGCGTCTCCGAGCATGGCAGCGAGCTTGGGTGTGATGAAGCCGCTTACCAGGCAGCCGATGCCGCCGAGAAAGAGCGGCATACCGCTGAGCACTGCGCCGCCGGCCTTGAGGTCGAAGTTCAGGGAGTCTTTCAGATAGGTAGGGAACCAGGTGATGTAGAAATACCAGCCGTAGCTCAACATGAAGTATTGGACCCAGAGCAACCAGATGCTGCCTGATCGGGCAAAGCGCCCCCAGGGCACGCTGCCATGGTCGTCTGCCATCTTGATGCTGTCGCCGATAATCTCAATTTCAGCCGCATTGACGCCCTTGTGGTCTTTGGGGTTATCGCGGTACCAGATGTAGAAGACTGCGGCCCAGACAACGCCAAGACAGCCAAAGATCTGAAAGGCGGTGCGCCAGTCGATCATCTGGAAAAGAGCGGCCATGAGTAAGGGCGTAAAGGCTCCACCCCAGCGGGCACTCATCCAAACGATACCTTGGGCTCTGCTCTTTTCTGCCGGCGGAAGCCAGGTTGAAAAGGCTTTGGTGATATTGGGGAAAGCACCTGCTTCTCCGGCACCGAAAAGAGCCCGGACAACCAAGAGGTAAACATAGCTGGTGGCCCAACCTGTGGCTGCCGTAAAGAAGCTCCACCACAACACAATCCGGGTGAGCACTTTTCTTGGGCCCATCTTGTCGCCAAGCCATCCTCCGGGGATTTCAAACAACGCATAGGCCCAGGCGAAGGTGGCAAGAACCCATCCGAATTGTGTGGAATCGAGTCCCAGGTCTTCGCGCATTTTCGGTCCGGCAAAGGAAATCGAAACGCGGTCGATGTAGGTAATGATGGAAAGCACTACGGCGAAAACGATCACCCAGTGTCTGGTATTGCTTGGCTGCATAAACTAGCCGAGACTATCACAGTCTTGGCGAAAGCGGTCAGTTCCCCAACGGTCTAAGACCACAAAGATTGCCCACCTGTTTCATCCGCTCCAAACAGGCCCTGAAACGGGGCGATATTTGTAGAAATCACAAACTTCATTTGCCTTATCGCCTCTTACGGTTTATAAACAAGAGTAGTCTTCTCTCCATGTTTGAATCCACGATCATCCGCCGCGCCGGTCTTGCCATTGGGCTATTGACTGCTGGTGTGTATGTAGTCGTTGCACTACTGGGTCCGAATGGCGTGCCTGCTTTGCTTAAGCAGCGCCAGGACCTGCAGGTTCTTGAAACCCAAAATGCGAACCTCGCGCGTGAGCGTGACGAGTTGCGTTACCGTGTGGGAGCGCTTGAGCGCGATTCCCAGACGCAAGAACTCGAAGTGCGCCGCCAGCTTGGCAAAGCCAAGAAGGGCGAGGTCATCATCAAGGTTGATCCTCCCAAGCAATAGGCGATGCTGAAGCGCCGCTCTTTTCTTGCTGCTGCTTCTCTTCTCGGTGCGCAGCCTCGTCCGGTCAGCACTCTTCTGAATCACTTCTACGCAACGGTCGATTCGCAAACCTACGCTGCCATCGAGGCCAGCCCCTTTCTGAAAGAACGCTTCGCTCCCTTTGAGAAGCGCACCACCGTCCGCAACGACAGCACTTATTCTGGCCTCTACTTCTACGGCGATCAGACTTATTTCGAGTTCTTTGAGGCCAACACCGGCGACCGCAAGCCGGGAGACGCAGGCGTCGCACTTGGGCTTGAGCAAACCGATGGCTCAGAACGGTTGCGCATGGAATGGCAAAAGCTTCGCCCCAGCATCACCAGCATGGTTACCCGGCAACTCGAAGGCCAGCCCATTGACTGGTTTCAGATGACCAGCTTTGAGGAAACCAGAGCCAATTCGGCGGTGGAAGGCCTGCGGCTTTTTGCCATGCAGTATGTGACAGACTTCGTTCGCCGCTGGAACCCCACAAGCCCCAATACCATTCGTCAGCGCGATGTCCTTAGCGCCTATTGCGAGAAGCTGAAACTCGGTCTGATGCGGGAACGCAGTCTGCTCCGCAACGTGGCGAGAATTGAGATTGCTTCTCCTGAAGCGGGTATTCGCATTCGAACGG
>JBIPMY010000325.1:0-7138 GCA_044376335.1 Bryobacter sp.
CAGCCTCATCGGCACCTTGCAAACTCCCCAATTAGATCAGGCCTCCGCTGAGCTTTCACCCGCCTTTGGCTGCACTACTCAAGCCCATACTTCCTCCCCGCCTAGGCAGTCCATTCTGTTGAAACTACAGCCTCTTCCGAGGCAACCCCCAGGCCCGCCAACATTCCCAAATTTTCACTTGGTTCGTGCTCGGCCCCTCACCCCGTTCACACCCCGCAAAAAAATTCTTTCGTTTAGATTCTAAAGGACTTGCCACCAACACCAGTCAAGAATCCTTCCTCGCCCATGCTAACTTCATCCCGGTTGCGCACTTGCGTCAACTTTGTATGTCCCAGCCGGAGGTCTATCCTCATGTCTCAAGAATCTACTCAGCCGACCGCTAGCCGCCAGGGCCAGCGCCGCATGACTACCGAAAAACAGCGTGAATCCGCACGCATCAATGGCCGTAAATCCCGTGGCCCAATCACAGTCGAAGGTAAGCTTCGCAATCGTCTCAATGGCTTCAAACACGGTGCCTACTCCGAGTCTTCTCTCATCCTTCCCGAAGATCAAAAACGCTTCGATGCCATCTTTCAGGACTACATCGAAAACTACAGACCAACCACCGAGCTCGAACTCGAACTCATCGAACAAATGGTCTCCTCCTCCTGGCGTCGTCGCCGGCACGCCGCCATGCTCCATCAATACTGGAATAAGGCCATCAGCGACGTCGCTATCCTCCCCGGTAACGACGCTCTCAGCCCCACCGCCCTTGCAGCCAAAGCCTTTGAGAAACTCCTCGCCGATCGTGCTCCTATCCATATTCTCGATCTGGCAGAACAACGCGAAGGACGCAGATTCGGCAATGCTTCCCGCAACTTCCGCCAGGAGCAGAAATGGCGCGAACAATCGCAGAACAACCTCAAACCGGACTTCGACCTAAACCTAATCCCCTGAATCATATAAGGTACCCTAAAGCTTTATGAAACCTGTTCGCATCGGCATTATCGGCTCCGGAAACGTCGGCTCCGGTACTCTTCAAATCCTCTCGTCCAACTCGTTAGAACTACAGGCCAAACTCGGCTTCCCGCTCACTGTCACCGCTGTTTCCAGCCGAAACATTCTTACCAAAAATGTTTCAGACTTTCCCACTGGTGCCCTCCTCACAGACCGTTGGACCGACGTTGTACATTCCGATCAGGTCGATATCGTCTGCGAACTCATCGGTGGCACCACTACCGCTCTCGAAGCCATCGAAGCCGCCCTCAAAGCCGGCAAACCCGTCGTCACCGCAAACAAAGAACTCATGGCCCTCAAAGGCGCAGAGCTTCTCGATCTCGCCACCGCCAACGGCACCACCATCCACATGGAAGCAAGTGTCGCCGGCGGCATCCCCATCCACGCCGTCCTCCGCGAAGGCATCTCTGCCGATTCCATCGAAGCCTTCTTCGGCATCCTGAATGGCACCTCCAATTACATCCTCACCGAGATTGAATCGAAAGGCACCGCCTTCGCCGATGTCCTCGCTGAAGCCCAGCGCCTCGGCTACGCCGAAGCCGACCCCACCGCCGACGTCGAAGGCTACGACGCCCGCTCCAAGCTCGCTCTTCTCTCCCAACTCGCCTTCGGCCAGCATGTCAATCCAACCGAGATCTATTGCGAAGGTATCAGCCGCATTACGCCTTTCGATTTCGAATACGCCCACACCCTCGGCCATACCATCCGCCTGATCTGCGCCGCCCGGAAAACCGCCGCCGGTCTCGCCCTCTCCGTCCGCCCTACACTCATCCCCAAGTCCACCATCCTCGCCAGCGTCCTCGGCGCATACAACGCCATCTGGATCCGCGGTGCTGCAGGACAAGACACCTTTTATTACGGCCGCGGCGCCGGCCCCCTTCCCACCGGTGTCGCCGTTGTTTCTGACATCATGCGTGCCGCCCGCGATCTGAAATCCGGTGCCAGCCTCCGCGTCTCTCCCT
The DNA here is from genome assembly GCA_044376335.1 of Bryobacter sp. Taxonomy (GTDB): domain Bacteria; phylum Acidobacteriota; class Terriglobia; order Bryobacterales; family Bryobacteraceae; genus Bryobacter. The sequence continues at coordinate 1,959 of JBIPMY010000325.1, forward strand.
TCAGCTTCCAAAAACTCAAGCAGGCCACCCTCGCCTCTTCCGACGATTTCACCTCCGGCTACTACCTCCGCTTCCGCGTCAAGGACGCCACCGGCATCATCGCCACACTCGGCAAGATTCTCGCGAGCAACGGAATCTCTATAGACGCTGTCCTCCAGCTTCCGTCAGACGACAAAGCCAACCTCCCCTTTGTCATCACCGTCGAACCTGCCCGCGAAGCCGCCATCCGCGCTGCCCTCATCGAAATGCGCTCCCTCGATTTCCTCGTAGAAGAGCCCCTCGCCCTTCCACTCGAAAAAGGCCTTTAATGCTGCCTCTGCTTCTCAGTCTCGCTTTTGCCGTGCCACCCATCGCCCCGGATATCCTCCGGGGCTTTGACCATGGCAACAACATCGAGTACGACGAAGCACTCACTGTCTTTCAGCGAGCTGCCGCCAAAGACCCTTCAAATCCCCACTGCCAGAACTACATCGCCCAAACCATCCTCTACCGCGCCATGCTTAAAGCGGGCGCCCTCGAATCAGAGCTTGTCTCGGGCACCAACCCCTTCCTCCGCCGCGAACGCATGAACCCCACCGAAGCAGAACACTCAGGCTTTGACAACGCCATCAATTCTGCTTTCACCCTCGCTCAGGCCCGCATCGCCAAAAACCCCAAAGATGCCTATGGCCTCTATTCCATCGCCATCACCTACGGCCTGCGAGCCAACTACAGCTTCCTCGTCCGCAAGGCCTGGCTCGATGCCCTCAAAGATTCCACTGCATCCCGCAAACATGCCCAGCTCGCAATCGATGCCGACCCCACTTACATCGACGCCAAAATCATCCTTGGCCTCCACGATTACATCGTCGGCAGTCTGTCCTGGACTTACAAACTAATGGGCTTCCTCGCCGGCATCCGCGGAGACCGCGACGGCGGCATCCGCACTCTCGAAGAGGTTGCCGCCAAAGGCGTCAACAATCGCTCCGATGCCAAAGTCCTCCTCGCTGCTATCTACCGCCGCGAAAAACGCTCAGCCCAGGCCGTCCCTCTTCTCGAAGGCCTCATCACGTCCTATCCCCGTAACTACCTCTTCCGTATCGAACTCGCCCACATGTACGCCGATCTGGGCGAACGCGACAAAGCCCTCCTCCAGCTCAACTCCGTCTCAGGCATCCAGCCCGAAAAACTTGCTTACCTCAAAGGCAATCTGCTCTTCTGGTTCGACGAATACGACAAGGCCATCCCTGAACTCCAACGCGCCGTCAACGCCCGCGACCGTCTCGACCTCAATACCGCCATCATGGCCTGCCTCCGCCTCGGCCAAACCCTCGACCTCCTCGATCGACACAAGGAAGCCACTACCGCTTACAACCACGGCGTCGCCCTTGCGCCCGAAAGCGAACTCGCCAAAGAATGCCAGCGCTACTCCAGCCGTCCATACAAAAGGAACCGAATCGCATGATCAACCGCCGCCAATTCCTCACCACCGCTGCACTGCCACTGTTGGCACAGCCCAAGCCGCCCCAGAACGTCATCCTCATCCTGGTCGATGACCTCGGCTACAAGGACTTCAACTGCTATTCCACCGAAGCAAATCCAGTTCCCTACCCCACGCCCAACGTCAACGAACTAGTCAAAGAGTCTGCCCTCTTTAACCGCTTCTACGCCGCCTGCCCGGTCTGCTCGCCCACCCGCGCCAGCATCCTCACCGGCAAATATCCCACCCGCACCGGAATCACCGATTGGATCCCCGGCCTGCAACCACCGGCAGGGGCCAAACTCGAAACCCCTCAAACCAAAGAAGAACTTGCACTCTCTGAAAAAACCATCGCCGAATACCTCAAGCCCCTCGGCTACGCCACAGCCTCTTTCGGCAAATGGCATCTCGGCGGTGCCGGCTTCAGCCCCACCAATCAGGGCTTTGATCTAAACGTCGGCGGCGATGATAAGGGCCAGCCCAACAGGTACCTTGCGCCCTTCACTATGCCCGGCCTTGCTGACGCTCCAGCCGGTACCGAACTCACCGCCTACCTCACCAAACTCGCCAACCAGTGGGTGGCCAAACAGGCGGAAGCAAAGAAACCCTTTTTCCTCTACTTGCCCCACTTCGGCGTTCACACTCCTCTCGGCGCAACCCAGGAGATGATATCCAACTACCGAAATTCGAGCGTCATCAGTCCAACCTACGCCGCGATGATTGAAACAATCGATAACTCCATCGGCTCCATCCGCCGACAGCTCGAACGCTCCGGTATCGCCCAGGACACAATGATTATCCTGACGTCTGACAACGGAGCCCTCACTAGCCTCAACGGCAAAAGCACTACTTCCATTCAGCCACTGCGCCAACAGAAGGGCTATCTCTACGAAGGCGGCATCCGCGTCCCCTGCATCATCCATGATCCGCGCAAAAAGCAAGCTACAGTCATCGACAACCCCGCTTGCTCCATCGACTTCCTGCCCACCATTCTTTCCTGGCTCGGGCAACCCGTCCCCAACAACATCGACGGCACCCCGCTCTTCAACCGCAAAGAGCAGCCCATCTACTATTGGCACTATCCGCACTACCATGGTGCCGGCGGCAAACCTGGTGGAGCCGTCATCGACGGAGACTTTAAGCTAATTGAAGACTTCGAAACCGGCCGCACCGAGCTCTACAACTTGAAAACCGACGTTGGCGAAAAGAAAGACCTGAGCCAGTCAGACCCCGCCCGCCGCTCCAGCCTTTACCTCAGGCTCAAGCGCTGGCGCGAAGAAACAAAAGCCATCATGCCAACCCCTAAAACAGAAGCGGCTTCTTTGCCACCGCCTGCAGAAAGGTCAACACAAACGCGCCGTAGTGAAATAGCGCCAGGATAAACACCCCGGCACTGGCCCCCAACTCGCTCAGCAGAAAACCGCCAAGCGGCAAAACCTGCATCCCGTGCAGGCCAATAAAGTGAGAGATCCTCAGGTCCCCGGCTTCCTTACTCCAGTTGAGTATGGGAATCCCGGGGCCTCCGTCTTTCATACCAACCGTGTGAGCCATCGATGAGGCCATGTAGCCGCCCTCGAGACTCGCCAGCACGGCCAACAGAACACCCAACCTGCACCCCCAAAGTGCCCCGGCCGGCATCGGTGCCGCACTGGTGAAGAACCACCACAGCAGCACCACCAGCAGTATCGTATTCAGGGCAATCATGATTCCCATGACGCTAAACAGCGTGGCGTTAAAGCCCGTTGAAATATTGAAGTGGCTGCGCTCACCCCGCAATGCCTGACCACAAATCGCAACATTTTCGAGCACCATCACAAGGCTCGCAATCGTGCCCAGACTCGAGCGCGCCACAATCGGCGCTTCGACATAGTTGAGTAACCAACCGAGCGTCCATAAATAAATGGCGCCGGAGATGAGAAATTTAGCCGGCTTCAACCAGATGTTGACCCCAAGCAGTTCCCGTTGGTCAAAATACATCGCCACAATCACAGCCGCCAGGACGATCCAGTGCAACATTCCAAACAGCCCGCAGGCCTGGCTGCCGTCGCGCGCACGCTCAAACCATACCAGCGGATTCAGGCTCCAGGCTCCCATCTACCCGTACACCAGCCGTCCGCCCAGCCAGGTGCGTTCCACTTTGATCTCTTTAGTTGCCTTGTCGAACGAGAACTCCACCAGATCGGCTCGTTCTCCGGGGTTCAATCCACGCATACGTCCACCCACTCTACCAACTCGCGCGGCGTTTGTTGTGGCCATCGTCACCGCCTCTCGCATGCTCAGGCCAACCATGCGCATCAGATACGAAACACCAACATCCATCTTGAGTGCCGAACCAGCCAGTTGATTGCCACCCCGCAGCGTCACCCGGTCTCCCGGATGCAGCGTAACTTCGATCTCACCCAACGCGTAATCTCCCGGCTCACAACCCGCCGGCATTACAGCATCCGTAACCAGCACAGACCGTTCAAGCCCCTTGGCCCGAATGGCCACCTTCAAAAAATTCGCCGGCACATGAATTCCATCCGCAATAAAGCTCGCCGACAGTTTGTCTTCGGCCAACTGGTCCCAGATGTAATTCGGATGCCGCGGCAGCACCGCATGCGAACCATTGCCCAGATGAGTCGACATGGTCGCCCCAGCCTTCACCGCATCGGCAATCTGCTGCGTCGTCGCCTTCGTATGGCCAATGCTCACAACTACACCTTCGCCAACCACGTGTTCAATCAGTTTGGTTGTACCCTCATACTCGGGCGACAAAGTGAGCAGACGAATATGCCCTTCGGCCGCACCCTGCATCCGCTTCCATTCCTCGATCTGCGGAGGACGGCATTGGTCCACCGGATGCGCCCCGCGCGGCCCTGTCTCAGCCGAGATAAACGGCCCTTCGGCATGGATCGCCTCAAATGCATCCCCCTCCGGCAATTCGCGTTTGGCTTTAACGATATTCCGGAACGCCGCCTGCATGTCAGCCTCAGAGCCCGTAATCACCGTCGGATAAATCCGCGTAACTCCGGTTGCGAACTGTTCGCGTATCGAACGGCCAATCTCTTCGAGCGAAGAATTGCCCGAGCAATAGTCGACCCCTGCGAATCCGTTCACCTGAAGATCTATAAATCCTGGAGCAATCCAGGTATCGATCTGATCGGTGGGCCCTACCCAATCGTCCACCGCTTCAATCGCCACACCAAACTCCACGCGGATGGGTTCTCCGGTACGGTAATCAAAGCCAAAACATTTTGTTCGCATTCTGTTTTATTCACACCTTGTCCACAAGAACAGGCCGCTAAGCCCATCAAAACGCACGAAATAAAAGTCGTGCAAAAACGCTTCAGCCGCACCTTTTCTCCTTGCCAGAGTCTCGGTGCGGCTGCTAAAACTGGTCAAGATCGTCGCTGCTCCCTGACGCAGGCTGGAGAATCTCGGGGGAGGTGGCCAGCCGGTGAAGGTGAGCAGCGATTCGATCTATACGGCGACGGTTTGGGGAACCGGAGTCAGCCAGCCAAACTCATCCGGCAAGCTTCCATCCACAATTCCAAAGAACTTGGTCTGAATTTTTTCTGTGATCGGCCCACGCTTGCCCGAACCAATCGTGATGCGGTCAATACTCCGGATCGGCGAAACTTCTGCTGCCGTACCGGTGAAGAATACTTCATCGGCAACATAGAGCAACTCGCGCGGAATCCCCTGCTCGACCACCGTGTAGCCGAGGCTCTTGGCAATC
>JBIPMY010000326.1:0-7113 GCA_044376335.1 Bryobacter sp.
GCTCCTGTTGCTGCTGCGTTGAACTGTTGTTTGAAGGTAACGGGGGAAATGAAGATCGGCATCGTGCCGCAGAAGGCTTGCGCGCTTATGACGACATCTCGCTGGGCGGCGCTGTTTTCGGCCAGGGACAAATTGTCGAAGGCATGTACTTGCGGGTTGATGGTGAAGGAGACTCCATCGAAGCTGCCGGGCTGAGGCCGGTTTCGGTTGATCTCCGCGAAGTTTGCGCGGGTGCCTCCCACAATTCTGGTAGAGGGCAAAATCGAGCGGGCCAGCTTTACCGCCTCGGCTGTGCTTACGATGTTCTTTTCTTCGTAGATGATGCAGCGGCTCAGATTCAGCTTCAGATCTTTGACTCGGGCCGCGGCTTCTTCCAGTTGCGGCCTGGCATTTGCACCAAGCAAGATGGTTAATTCGAGTGGCAGATTCAGGGCCGTCACTTCAGGTTCGGGCTTGGCGAGTGTTGCTGCTTCTACTCGCAGGTGCGAGAGTTTCAGTGCCTTGAGACGGTCTAATTGCGCTGTGGATGGAAGCCAGGAGCTCGACGCTGCCGCAACTCCGATTTCTGGTAATGCTCTTGCTTCGCCTTGTGCTGTGATTTTTACCGGAGCCCTGGATGGCAAGCTCACCAGTTTGGGGGCGCGGCCAATGAGCTGAATGACTATACTCTGCTGGATTACCGGGCCTGCGGCAAGCTCCACAGGGAAGGGAAGACTGAGCGGGGTGCCGTAGGTCTTGAAATTGCCGTCGGTCCAATTGCGGTGGTCTTCCATCTCAAAGAGGTCGCCGGTGAAGCGTACTTCGGCCTGGCAACTCGGTGCAATCTCGTGCCGGATGGCCTTCATTCCCAGGAAGGGCTGATGGGGTGCTACTGCGGATGGCACTCGATCCTTCTTCCAGCCTTGCGCCGTCTCTACCTCACACTCGCGCCCGGCAAAGCCGTTCAAGGGATGATGCACGCAGAAGCCGATGCGGTTTCGCTTGAAGGTGGTTAAGGCTTTGCCTTCCATCTGGAAGGTGATCTTTCCGTCGGGTTGGCCGGTGATTTCTGCTTGCCAGCGAAAGTGTATGGGTTGCTGGTTGTGATCGGATTCGTAGCGGATGTGGAAGCGGTCTCGCCGGGAATCGATTTTCAGTTGAGACAGCTTGCCTGGAACGGTTCCCCAGTTGGAATCGCGTACTGCGGCATAGGCTCTTGCCAGGACTTCGCGGCCGGCACAGGTGATGAAGCGTAAGTCGCCGTTTTGAAAGAAAAGCCTCAGCGGACCGGCGTTGAGAGCCAGGAGCGGCGCAGGAGCCTCGCTGGTTCCATACAACAGAGTATTTCGGGAGAGCATGTGACTTTAGAGGGAATCATATCAGCGGCGGGCGTTCATTAATACAGCTCCTACGGCTTGTAATTGCGCTGCAGCCTTTGGCGGAGAGACTACCTTGGGTAAGCCGTTCTCGTCCTGAGCAATGGTGCTATCGGGATCGGCAAAGTTGAGGTTCTTGACCTTGCTCTTTTCATCCAAGACCTTTACGTTCAAGAACACTTCGTTTTGTCTTGAGTTCTGCACCTGGGCTGAAGTCAAGCTGGCAAGTGGATATTCAAAGGCGGGTTGGTTGCAGGTGCCACCGAGTGACTTGTAGGAGATCTTCTCCTTTGAGATTGCAAGTACCGACGCGTGCGCACCGGTGAGGGTGTGGTGGTGCCCCATCATGAATTGAATCGTGTTGCCAGCTTCGATGGCCTGCTTTGCCGTGTTCACAAAATGAACCCAATCTTGTGTCCGGTAATATCCGGAGGTGAGCAAGAGCAGGCCCTCTTTGTGATTCGGATTTGTGCGCAAGAGGGTTTGCGCTTTAGCGATTGCATCCTGAAAATCTCCGCGCTCGAGCGCCTGATTGCCTTCGCGCAGGAGGTCGCCGGATTGGGGCTCAACGGGTGCCTCGGTCTTGCGGGATAACGGATTCACTACAACCGGAGGAGCTGCTGCAGTTCCTCCGCGCAGGTAGACATCACCGATGACACTGGATACGGTCCAGGGTACTTGCCTGCCATCAGATTCCCGATAGACCTTCTCCCGCACGCGGCTAAATACCTGGTCGAGACTCAAACCTGGTTCCTTCAGGGTTGAAATCAGATGCGAGGTAAACAATCCATTGGCACCGCGCGGATTGTCGTCGGCCGTTTTGCCTGGGCCCGTGGCGAAGGCAATGAGGGTGCCCTTGCCGCTGCCCATTGCGGCGAGGCCGCCGCCGGCAGAACGTGTTGCCTGAAAGGGGTTGTTGCGGCAGGCATCGAGAATGACAACGATGACACGCGCGCCTGCTTTTTCGATTCGCTCCTGAACCCGCGAGGCTGAGTAAGATACGTACTTTGCGTCGGCTTCATCTTTGGCGTCGAAATCGATTGGTACCAGATAGTTTTCGCCTTCGAGCTGAATGCCATGTCCGGCGTAATAAAACACTACGGTGTCGCCAGTTCGTACCTTCGATACGAAGCGGTTGACGCTTGCTTCAAGCGCTCGCAATGGCAAGTCGAAGGCGGTTTCAGTTTGAAAGCCAAGTTCACTCAGAGAGCCAGCTACGGCGCGAGCGTCATTGAGGGGATTGCGTAACGGCGACTTGGGGTATGCTGCGTTGCCTACCACCAGGGCCAGACGTTGATTTGACTCCACCACAAGATCACGGCGCTGGGCGCAGACTGGAATTACCAGCAGCATCAAACACAAGGCAATTTTCATAGCGTTACTTCGGGTCTACCGCGAAGGCCTTCTCTCCATTGAGATACCAGTTTCGCTCATCCTGCGTGATGCGCATCATTCTGGTTTCACCGCTTTGATATTGCACCTCAAGAAATACTTGTCCCGATACATCGCGGATCTTCCAGCGGCCACGGTTGGCATTTGCGCCGCTGCCCATGGCGCTGGCACCGGAGACATCTACCGATACCATGCTGCTGCTTTTGTAAACATAGGTGCCGTCAGCGTTGATGTAGTGATATTTGTCGCTGCTCATGCCGGAATAGGCATACATCTGACGAATCATGCGGCCTTTTAGCTTTTGTAGCCACTGCTGGGCCAGGGGTGTTGCGTCTGAGAGAGGACCTGTCTTGGGTGCCTCAAAGGTCATCGATGCCATCATTTGGCGCACTTCGGATTCGCGTTGCCTGACGCGCTCTGCTGTTCCAACGGAGATGAAGGCAAAGTAGCGGCTGCCCTCGGGTGCTCCAAAAATATCGAAGGCCAGGTTGCGGCCCGCCTTGGGGTCGCGAATATCCCAACGGTAAGCCGCCCCCTGGCGGGGCCCGAAGGTCATCGCTTCTTTGACTCCACTGCGCTGTACGGTGCCGGTGCCCTGGGTAAACGCAGCACTCAGGCCTTGTACTAGTTTTGCTTCTTCAGCCGGCGAGTAACCGTCTTTCACCATTGCGATGTAGACTTCTGGATTGTCATTGCGGCCTGCTTCAAAGCTGACGCCTGCGGGCAGCAAAATGATTCCGTCGGGATTGTCGGTTGCCGTCCAGCCTGGTGCCAGGCGTAGTGAGTAACCCATCGCGTGGCGATGCAACTGCGTGGTGCCGCTCTCGCGATTCAACACGTGATCGACACCACCCGAGTTTAGAGTCATCCGTGAACCGTCCCAGCGGGCTGTGAATGGAAAGCGATTTGCTCCCACGGTAAACTCACCCTTCAGGTCTGCGGCTGTGCCTCGGGCTGTCACGGGATAGGTTTGCCCTTCCATTGTGAGCGTGCCTGTAAACGCGCCTGCACCGGCTTCACGCAATTCCAGCTTCAGTTCTTTGTTGGTGTAAATCTGCGGCAGAACGAGGCTGGCGGCACAGAGCAGTGTCAGGAAGAATCGGAGAGCACTCATAGGCTTAACCCGAATTTAGCAGTCTTGGCCTGCGCTATGGTGAAGGGGAAACGTACTACAATGCTGCACCTCTGGCTCCTCCTGCCCCTGATTACCCAAGTCGAGACTCGTCCGCCGAATGGAGTTGGCCAGAAGCCCGCTTTCCCGGGGCAAACCCGCATCGCTCAGCAAAAGCTCAATGTCACCTTTGAGGTGGTTCCGATCGCCAATAGTCTGAAGCAACCCTGGGGCATGGCCTTTCTGCCGAACCGGGACATTCTCATCACTGAGAAGCCAGGGCGGCTGCGTATTGTTAGCCCTTACGGCAAGATCTCGGAAGCTGTGGCGGGCCTTCCGGCAGTGGATTCGCGCAGCCAGGGTGGACTGCTGGGTATTGCTCTTGATCCGAACTTTGCCAGCAACCAGCTCATTTACTGGAGCTATTCAGAACGTAACGACGATGGCACCAATAACACTGCTGTGGCACGGGGCAAGTTGATTCAGGGGACGTCGCCGAGAGTTGAAAACGTGCAGGTGATCTTTCACCAGACGCCCTCGCTCAAGTCGACATTGCACTTCGGGAGCCGGCTGGTTTTTGGTCGTGACGGAACTCTTTTTGTTACGACTGGTGATCGTTCGATCACTGAAGGCCGCATGCAGGCGCAGCGTCTGGACGGATTGCTCGGCAAGGTGGTTCGCATCCATCCGGACGGCTCTATCCCTAAAGACAATCCGTTTGTTGGCAAGCCTGGGGTGATGCCTGAGATCTGGTCTATCGGCCATCGCAACATTCAGGGTGCGGCGCTGCATCCTGTTACGGGCGAGCTTTGGACGATCGAACATGGTACGCGCGGCGGTGATGAATTGAACATTGCTCGCAAGGGCAAAGATTATGGCTGGCCGACGATTGCTTATGGGATCGAGTACGGTGGAGGTGCGATCACTGGGGGCATTCAGGCCAAGGCAGGCATGGAGCAACCCGTTTATTATTGGGACCCTGTCATTGCCCCCGGCGGCATGACCTTCTATACAGGTGCTATGTTTCCGGCTTGGAAGAATAGCCTTTTCATTGGTGGGATGGGCAGTACGCATCTGGTTCGGCTGTCGCTGAATGGTGACAAGGTGAGTGGTGAAGAGCACCTTCTGACTGATCTGGGAGAACGGTTGCGGGATGTGGTGCAGGGCCCGGAAGGGGCGATTTACATCGTCACCGACAGCGGGCGCTTCTTTAAGCTGGTCCCAAGAAAAATCCCTACCTTGTAATATGTCCATCTCGTGGACAAAATACAAGGATGATTCCGAGATTGGTAACGCCTGCCGTTCAATCAGCTCTGGCGAGACAAGCTGCTGTAGCCCTGCTTGGTCCCCGTCAGGTTGGTAAAACTACGCTTGCCCTGGAGATTGGGCAAGCCAGGAACGCCGTCTACCTCGATCTTGAGGACCGTGATGATCGGGCTCGCCTTGAAAACCCGGCTCTGTTCTTTGAAAGTGTTGAAGACCGACTGGTCATTCTGGATGAAATTCACCGTATGCCAGAAATCTTTAAGACGTTACGAGGAGTAATTGACAAAGGCAGGAGAAAAGAGAAGGGATAAGGCCGCTTCCTGATCCTTGGATCTGCCGCCATCGACTTGTTGCGCCAATTTGGCGAAAGCCTTGCTGGACGAATTTCTTTCATCGAAATGACAGGCTTTACCGTGGAGGAAGTGGCCGTAGACCGCCGCTCACAGGAATTGCTTTGGCTGCGAGGTGGCTTCCCTGACGCTTTTCTTGCTGATTCTGACGGCGTCAGCCTTGATCTTCGAAAAGACTTTATTCGAACTTACCTTGAACGAGATCTTCCCATGTTCGGGCCTCGTGTTCCTTCAGTCACTATGGATCGACTTTGGACCATGCTTGCTCATCTTCAAGGCAGCATTTTGAACGCATCTTCGATTGCGCGTGCCCTTGAAGTGAGCACGCAGTCCGTTACTCGCTACATCGACTTGCTTTCCGATCTACTTCTTGTGCGCCGATTGCCGCCCTTCCATGCCAACATTGGCAAGCGATTGGAGGTGTACATCCGCGATTCCGGCATCGTCCATGCCCTCCTGGGGCTTGGCGACGGGATTCAACTTTCTGGTCATCCTGTAGTGGGAGCAAGTTGGGAGGTCTTCGTCCCCGAAGCAGTCCTGGCCGTTGCGCCCTGGCCCGCAAAAGCGTATTTTTATCGAACTGCGGCTGGCGCGGAGATCGATTTGATCCTGGAGCATCCAGATGGATCAGTGTGGGCTGTTGAGATCAAGCGGGGACTTTCCGCCAAACCGAGCCGGGGCTTTTATCAGGCCATCGAAGACCTTCAGCCCACAAGGGCCTTTGTCGTTCACGCCGCGGAGGATCGCTATCCCTTGACAAAGTCAGTCGAGGCCTTCAGCCTCCTTCATTTGATCCAGGAACTTCGCTCCAAGCTCTGAATCTGATTCGATCAGTACTGGACCCACAATGGAATACGGCGAATCATCAGGAGCCCGGCTTTAAGCACTGTGCATCCTAGATTGAGCGACGAGCAACATTGCTTCTCAGCCACGGTAGCAAGTGGTCAAAATCAAACTCGCCTCGCTCATACAAGCCCGAGATAAAAACGAATGTTTCCTCCGCATCAGCGGTCAATTGGGCTCCGTTGATTGCGAGAAATGTATAGGTTGCTGCGAAAGCCGTCCTCTTATTGCCATCAATGAAAGGATGATTTTGAGCAAGGCTCTCCCAAAGGGCTGCGGCTTCTTCGATCAAGTCGGCGTAGTAGCCGGTTTGCGGCCGGTATAAGGCGGATTCGAGCAAGCCGTGGTCGCGAACTCCGGTTGACCCGCCATAGCGATTGATCTGATCCTCATGCATGGCGAGTATCTCGGCCATGGTCAGATAATCATTCATTTCGCCAGCTTCTTGTATAGCTCGCTATATTTTTCGTGGCTTGCGAGATAAGCCCCCATGACATGCGACCGAGGCTGCGTCTTCTTCCGTTTTTCAATTAGATCGGCCAAAGCTTCATCAACGAGAGCTTGAATTTGTCGGCCTTCGTTCTGAGCCAGAGATCTGACAACGGCAAGGATCTCTGAGTTCACCTGAGTTGCGAATTTTTCTCTTTCTTGCGACATTGTGTCTCCTTCTATTCAACATTTTAGCTCAATCATGATGGATCATGAAAGATCATGATGCGAAGGATTGCTCGCCGAAGGACGCCTTAGGAGCCGAATCTCATCAATGCTTCTTCTCAAGGCTGCTATTAGAACCTCA
>JBIPMY010000328.1:0-7084 GCA_044376335.1 Bryobacter sp.
CGTCGGCTCGTCAATGTGAATCTTGGGCAGTGGCTTCGGGTTCTCAACGCTGGTAACGGTCTCACCAATCGTGATGCCTTCGACGCCAGCAATAGCAATGATGTTGCCCGGATACGCTTCGGTTTCTTCTACGCGCTTGAGGCCTTCAAAGCTGTACATCTTCGTAATGCGAGTCTTCTGGAAACTGCCATCGAGCTTGGCAATCGACACTTCAGAACCATGCTTCAGCGTGCCGTTGACAACACGGCCAATACCAAGACGGCCCAGGTAGTCTGAGTAATCGAGGTTCGCAATCAGCATCTGCAGCTCGGCTTCAGCCGAACCCTTCGGAGGCGGGATATGCTTGACGATCGTCTCAAACAGAGGCTCAAGCGTCTCGCTCTCGTCCTCCATGTTCATCTTGGCTACGCCGATTTTGCCAATCGCGTAGACCACGGGGAATTCCAACTGGTGCTCCTGCGCATCAAGATCGATGAACAGGTCATAGATCTCGTTCAGTACTTCCTGCACGCGTGCGTCGGGGCGATCGATCTTGTTGATGACAACGATCGGGGTGAGGTGGGCTTCAAGCGCTTTCGACAACACGTAGCGCGTCTGCGGCAGCGGGCCTTCGCTGGCATCGACAAGCAACATAACGCCGTCTACCATCTTCAGGGCTCGTTCCACTTCACCGCCAAAGTCACTGTGGCCCGGGGTGTCGCAGATGTTGATCTTGACGCCCTTGTAATTCAGGCCGGTAATCTTGGCAAGGATGGTAATGCCGCGCTCACGTTCCAAGTCGTTGGAATCCATTACGCGGTCAGTCAGTTCTTCATTGGCTCGAAAGATGCCACTCTGCCGCAACATGGTGTCGACCAGCGTCGTCTTTCCATGGTCTACGTGCGCAACAATAGCGATGTTTCGGATCTTCTCAGGATAAAAAGGCATGGGTTGGGTAATCTATATGGTCGCACGTTGTGGCATCTTGCCGCTCGCGCCGCCCCCGTAACTGCTACCCTAAGGTTGCAATGGCTGAAAGCCCCGACAATCCCACTGTCGTCATCGTTGGACGACCAAATGTGGGTAAGTCCACTCTATTCAACGCGATAACCGGTACCCGGCGTTCCATCGTAGGCGATGAACCCGGCATCACGCGCGACCGTATTCGCGGCGTCGGTAAATACCGCGACCGTCATTTTCACGTAATTGACACCGGCGGCATCATCCCGAACGACGACGAACTCATCCCCTCCAACATCCTCAAACAGGCAAAAAAAGCCTTCGACGAGGCAGATCAGATTGTCTTCGTAATCGATGGCCGCACCGAAATCACCTCAGCCGATCGTGACCTCGCACAGATGCTGCGCCGCCTCGGCAAGCCGATCACCCTGGCCGTCAACAAGATCGACGTCGACAAGATTGAGGTCAATACCAGCGACTTTCACGTCCTCGGTCTTAGCCCCGTAATCGCCATCTCCGCCGAGCACCGCATCGGCATCGACAACCTTCTCGAGCACATCACGGCCACCTTCCCGGAAGGCCCCGAGATCGAAGTCATTCCGCAGAAGCGCCCCATCAAGGTTGCCATTATCGGCCGCCCCAACGTAGGCAAATCCACACTTCTCAACTCCCTCACCGGCACAGAGCGCGCCATCGTCTCACCCGTCGCCGGCACCACCCGCGACGCTGTCGACGAGACCGTAACCGTGGACGATCAGGAATTCACTTTCGTCGATACGGCTGGTATTCGCCGTAAAGGCAAGACCACCGAGATGGCTGAAAAACTCAGCGTCATGATGGCTCGCCGTCACATCAGCATGGCCCATATCGTTGTCGTCGTGATTGACGCCCTCGAAGGCGCAACCGCCCAGGACGCGCACATCGCCGGCTACGCACACGAAGAAGGCCGCCCCATCATCATGGTGGTGAACAAGTGGGACGCCCACCCGACGCGCAAGTCTAAGGAATTTGCCGAAGAACTTCGCGACACCATGAAGTTCCTCGAATACGCGCCCATCGAATTCATCTCAGCCACCAAGGGCACCAACGTCAAGCGCCTTTTCGGCCTGGTCAAGAGCGCGCAGGAAGCGATGAACAAGCGCGTCACCACCGGTGAACTCAACCGCTTTGTTGACTACATCACTCATGAGACGAACATGAAGGTGAAGTACATCACTCAGGCCAGCGTGCGCCCCCCGACATTCGTTGTCTTCACTGACAAATCAAAGCCGCTGCACTTCTCCGACGAGCGCTTCCTGATCAACCAGATCCGCAAGCACTTCAACTTCGGCCCCACGCCGATCGAGATCAAGGCCAAGTCCACACCTGGCCGGGGCCCCAAGGATAACGAAGACAAGCCAAAATCCAGGGCCGCCAAGGCGAAAGCCTCGCCGCCACGCAACGCCGGCAAAAACTCCTAAGCCTGGCTCCGCGCAATAAACCCAAGCGCCATCTCCGCGCGCCGCATGCGCTCCCGAGTCAACGCAATCGCCGTATTCTCGATATGCGTCCCGCAAGGATAGATGTCCGGTGAGTTCCGCAATCCAAACTTGAGATAAATCGGGGCTGCAACCCGGATCAGTTCCGGTATTTCGTAATAACGAAGAAAGCCGCCAATGTTATCGGGTGCCTCAACGTAAAAGTCGATCGGAGCATCAATGGCCGCCCGAATCCCGGCAATCTGAGGAATCGTCAAATCACTCGGGATATTGATTGTAGTAGCACCAAGATCCTCGAGCAAACGAGCCGAAGCCGGATTACAAGGTGCCATCATCACACTGGTTTTGATGATCAGATCGGGAGGCAAATCGCCCCGCTTTTTCGCTTCCCCCATCACCATCAAATTCCCAAGATCGCTAACCAGAATCGAGCGAATCCCCAACCGTAGCGCCCGCAAAACATCTTCCATCGCAAACGCAAGCTGATCGGCCCCGCGCAAACTCAACCCAAGTGACTTGCCCGCTGGCGAAAACACCTGAGCCCCAACATCAAACGTAGCCCTCGGCCCCACAAACAAATTCACTTCGATGTTGTTCTCAGTACCCAGCCGAACCATCTCGAGAATCTCGTCATCGGTAAGCAACATGATGCCGCTACCCTGGCTAATGCGATCCACAGGAACCCGCCGCCGGGCCGCCTCTTCAATCACCACCGCCAAAGCCTTCGGCCCTTCGGTAGAAGGAATCTCGATCTTCCACGCCTTACCATCGGCAAAGCGCTTGGTCGAAGTCGGCGCCGCCGCCGGATCTCCATCCGGCAATCCCTGCAATGCAATTATCTTCTTGGCCTCAATCATGTCGAGACTATTCTATGCCGCCCGCCCCAGCGGCTTCGTCCCCTCATTCAAAATATCCAGCTCTCCCAGTCGCCATCCACACGAACCGCCTGCAACTCATAGCAGCGATCCCGGTTCTGCTCGAAGAATAAGCTCAAGTACAGAATCGGCTCATGAATCATATTCTGAGAACACAATATCAGCGTGATGAACTGCCGGCCCAGTCTTCCATTCCCGTCCAGAAAAGGATGTATGCTCTAAAACTGAACATGCGCCATCGCGGCCTTGATCAGCGGAGGCCCCCGGCGTCTTTGAATGCAAAAACCGCTCAAAAGAATCGAGACACTCGAGCTTCTCCTGCGGCGGCAGCGGGTTCCGTACGTATGCACGTACCTCCTCGTTGCCATACCGGGTTATGCGAAATATTCCCGCAACTCGCTTCACAACCCAATCCAAAGGCAACCACAGTTTCCCTGTCAGTCTTTTTAAGGAAACTTTCAGTCTCCAAACTTTCCTTAAAATCCAAACCCTCCTTCTAACGCAACTCAAGTTTCCTTAAAACTTCCTCCGAGATTACGCACAATACAATGAGGAGGATTTTTCCCAATGACACTGTCCGACGAAGCTCGCTGCTTCGCCGAACTCGTTGGCCTTCCCGAGTCTGAGCGCGCGGCTTACCTGTCCACGCTCGATCTCGATCCTGACGCTCGCAATCAATTACTCAACCTGCTAGCGCTCGACAACGACTCCGAAGAAGATTTCCTTTCCGCCATCCAGGAGGAAGCCCGACTCTGGAGTGATCAGGACACTCTGGAGCCGGGGACGATGGTGGGTCGTTTCCTCATCGAAAAACGGCTCGGCCAGGGTGGCACGGGCGAAGTATTCCTCGTTCTGTTTGAAGAAGAAGGCTCCACCCGCCAAGCCGCACTCAAGATTCTGCATTCTCACCTCCACCGCAGCGGCCAAATTACCCTATGGGACCGCGAGCGCCGTCTGGTATCCCGCCTCTCTCACCCCTACATCGCCTCCCTGATCGAAAGTGGCACCCTATATTCCGGCCAGCCCTACCTGCTCATGGAATACGTCGAAGGCCAGCGAATCGACCAATACTGCGAGACTCTCCCCGTCCAGCAGCGCATCCAGATCATGGCCAAAGTTTGCGATGCCGTTGGCGCCGCCCATCGACAACTGATCGTCCACCGGGACCTCAAACCGGGCAACATCCTGATCACCATCGATGCCCTGCCCAAGCTCCTCGACTTTGGCATCGGCCAGGCCCTCGATCGCGATCAACAAACCTTTGAAGCCGCAACCTTTGCCTATGCCAGCCCGGAACAACTGACAGGCGCGGAACCCACTACTGCCTCTGACCTCTTCTCCCTCGGTCGCATACTCGATAAACTAATTCCGCGTTCTGACCAGAGCCTGCTTTCCATCGTTCGCAAAGCTACTCACACCAACCCAGAACAACGCTACGACAGCGCTGCCGCCCTGCGTGACGACCTCAACCGCTGGCTCGAGAACCGACCCGTCACAGCCCATCCCGACACCTGGAGATACCGTGCCACCTGCCTCGTCCGTCGTAACCGCTGGGGCACCATCGCCACAGCCGCCGCACTTATCATCGCCACCACCGCCCTCGGCCTCGCATGGCGCCAATACCAGGAAGCCCGCCTCCGCTTTAGCGAACTCCGGTCTCTTGCCCGCGTCGCAATCTTTGACCTCGACACAGCTATTCAGGATCTCCCCGGCTCGCTCGATGCCCGCAAGAAGCTACTCGAAACAGCATTGAGCTACCTTACAAGCCTCCAAGCTGCTGCAAAAAACGATTCTTCTCTGCGTGGTGAACTTGCCGATGCTTACCAGCGTGTTGCCATCCTGCAGAGTACAGCTACTGGCGCAAGCCTCGATCGATTGGATACCGCTATCGAATTTCTCGAGGAAGCGATTCTTCTGAGAGACAGCTTGGGCCAGCAACATTCGAAAGACCCTAAAATCCGTGATAGCTATGGGGAGCTATTGCGCCGCCTCACAACATTAAAGCGAAGCCGCATGCGCACCCTGGAAGCAGATGCTCACCTGGCCAAATTGATGCCCTTCTCCGAGCAATGGATCCGTGATGAACCTCGAAGTGTTCCTGCCCTTGAGCTTTCCATCCTTACCCACGAAGAAGATACCAGGCGACTCTTTCGCCAGAACAAGAGAATTCCTTCGCTTGAGAACGAACGCGCCATTCTCCCCAAACTTGCCCTACTAAAAGAATACGTGGGCGAATCTCCTCACTACTGGAAACTAGCCGCTGATGTACACCAAACGCTGGCCATATGTGCCGCTGCCTGTAATCTTAACGACGAGGCACTCGAATACTTTCGTACAGGAATCGAATTTGCTCAAAAGTGGAACTCAGCGGTGCACAACGTCCAATCTAACCGATCGTTACTCATCTTTTATTCAGAGGCCATTTACCTTGGTCTCGAAATCGGGCCATCCAAAATCAACCGGTGGCAACAATATCTCGATGACTTCGAGCGCATCCTCAATTCGCCAACCCTCCCTGACCCCAAGGCAACGTATTGGGAGCGGCACAAATCCGACCTTCTCTCTCTCCGTGGATATGTAGCCGCAACAAAAGGCAACGCCAAAGAAGTGGACTCTTATTTCTCCCAGGCAATGCAAGCGCTCGACCGCCGCGCCGCGCAGGGCCAAACAGAGTATACGATGGCCCTCCTCCGATTCCGAATCTCCAGTCGCTGGGACCGCTTTCGCAAGACCGGCCGCTAGGCCCCCATCTCTCGCCGCAACCAGTTCTGCGCGTAACGTATCTCCCGCCGTACGTCCACCACATCCAGCGACAAAAACTCAGCGGACTCCTCCGCCGTGAGTCCCCCAAAATAACGCAATTCCACCAGTTGGGCTTTGTGGGGATCCAACTCCGCGAGCGACTTCAAAGCCTCGTCCAAACGCACCAGCACAGGCGGCCGGTCTGGAAGTGCATCTGCGATTTTTGGCACCTGCTCCAGTGCAACTTCCAGGCGCTTGTCCCGCCGCTGCGCCATCCTTGCTCTCGCATGGTCTACCAGAATCTGCCGCATCAGGCGCGACACCATCGCAAAAAAGTGTGCCCTGCTCTCCACCGGCGGCAGATTACTCTTGGTCAGCCGCACATAGCATTCATGCACAATCGATTCCGTGCTCTCTGAGGCATAGTTCTCCCCAGCGAGCCTTTGCCGGGCAATCGCCCGCAGTTCCGGGTAAATCAATTCATACAACTCGGCCTCTGCAGCCGAATCGCCCGCTTGAAGTTTCCCAATCAGTGTTGTCAGATCAGTTTCGATCTCTACATCTTAAAGCATCGAGATTCCTTAAGCTTTCTGAATCACCACCCCGGCTTCCGTTATCATGGAAAGTAGTGTGTCTTGCTGAACAAGCTTGGGCATACGTCACACCCAACTCCATGTCTGCATCATCAGAAACAGCGTCCTCCTCGCTCAACGACTGGCTCGCCGAAGAGCTATATCAGGAGTACTTGAACAATCGCAGTGCCGTTGACACTGCATGGAAGGGCATCTTCGACGAAGATGCGCCATCCCCTACCTCGGCAACCAACGGAACAAGCACCCCCAAGGAAATACCAGCAGTGGAAACCAAACCCGCGCAGGCTCCAGCAGCTCCGGCAGCAGCGCCCGCCCCCTCCAACACCTCCAGCGATCTTATCGCTCGTGCCTCAGCTCCACCCAAAGAACTTGGCCCCGCTGAACAACTCGTCCCCCTGCGTGGCACCGCTGCCCGCATTGCCGAGAACATGAACCTCTCGCTCGCCGTGCCCACGGC